>NZ_ADGX01000126.1 GCF_000177675.1 Parafrankia sp. EUN1f
CTCCTGGCCGTATCCGAAGGCCCCGCTGGTGCCGCTCGCGGAGTCCGTGCACGAGCGGATGAGCGTGGAGATCTTCCGCGGCTGCACCCGTGGATGTCGCTTCTGTCAGGCGGGCATGATCACTCGGCCGGTTCGGGAGCGCAACATCGCGACGGTCGGGGCGATGGTCGACGCGGGGCTCGCGGCCTCGGGCTTCTCCGAGGTCGGCCTGCTGTCACTGTCCAGCGCGGACCACAGCGAGATAGGCGAGATCGCCAAGGCACTGGCCGACCGCTACGAGGGCACGAACACGTCGCTGAGCCTGCCCTCGACCCGGGTGGACGCCTTCAACGTGACGCTGGCCAACGAGTTCTCCCGCAACGGTCGGCGCAGCGGCCTCACCTTCGCCCCCGAGGGCGGCTCGGAGCGCCTGCGCAAGGTCATCAACAAGATGGTCAGCGCCGAGGACCTCATCCGCACCGTGAGCACGGCCTACGCGCACGGCTGGCGCCAGGTGAAGCTGTACTTCATGTGTGGTCTGCCCACCGAGACCGACGAGGACGTGCTGGAGATCGCGGACCTCGCCCGCGAGGTCATCCGGGCGGGCCGGAAGGCCAGCGGTCACCGTGACATCCGCTGCACCGTGTCGATCGGGGGATTCGTCCCCAAATCGCATACTCCGTTCCAGTGGGCCGGTCAGGCCTCGTACGAGGTGACCGACCACCGCCTCAAGCTGCTGCGGGACACCGTGCGTGCCGACCGTGAGGTCGGGCGGGCGATCGGGTTCCGTTACCACGACGGGCGCCCGGGCATCATCGAGGGCCTGCTGGCCCGCGGTGACCGCCGGGTCGGTCGGGTGATCGAGCGGGTGTGGCGTGAGGGTGGCCGCTTCGACGGATGGAGCGAGTACTTCTCGTTCGCGCGCTGGGAGGCCGCGTGCGAGGCGGAGCTGGGCCCGCTGGGCGTCTCGCTGGACTGGTTCACCACCCGGGAGCGCGACGAGCGCGAGGTCCTGCCGTGGGACCATCTCGACTCCGGTCTCGACCGGGACTGGCTGTGGGCCGACTGGCAGGACGCGCAGCGTGAGGCGGAGCTCGACGACTGCCGGTGGACTCCCTGTTACGACTGCGGCGTCTGCCCGACGATGGGCACCGCGAACGAGATCGGCCCTACCGGGCGCACGCTGCTCCCGGTGGTCTCGGTGGCGAGCACCCCCGCCCCGGCTGCCTCCACAACAGCCTCGGCTGTCTCCCCTTCGGCTGCCTCGCCTTCGGCTGCCTCCTCTTCGGTTGCCTCCCCTTCGAACATGGTGCCGGCCCGTGCCTCGTCAACCTGAGGGCCCACCGCCGCCCCCGGTCGTGGCACGCATCCGGGTGCGCTTCGCCAAGCGGGGAAGGCTGCGCTTCCTCTCGCATCGCGACATCGCCCGGGCCTTCGAGCGTGGCCTGCGCAGGGCGCGGCTGCCGGTCGCGCTCTCCGCAGGCTTCAGCCCCCATCCCCGGCTCTCCTGGGTTGGTGCCGCGCCCACCGGTGCGGCCAGCGAGGCGGAGTACGTCGAGATCGCCTTCTCCGCGCCGGTCACTCCGAGGTGGGTGCACGAGGCGCTGGACGCGGCACTTCCGCCCGGTCTCGATGTGGTCTGTTGTGTCGAGGCGCAGGGGCGGGCGCTTCCCGACCGCGTCGACGCCTCACGCTGGCAGCTTCGGCTACCCGGGGTGGCTCCGGCGGAGCTGGGCGTGGCCGTTCCTGCGCTCCTGGCGCGGGAATCGCTGGTCGTCGAGCGGGTGACCAAGGACGGCAAGCGTGAAGTTGATGTGCGCGGGGCCGTGGTCTGGGCCGTTTGCCGTGCAGAGAACGACACCTGTGCGATACTGGACGTGGTCGTACGGCACACGACGCCCGCCGTTCGACCCGACGATGTGCTGACCGCCCTTTCCGCGGTCGCTGTTCTCAGCGTTCCGGTGCCACCCGAGCCGACACGGCTCGAACAGGGCCGATTGCGCGAGGATGGAACGCTGGCGGACCCGCTGGCGCCGGACCGCGATGAGGCTGCCCGGCCGGCAGGTCGACTCGAAGCGTGATGAGGGTGTCGCAGGATTGCCGGCGGTGCGAACCGCCGGACCGAGACAGCGGCTTCTGCGCGGTCGCGACTGCTGACGCAGCGCGCCCGGGAGCCCGAAAGGCTTTATAACCCGTGCCCGCCGAAGACCAGATCACCGAAGAGCAGACCGCGTCCGAGTCCGCAGCCGTGCGGCCGACACGTCGACGGCGTGCCGCCGGCCGGCCCGCCGGGCCGCCACCGGAAGCGGCCGTGCCCGTACCCGCAGCCGATCCGGAGACAGCTCCGACCGGCTCCGGGGAGTCCAGCGCAGCGGCGCCTACCGGCCAGGCCGCTGCGGCCATCTCGCCGTCCGAGCCCGTGGTGTCGGTTCCGACCGACAGTTCCACGGTGACGCCGACGGCACCATCCCAGCCAGCCGAGGACACCGCAGGCCCGGCGCCGGAGGCGGCGCCAGCCAAGCCGGCGCGACGCGCGGCCACCCGGCCGCGGCGGGCGTCCCGCGCGGTCAGCGAGGCCGTGGTGGGTTCCGCCGACCCGGCTGCCGCAGCCGACCAGGCCGCCGGGCCCGCCCCGGTTGCCACTCCGGCTTCCGGCCCGGCCGCCACGTCCGCCTCCTCCACTGCTGCCATTGAAGCCGGTCCGACCGCTGATGCCGCACCGGTCGCCGTGGCCGAGAAGCCGACCCGGACCCGCCGTCGAGCAGCCCGGTCATCGGGCACTGCCGAAGCGGGCACGAGCAAGCTGCCAGCGGGCAGCGACGGCGGCGAGACCACCGACGCTGCGACTGTCGCTGCTTCCGAGTCGTCCGCGGTTCCCGAGGCATCCGCGGCTTCCGAGGCGTCTGCTGACACTACGGAGCGCGGTGAGGTCGCCCCCGCCGCGACCAAGCCCCGACGTTCCCGTGCTCGTCGCACTGCCACGAAGGTCGAGCCGGTGGAACCGGCCCAGCCGTCCGAGCTGGGCGCCGGCGGTCCGTCGGCGACATCGGGCGGCGAGTCCGACGCGGTGGCGGCGTCGGATGCCGTGGTCGCCGAGCCGGCCGCACCGATCGACGCTGTCGGCACAGCCGGTAGCGAGGCGCCCGTCAGTACCGAGGCGCCCGTCAGTACCGGCGCGCCGATCAGCGCCGAAGTGCCCGCGGGCGAGAGCGGCCCGGCCGACGAGTCCGTGGCGCCGGCCGTGACCGACGCCGTGACCGCTTCGGTGGTCCAGCCGGGGCCGGCCGCGCAGGCGGGACCCGACGAGGCCGGGTCCGACGAGGTCAGCGCCAGCGGTGACACGACCGCCCCTCCGGCCACCGCGAGTCCAGCCGCTCCGGCCGCGGCAGGGGAGGCGGCCCAGCGTCCGGCGCGTCGGCGTTCGCGGCCGGTCACCCCGACCTGGACCAGCGGCGCCGAGGCCGAGATCCCCGCCGCGGCAGCCAAGCCACCGGCACGCCGACCGGTTGCCATGATCATGTTCCAGCAGCCCGAGGTGGCCGCGCTCGACGAGTGGACGCGCCGCCGAGGCCGCGGTGAGCCCACGAGCGGCGAGGCACCCGCGACCGGCCCGGGCCGGGCCGGCGACGGTGGCGCGATCGCGGCGCAGGACGATTCCGCGCCCGATGATGTGGCCACCGAGGAGCTCACCGACCTCGATGAGCTCACCGCCACCGACGCGGCTCTGGAGGACGAGCAGGACGCGTTCGAGCACGATGCCTTCGTGTCCGCCGACACGGACCTGGAGTCGGACGCCGACGACACCGGTCTCGGTGGAACCCGTCGCCGTCGCCGTGGCCGCCGCGGTCGCGGGCGGGCCCGAGGCGAGGACGAGCTCGGCGAGACCTCCGAGGACGACGGCGGCGAACCGGACGAGCAGGACCGGGAGCACGCGGAGGCGGAGGAGCACGAGGTCACGCCTGGCCGTCGCCGCTCCCGGCGTACCGGGACGCGCGGGTCGTACGACGGCTCGGGCGCCGCGGACGCGGAGGCGGAGCACGGCGCCGACGAGGACGCGGACGAGGACACCGCGTACACCGTCGAGGACGGCGCGGACGACTCCGCTGACGACGGCTCCGACGACGGCTCCGACGACGAGCAGGCCGGCGGCTCCCGCCGGCGGCGCCGTCGGCGGCGGCGGTCCGGAATCGGTGAGGCCGCACCGATGGCGGACGACCCGCCGAACACTGTGGTCCATGTCCGTGAGACCCGTAAGGACGACGACCTCGTCCGCGGGGTGAGCGGTTCGACTCGGCTGGAGGCGAAGCGCCAGCGTAGGCGGGAAGGCCGGGACAGCGGCCGTCGCCGTGCGCCCATCGTCACCGAGGCGGAGTTCCTCGCCCGGCGTGAGTCGGTCGAGCGGCGGATGGTCGTCCGGCACCACGGCGACCGCACCCAGATCGCGGTGCTCGAGGACGGCGTCCTGGTCGAGCACTTCGTGACGCGGGCGAGCTCGACCTCGTACGCGGGCAACGTCTACCTGGGCCGGGTCCAGAACGTGCTGGCCAGCATGGAGGCGGCCTTCGTCGACATCGGCAAGGGCCGCAACGCCGTCCTGTACGCGGGTGAGGTCAACTACGACGCCTCCGGCCTCGACGGGCGTCCGCGCAAGATCGAGCAGGTGCTGAAGTCCGGCCAGTCGGTCCTGGTCCAGGTTTCGAAGGACCCGATCGGGCACAAGGGCGCCCGGCTGACGAGCCAGGTCAGCCTGCCCGGCCGTTACCTGGTGTACGTGCCGGACGGCCAGAACGCGGGCATCAGCCGCAAGCTGCCGGACACCGAGCGGGCCAGGCTCAAGAGCATCCTCAAGAAGATCACCCCGGAGAACGGTGGAGTGATCGTCCGCACCGCGGCGGAGGGCGCGAGCGAGGCCGAGCTGGAGCGCGATGTCGAGCGGCTGGTCGCGCAGTGGGAGGACATCCAGCGCAAGGCGCAGAAGGCGAGCGCGCCATCGCTGCTCTACGGGGAGCCCGACCTCGTGGTCCGGGTCATCCGGGACGTCTTCAACGAGGACTTCACCGAGCTGATCGTCCAGGGTTCGACCGAGGCGGCGACGGTCGAGGAGTACGTCGACACGGTCGCTCCCGACCTGCGGGACCGGGTCCGCCGCTATGTCGGCACCGGCGACGTCTTCGCCGAGTACCGGGTGGACGAGCAGCTCGCGAAGGCGCTGGACCGCAAGGTCTGGCTGCCCTCAGGTGGCTCACTGGTGATCGACCGCACCGAGGCGATGACCGTCATCGACGTCAACACCGGGAAGTTCACCGGTAAGGGCGGGAATCTCGAGGAGACGGTCACCAAGAACAACCTGGAAGCCGCGGAGGAGATCGTCCGGCAGCTGCGGCTGCGCGACATCGGCGGCATCATCGTCATCGACTTCATCGACATGGTGCTGGAGAGCAACCGCGAACTGGTGCTGCGGCGGCTCACCGAATGCCTGGGCCGGGACCGGACCCGCCACCAGGTCGCCGAGGTGACCAGCCTGGGGCTGGTGCAGATGACGCGCAAGCGGGTGGGGCAGGGCCTGCTGGAGGCATACAGCGAGCCCTGCGCGCACTGCAGCGGGCGCGGCGTGACGATTCACCTGGACGGTGCCCACGCGCACGCGGGACCCCAGCAGGTGCCCGCACCGCCCGCGCAGGCGAGCGCTCCGGCCGGGCGTCGGGGCAGGCAGGCGGCGAAGAGTGGCAGCCCGGCCCTGGTCGCGGCCGGCACCGCCGCGGTGCCGGCATCGCCTGACGGCCGCGTGGAGACGGCGACGTCGTCCGCGGTCCCGGCGGCGCAGCCGGCGTCACCCGACGGCGCGCACGGTGGCGGTGCCGGTGGTGCCGACCAGGGCTCCGTGCCGGGGCACGAGACCGTGCGGCCGGAAGCGGTGCCAGCGGCCGAAGGCCTCGACGAGCTGGCTGCGGTCGGCGCGTCGAGCGGCCCGGTGGTGCTCACCGGATCCGGCGAGCGGGAGAGCACCGTCTTCGCCAACACCGACGATCCGGACAGCGTTCTGCACGCGGCCAACGGGGCGAGCGTCTCGCCGGGCGCGGAGAAGCCGGCACGCACCAGGCGGCGCCGGGCCTCCCGGCCGGTGTCGAAGCCGGCCGAGACCCTCCAGCCGTCTGAGGCGGCCGGAAGCTGACCAGAGCGGCTGGGCGTGTTCCCGCGTGTCCGCGCGGAACACGCCCAGCCGCTTCTTTCCTTTTTCCTTGCAGGGCTTCCGTGCCCTGGTGCACCGCGGGCCTTCGGGGGGCACGGCCACCGGGGCGAGCGGTCACGATCTCGGCTGGCTGAGTGCCCGCCGCGGAGTCAGGACAGCGGCGACAGGTCCCGACCGACGGCCGCGGGCGTGGCCCGGACGAAGCCGTGGCAGCCGCGCTGGCGCATCAGTTCGTCCAGGGTCGCGCGGGACCGTCGTAGTGCGCCGTCCAGCGCCTGACGTGCGCGGGGCTCGTCACCCATCTGCAGCGCGTAGGAGGCGACCACCAGGGTCTGCACCAGATCGTCCTGAGCGGACAGCGGATCGAGTGGGCGCCCTTCACCAGCCGGAGCCCCCGGGGCCGAGACAGCCGAGACAGCCGGGTCAGGCGGGCCAGTTGGGCTGGTTGGGCCAGTTGGGATGGCCGGGACGGCCGGTGCGGTCGTGGCCGGCTCGGTGCTGGCGATGGCGGGCCTGGCCAGCCCGCGCCCGTGCACCGCGAGCCAGCCGGCCGCCGTGGCTGTCAGCAGCGCCCACACCGCCTTGGCCCAGGCCGGGGGATCGATCAGGTCGTTGAAGACCAGCTCCGCGGTGACCAGCGCGACCACGATGGACAGCACGCCGATGGCCGCGGCAGGCGTGCCGGCCGCGGCAGCGCCGGTGCCCGCCTCGGCGCGGCGGCCGGAAGTCGCTGTGAGCAGGAAGCCACAGACGGCCAGGAGCGCCGTGACGGTGGCCACGCTCGCCGCCCACGTCACGTGCTGCCAGGTCACGTCTTCTTCCTTCTGGTTGGCCGTGGGGTTCGCACGGCGGCCGTGGACCGCGCCGCGGCAGAAGTGCCGCTGCGGGGGACCCCACATGTTCGCCGTGCCCACGGCGTGCGGCCATGGCCCGTCCGAGTCATGGTCGGGATGGCCTATTCAGCGGCTGTCTATCGCCCATGCCCAGCTCTGCCTGTGTCTTCCCGTGTCCTCCTGTCGTTCGGTGGTTGCTTTCGGTGGCCGGGTGGGGGTCCTGTTCGGGGATCCGGGGGTCCTGTCCAGCGGTCGGTCGGGTGAAATCGGGCCCCCGGGCGCGGGCCTTTCTCACCCCCGCGCGGATGACCTGTAAGGTGGACGGACACGGGACAGGCGCGTGCTCGCGATATCGCCCCCTTGTCGGGCTCCCAAGCTTGTCGGGCTGCAAGGCCCAGTCAGGTTCGGAGCCTGTCGGGTTCGATGTCGCGCGGCCAGCATGGTCCCCGGCTCCGGGATGTTCTGGGCACTTCGAGTGCTTCAGAGGCCTGGCAGGCTGGGTGGCATGGTGGTCTGACACAGGCGCCGGGCACGTGAGCAGACGTGGCGGGCCGCCAGAGCGGTCCATGCGGGATCCAACAGCAGGGAGAACTGGTGTACGCGGTCGTTGCCAGCGGCGGCAAGCAGCACAGGGTCGCCGTCGGCGATGTCGTCGACGTCGAGCTCCTCTCCGGTGAGCCAGGCGCGGCCGTGAAGCTTCCGGCGGTGCTCCTGGTCGACGGTGAGTCGGTCACCCACGACGCTGACGCGCTTGCGTCCGTCGCGGTCACGGCCGAGGTCGTCGAAGTCGTCAAGGGTCCGAAGATTCGGATCCACAAGTTCAAGAACAAGACCGGTTACCACAAGCGCCAGGGCCATCGCCAGAAGTACACGCGCCTGAAGGTGACCGGGATCGAGACGGGGAAGGCCTGACGAGATGGCGCATAAGAAGGGCGCGAGCTCCTCGCGCAACGGCCGTGACTCGAACGCGCAGCGGCTGGGCGTCAAGCGTTTCGGTGGGCAGCTCGTCAAGGCCGGTGAGATCATCATCCGCCAGCGGGGCACCCACTTCCACCCCGGTGACCTGGTTGGTCGCGGCAAGGACGACACGCTGTTCGCGCTCGCTCCCGGCTATGTCGAGTTCGGCCGCAAGCGTGGCCGGCGGGTCATCAGCATCGTCGCGGTCCAGGGCGAGCAGGCCGAGCAGAAGGTCGCGGTCAGCGCCTGACCTGACGGCACGGCCGCAGTAGTTGTCTGAGATGTAGTTGTTCACGGGGCGCCGCGCGTACCACCGCCGAACCGGAGGTGGTACGCGCGGCGTTCTCGTGTGGTCCCGCGCCCGGGCGGGGAGCAGGGAGATGGCCGACCATGGCGACGTTTGTTGACCGGGTTGTTCTGCACGCCGCAGCGGGTGACGGTGGCCACGGCTGCTGCTCGATCCACCGCGAGAAGTTCAAGCCGCTCGGCGGCCCGGACGGGGGCAACGGGGGCCGCGGCGGTGATGTGGTGCTCCGGGTGGATCACGGGGTGACCACCCTGCTCGACTTCCACTTCCATCCCCATCAGAAGGCGGGTGGGGGCCGCCCGGGCCAGGGCTCGAACCGGCACGGCGCGGACGGCGGCGACCTGGTGCTGGCGGTCCCGGACGGCACGGTGGTGATCTCGCCGGACGGCGAGGAGCTCATCGACCTGGTCGGTCCGGGCAGCAGCTACGTTCTCGCGCGCGGTGGGCGCGGTGGGCGCGGGAACGCGTCCCTGGCGTCGGCCCGGCGCAAGGCGCCTGGCTTCGCCGAGCTGGGTGAGCCCGGCGAGCAGCTCGACGCCGTCCTGGAGCTCAAGAGCGTCGCGGACGTCGCGCTGGTCGGCTTCCCGAGCGCGGGGAAGTCCTCGCTGGTCTCGGTCCTCAGCGCCGCCCGACCCAAGATCGCCGAGTACCCGTTCACCACCCTGGTGCCGAACCTGGGTGTCGTCCAGGCCGGCGACCACCCGCCCTACACCGTCGCGGACGTCCCCGGGCTGATCCCGGGCGCGAGCCAGGGCCGTGGGCTGGGGCTGGAGTTCCTCCGCCACATCGAGCGCTGCTCGTTGATCGTTCATGTTCTCGACTGCGCCACGCTCGAACCGGGCCGTGATCCGCTGACCGACCTCGACATCATCGAGGCGGAGCTCGCCGCCTACACCACCGACCTGTCCGACCGCCCCCGGCTCGTCGTCCTGAACAAGGTGGACGTGCCGGACGCCGCCGACCTCGCCGAACTCGTCACGCCGGACCTGCAGGCCCGCGGGCTGACCGTCTTCGCGGTGAGCACGGCGAGCCGGCACGGTGTGCGGGCCCTGTCGCTCGCCCTCGCGGAGCTCGTCGCGAGCCTGCGCGCCGCGGCGCCCAGCCGCAGCTCCGCCCGGGTGGTCCTGCACCCGCGGGCGGTGGACGAACCCGACTTCACGGTGCGTGCGGTGGGCGACGGCTTCGTCGTCGGGGGACCGAAGCCGCTGCGCTGGGTGCGCCAGACCGACTTCACGAACGAGGAGGCGATCGGCTACCTCGCGGACCGGCTCGCCCGGCTCGGGGTGGAGAAGGAGCTGGCCCGCTGCGGCGCCGTCCCGGGGGTCGAGGTCACCATCGGCGATGTGACCTTCGACTGGGAGCCGACCCTGTCCGGGCGCGAGGCCCTGCTGCTCGAGGGCGCGGGCGGCGGAAGCGGTGGGAGCGCAGACGGCTACGGGCTCGTCGAGCCGGTCGCCGCGCCGACCGTCGCGACCGTCGGTGGTTCCGGCGGCATCCCGGGTGGTGGCCGTTCCGGGCTGCGTGCCGGTGCGGTGCCCGACGTCCAGCTCGGTCCTCGGGGCACTGACCTGCGGCTTCGGACGTCGAAGCGGCTGACCAGGGCGGAGCGGGCGGCCCGCCGGGACGGGGCTGAGGGTTTCGACGAGACTGACGGTTTCGACGCGGCCGACGGTTTCGATGAGGCCGACGGCTTCGACAGCCTCGATGGCTTCGACGACGACCCCGAGCGTGGCTAGGGGCCGGATGATGCCTCGCGCCTTCGTCACCGACGCCTCCCGGATCGTCGTCAAGGTCGGATCGTCGTCGCTGACCACCGCCGCCGGAGGCCTGGACGTCGCCCGGGTGGAATCCCTCGTGTCGGCGGTCGTCGGCCGGGCGGGTCCGGAGGGCGGTCTCGTCCTGGTGTCCTCGGGGGCGATCGCCGCCGGGCTCGCCCCGCTGGGGCTCTCCCGGCGGCCCCGGGACCTCGCCACCCTGCAGGCCGCGGCGAGCGTGGGCCAGAGCTCGCTCGTGCACTGCTACGCGGGAGCGTTCGGCCGGGCCGGCTACCGGGTCGGCCAGGTCCTGCTCACCGCGACCGACGTGATCCGCCGCACGCACTACCGCAACGCCCGCACCACCCTGGATCGGCTGCTGGCCCTGGGCGTGGTGCCGATCGTGAACGAGAACGACGCGGTCGCCACCCAGGAGATCCGGTTCGGCGACAACGACCGGCTGGCCGCGATCGTCGCCCACCTGGTGTCCGCGGACGTGCTGGTCCTGCTCTCCGACGTCGACGGCGTGTACGAGTCGAACCCGCGGCTGGGCCCGGCGGCCATGGTGCGCGAGGTCTGGTCGGACGCCGATCTCGACGGGCTGACCGCGCAGGGCACGGGCACGGCCGGCGTCGGGGTCGGCGGTATGGCAACCAAGATCGACGCGGCTCGGATGGCGGCGTCGGGTGGTGTCACCACCATCGTGACCTCGGCGGCGCTCGCGGCCGAGGCACTGGCCGGCGAGGAGGTCGGGACGGTCTTCCACCCGACCGGCCCGCGGCGGGCGTCGCGCCTGCAGTGGCTCGCGTACGCGACCGCCCCGGAAGGGCGGCTGTACCTGGATGACGGTGCCGTGGCCGCGGTCGTGGACCGGCAGGCCTCGCTGCTGCCCGCGGGGGTGACCCGGGTCGAGGGCGACTTCTCCGCGGGTGACCCGGTCGACCTGGTGGATCCGCTGGGGCGTCCGGTCGCGCGGGGCCTCGTCGAGTTCGACTCGACCGAACTGCCGGGCATGCTCGGCCGCTCGACGATGGAGCTGGCCGCCGAGCGTGGGCCGTCCTATGAGCGTGAGGTCGTCCACCGTGACGACCTCGTGCTGCTGCTCGCCCGCCGCTGACCATCTGTCGCTGATCGCCTGCGGCTGGTCACCTGTCGTTGATCACCTGGATCGCCGCCGGCCGAGGTCCGGCCCACCCCCTGACCAACTGGTTATGCGGGTCCGGGGTCCTTGGGCACCGGACGCCGGTAGCCTCGTCGTCGACGGCGTGCGGCCGCGTCGGCGACGCCGACGCCGCCGATGACGCCGGGCCCGGGTCGGCGTCGGCGTCGGATGTCGCGGACTTCCTGGAAGGAATGCGGTCATGAACACCTCGGCGGAGGACGTCCGAGCCAGTGCGGTGCGAGCCCGGCAGGCTGCCAGCGCGCTCGCGCCGCTCCCGCGGGCGGCCAAGGACGCCGCCCTGCTCGCCATGGCCGGTGCGCTCCTCGAACGCCAGACCGAGATCCTCGCCGCGAACGCCGTGGACGTCGCCGCCGCACGGGCGGCCGGGACGTCCGACGCGCTGGTGGACCGGCTCACGCTGACACCGGCGCGGATCGAGGCGATGGCCGACGGGCTGCGACAGGTGGCTTCGCTCGACGATCCCGTCGGTGAGGTCATCCGCGGCCGGGTGCTCGCCAACGGGCTGGAGCTGCGGCAGGTCAGGGTCCCCCTCGGCGTCGTCGGGATCATCTACGAGGCGCGGCCCAACGTCACGGTCGACGCGGCGGGGCTGTGCCTCAAGAGCGGCAACGCGGCTCTGCTGCGCGGCAGCGCCTCCGCGCTGCACTCCAACCGGGTCCTGGTGGACGTCCTGCGCGAGGCCGCGGTGGCCACCGGGCTCCCCGCCGACGCGGTCCAGCTGGTCCCGGGTGCCGACCACGAGTCCGTGAAGCATCTGATGCGGCTGCGCGGGCTGGTGGACGTGCTCATCCCGCGGGGCGGTGCCGGCCTGATCCGCACGGTCGTCGAGGAGTCGACGATCCCCGTGATCGAGACCGGGGTCGGCAACTGCCACGTCTACGTGGATGTCGACGCCGACCTGGACACGGCGCTGGCCGTCACGCTCAACGCGAAGACCCAGAAGGTCTCGGTGTGCAACTCGGCCGAGACGCTGCTCGTCCACGCGGGCATCGCCGCGGAGTTCCTGCCGCGGGTGCTGGCCGCGCTGCGCGAGGCGGGGGTCACCGTGCACGGCGACGAGACCGTGCGTGCGGTGGACCCGTCGGCGGTGCCGGCCACCGACGAGGACTGGGCGACCGAGTACCTCTCGCTGGATCTGGCGGTCGGTGTGGTCAGCTCCCTCGACGAGGCGGTCGACCACATCCGGCGGTGGAGCAGCGGTCACACCGAGGCGATCATCACCCGGTCGCTGGCGGCGAGCCGCCGCTTCATCGCGGGCTGCGACAGCGCCGCGGTGATGGTGAACGCCTCGACCCGTTTCACCGACGGCGAGCGATTCGGGATGGGCGCGGAGATCGGTATTTCCACCCAGAAACTGCACGCGCGCGGGCCGATGGGGCTTCCCGAGCTCACCTCGACGACCTGGATCGGCATCGGGGACGGTCATCTCGTGTAGGCGGTCCGGGCCCGTTCCGCCTCGGTGACCGGAACGTTTCCGCAGGTGACGGGGGGTGCGGAAGACGGTGGGATGGTGGCCCGAGGGTGCGGTCAGGAGAATTCCGCAAGGCCGTCATCCGTCGTCAATCCGTCATGTGGTGCCAACCACTGGCACTATGGACAGTGGGTACTACCAGGCACCGGGACCGGAAGGTGGCCATGTCGTCGCAGGGATACGCGTTCGCTGATGTCGCGGATGTGCAGGAGCGGCTCCGGGAGACGGGTTATCTCGCCGACGAGGCGATCGCCACCACGGTCTTCCTCGCCGACCGGCTGGGTAAGCCGCTCCTGGTCGAAGGGCCGGCCGGTGTCGGCAAGACCGAGCTGGCCAAGGCGCTGACCACCGCCGTCGGTGCCGAGCTGATCAGGCTGCAGTGCTACGAGGGCCTCGACGAGGCTCGGGCGCTCTACGAGTGGAACTACAAGAAGCAGCTGCTGCGCATCCAGGCCGGCGCCAGTCTGGCGCCCGAGGCCGTGGCGGGGGTCGCCGGCGCTGCCGGGGCCGACCGGGCCGCGGGGGAGTCGGCCGGTCTCGCCACCTGGCGCGAGACCCACGACGACATCTTCAGCGAGGAGTTCCTGCTCTCCCGCCCGCTGCTCACCGCGATCCGGCGCAGCGAGCCCACGGTCCTGCTCATCGACGAGACGGACAAGGCTGACGTGGAGGTCGAGGGCCTGCTGCTGGAGGTGCTGTCCGACTTCCAGGTGACGATCCCGGAGCTGGGGACCCTGAAGGCGACCCGGCGGCCGTTCGTCATCCTCACCTCGAACGCGACCCGTGAGCTGTCGGAGGCGCTCAAGCGCCGCTGCCTCTACCTGAACCTCGACTACCCGTCGGCCGCCCGGGAGAAGGAGATCGTCCTGTCCCGGGTGCCGGAGCTCGGTGAGCGGATGGCCGAGTCCCTGGTGCGGATCGTGCGCTCGCTGCGGGCGATGGAGCTGAAGAAGGCGCCGTCGATCGCGGAGACCATCGACTGGGGCCAGACGGTCCTCGCGCTGGGTTTCGACACCATGGACGACGCCGCCGTCACCTCGACTCTCGGTGTGGTCCTCAAGCACGCCAGCGACCAGGCTCGCGCCATCAGCCAGCTCAAGCTCGGCGCCAACTGAATCAGGCTCGGCGCCGACACACAGCGGGCGGCCGGCCCCGGACCGGGAGGTCCCGATGAACCTGCTCGACCGCACCGTGGCGTTCACCGCCGCCCTGCGCCGCGCGAACGTCCCGGTGAGCAGCGCCGAGACGGTCGACGCCGTGCGGGCGGTCGGCGCCGTCGGATGGGCCGACCGGGAGGCGGTGCGGGCCGCGTTCGCCGCCACCATGTGCAAGCGCCCGCTGTACCGCAACGCCTTCGACTCACTGTTCGACCTGTACTTCCCGCCGCGGATCGGTGACGGTGTCGCGCTCGGCGACTCCGGCGAGACGTCCGGCTCCGGGCAGTCGGCCGACGGGGCGAACGGTCCGGCGCCCGAGCTGACCCCGCAGGAGCTGGAGGCCCTTCGCCGCGCCATGCGCGACCAGCTGCGGGACGCACTGCTCGATGGGGAC
Organism: Parafrankia sp. EUN1f; assembly: GCF_000177675.1. GTDB lineage: Bacteria > Actinomycetota > Actinomycetes > Frankiales > Frankiaceae > Parafrankia. The sequence goes on from NZ_ADGX01000126.1 coordinate 14,226, forward strand.
GACGACAGGCTGCGCGACCTGGCCCGCCGCTCGGTCACCGCCTTCGGTGCCGCGCAGAACGGCCCCGGCCAGCGCAGCTACTTCATCTACCGGGTGTTGCGCGCGATGTCGCCGGAGACGCTCATCGCCGACCTGCTCGCCGCGATGCTCGGGGAGGAGGAACGCGGTGGGCTCGGCGAGCGGATCGCCCGCCAGACCATCTCCGACCGGATCAAGGCCTTCGAGGACATGATCTCCTCCGAGGTGCGGCGGCGGATGGCGGAGGAGCGCGGGATCGAGGCGGTCGAGCGTTCCGCCGTCAAGCCGCTCGCGGACCAGGTCGACTTCCTGCGCGCCTCGCAGCGTGACCTGGTGGAGCTGCGTCGCCAGGTGTATCCGCTGGCCCGGCGCCTCGCGACCAGGCTGACCGCCAAGCGCCGGCTCGGCCGCACCGGGCGGCTGGACTTCCGCCGCACGGTGCGGGCCTCGCTGGCCACCGGCGGCGTGCCGCTGGAGACGAAGCACCGGCCGCACAAGCCGCACAAGCCGGAACTGGTCGTGCTGTGCGACGTGTCCGGATCGGTGGCCTCCTTCGCACACTTCACGCTCATGCTCACCCACGCGCTGCGGGAGCAGTTCTCCAAGGTCCGCGCCTTCGCGTTCATCGACACGACCGACGAGGTCACCCGGTTCCTGCGCGGTCTCGACCTGGGCGACATGATGGCTCGTATCGCCAGTGAGGCCGATCTGGTCTGGTTCGACGGCCACAGTGACTACGGCCACGCCATCGACGTGTTCGCCGAGAAGTACCCGGACGCCGTGGGCCCGCGGACGTCCCTGCTCATCCTCGGGGACGCACGCAACAACTACCGTGCGACCTCGGCCGCGGTCTTCCGCCGGCTGTGCGGGCAGGCCCGCCACTCCTACTGGCTGAACCCGGAGCCGCGCAGCTACTGGGGGTCCGGCGACTCGGCCACCGGGGCCTACGCGGACTTCGTCGACGAGATGGTCGAGTGCCGCAACGTCGAGCAGCTCCAGCACTTCATCGAACGCCTGCTGCCGACCTGATCCGGGCCCGGCCGGGCGCCGAGCGCAGCGACTCGGCAGTTCCCCGCCCACCCGCTGCTTCCGGGCAAGAAGCGCGGATTTTGGCTGTCGCGGCAACCGGAATCCGCACTTCTTGCGGACTGTCAAGCGACTCCTGTGTCCCATATGTCACTTCAGGAGCGCCAGGCGGCGAGATTCGTCCGATTGTGGGTGAACCGATCGCCGCCCGGCCGCGTCAAACCCCTCCGACGGCGACGCGGTCCGCGTCCGCCGAACCAGGACCGCCGCGTGGCAGGACCGCGCGGTGACCTGGCAGGCCAGACGGAGGGGTGCCGCCATGGCGACCACGATGAGCAGGACTGGTCCGACCGGCGTGACCGGCGTGACCGGCGTGACCGAGCCGACGGGTTCAGGTGAACCGGTCAGTCCGACCGGCCCGACCGGCCCGACCGGCCCGGCGGAAGCGGAGAATCCGACAGGAGCAGCTCCCTCGCGCCGTCGCGGGAAGGTTCTCCTCGGGTTCATGATCCTGGCCGTGGCCCTCGTCGCCGGCGCCGGGCTGGGTACCCTCGCCGACGCGCTGGATGACGGCTCGTCCGCCGAGCTGGCCCTGCCCGTGGCCTCGACCGGAGCGGCGGCCGAACCCGCGGTCGCACCGGCGCCGACACTCGCTGCCGGCAGCGGCGCACCGGGCGCCGCGGGCTCCGCCTCCGGGTCTGCCCCAGACGCATCGGGGGAGGTCCTCGCCGACTCGGCGGCGTCGCAGAGTGCCGTGCGCAGCGGCGTCGTCGCGCCGGGCCAGGCCTCGACCGGCTCGGACGGGTCGACGGGTTCCAGCGGTGAGCCGGCACGGCCGGCCGGAGCCGAGCCGCGCATCGTCCGCGACGGCAGGACGGAGCTGTCGGTGCCGGCGGGCAGGGTGGAGGAAGCAGTCGAGGCGCTGTCGACGCGGGCGAACGACCTCGACGGCTACGTCGAGTCCAGCGAGACCAACGGAACGCCGTCGACGACCGACGACAGTCGCCAGAGCGCGACCGTGACGCTGCGGGTGCCCACCGCGTCGTTCGACAAGCTGCGCTCCGGTCTGGGTGGGCTCGGCACCGTGACGTCGTCCACGACCTCCGCGCGGGATGTCACGGGAGAGTACGTCGACCTCCAGGCGCGCAAGCGGGCTCTCGAGGCGTCCCGCGACGCCTACCTGGCCCTGCTCGCCAAGGCGACGACGGTGGGGGAGACCCTGTCGGTTCAGCAGGCGATCGACCGGGTGCAGGTCGAGATCGAGCAGATCGAGGGCCAGCGGATGGTCCTCGCCGACGCGAGCGATCTCGCCACCCTGACCGTCCGGATCGCTGAGGACGGGGCCGGCGAGATCAGTCCCGCGCCCGAGGACGACCCGTCCGGTCTGGGGGACGCCGTCCGGCGGTCATGGGACCGCTTCGTCAACGGCATCGAGGCGATCATCGCGCTGATCGGCCCGCTGGCGCTGATCGCCCTGCTCGCAGGTTTCGCCTACCTGGGCGTCCGGCTGGTCCGGATCGTGCGTCGGCGAGGCCGCGGCGGCACAACGGCCCCGGTGCCGACCGCAGGCCCAGTGCCTGTGCCTGCGCCGGCTCCCGCTCCGATGCCAGCCGCAGGCCCAGCCGCGGCCCCTGGCCCAGCCGCCGCGCCGGTTCCGCCCGCCGCGCCGGCTTCTCCGAACGAGCCGGGGACCGGCGCGTCCTGACCTCACCGCCACGGTCGAGTACCGGTGCGGCGGTGAGGTCAACCCGGGAAGGCTGGCCGGGGCATCTACCCGGCCAGCGCGGCGTCCACGATGGTCTGGGCCTCCGCGAGCACGGCGGTGAGGTGCTCGGTGCCGACGAAGCTCTCGGCGTAGATCTTGTAGACGTCCTCGGTGCCGGACGGGCGGGCGGCGAACCAGGCGTCCGCCGTCGCCACCTTCACGCCGCCGATCGCGGCACCGTTGCCCGGTGCCGACGACATCGCCGCGGTCACGGCGCCGCCCGCAAGCGTCGTGGCGCCGAGAGCCTCCGGGGTGAGTGCGGAGAGGATCTTCTTCTGGGCCGGGCTGGCCGGCGCGTCGACCCGGCGGTACGCGGGCGAGCCGAAGCGCTCCGTCAGGTCGGCGTAGAGCCGGCCCGGGTCCCGCCCGGTGACCGCGGTCATCTCGGCGGCGAGCAGGCAGGCGATGATGCCGTCCTTGTCCGTCGTCCACACCCCGCCGGAACGGCGCAGGAAGGACGCTCCGGCACTCTCCTCGCCGCCGAAACCGAGCGAGCCGTCGAGGAGCCCGTCGACGAACCACTTGAAGCCCACCGGAACCTCGTACAGGCGGCGATCGACGTCGGCGGCGACTCGGTCGATCATCCCGGAGCTCACCAGCGTCTTGCCGACGGCGGCGCCGTCGGGCCAGCCCGGGCGGTGCGCGAACAGGTAGGCGATCGCCGCGGCGAGGTAGTGGTTCGGGTTGAGCAGGCCGGCGCCGGGGGTGACGATGCCGTGCCGGTCGGCGTCGGCGTCGTTCGCCAGCGCCACGTCGAACGACCCGGCCAGCCGCAGCAGCGACGCCATCGCGTAGGGCGACGACGGGTCCATCCGGATCTTGCCGTCCCAGTCCAGCGTCATGAAGCCGAACGTCGGGTCGACCGAGGTGTTGACCACCTCGATGTCCAGCTTGTGCCGGTCGGCGATCTCCTGCCAGTACCGGACGCTCGCGCCGCCCAGCGGGTCGACTCCGATACGGACCCCCGCCGCGCGGATCGCGTCGAGGTCGACGACGTCCGGCAGGTCCGCCACATAGGCGCCGACGAAGTCATGCACGGTCGCGGCGGCCAGTGCCTGCTGGTGGGGCACCCGCGCCACCCCGGCGAGGCCCGCTTCGAGCAGCTCGTTCGCCCGGTTCTGGATCGCGCTCGTGGCGGCGGTGTCGGCCGGGCCGCCGTGTGGTGGGTTGTACTTGAACCCGCCGTCGGCCGGCGGGTTGTGCGACGGGGTGACGACGATGCCGTCAGCCAACCCGGCCGGCCGGCCCGATCCCGCGGCGCCTCGCCCGTTGTGGGCGAGGATCGCGTGCGAGATCACCGGTGTCGGGGTGGCCTCGCCCGCGGGGGCGACGCGGACGTCCACCCCGCGGGCGACGAGCACCTCCAGCGCGCTCGCGAGCGCCGGCGCGGACAGGGCATGCGTGTCCACCCCGATGAACAGCGGGCCATGGGTCCCGGCGGCCGCGCGGTACTCACAGATCGCCTGGGTGGTGGCCAGGATGTGGTCTTCGTTGAACGAGGCGCGCAGGGCGCTGCCGCGATGGCCGGACGTCCCGAAGGAGACCCGCTGGGCCGGGTCGGCCGGGTCGGGGTGGACGTCGTGGTAGGCGGCGAGCAGCGCGCCCGGGTCGATGAGCTCGTCGGGAGCGGCGGGCTGCCCCGCGCGCGGGCTGTTCGGCATGGGCGGGCTCCATGGGATGTGATCGGCTCCCCGGTCAGCCTAGATGCAGCTCCGTCGGTGCCGCACCCGGCCAGGTTCGCCCCGCCCGGATCCAGCCCGTGCCCCGACCGGGATCAGTCCGTGCGGGGAAGCATCGCCTCGAGGTTGCCGTAGTGCTCGGCGAGGCCCGGGTACAGCGCGCCGAGCCCGCCCGCCAGGGCCGCCCGCACCTGGACACTCGGCGCGTCCGCCAGGACCTCGGGTGCGCCGGCGGCGACGGCGTCGAGCGCGAGCGCGGCGACGGCCGCGGGATCCACCTTGGGCGCGTCGATCCGCCGCGTCATGTCGGTGTCCATGAAGCCGACGTGCAGCGCGGTGACGGTGACCCCGGCGCCGGCCAGCTCGACCCGCTGGGAGTTGGTCAGCGACCAGGCCGCCGCCTTCGCCGCGCAGTACGCCCCACTCGTCGGCATCGCCAGCCAGGACAGCGCCGACAGAACGTTGAGAACGGCTCCGTGCGGGCCGTGCGGGCCGTGCGCGTCGCCCCCGCCGGCACGGTCCGGCCGTTCGCGTGACAGCTGTGGCGCGAAGGCGCGTACCAGGCGCAGCGGCCCGAAGTAGTGGGTCTCCATCTCCAGCCGGATGTCCTCGAGCTCTCCGGTCAGCACCGACGCGCCGGTCGAGCTGCCGGCGTTGTTGATCAGGATGTCGACGTCCCCGGTGGCATCGGCGGCGGCGGCGATCTGGTCGGGGTCGGTGACGTCGAGCCTGATCGGGACGACACCGGGTGTCGTGATCGAGTCGGGGTTGCGCGCCGCGGCGTAGACCTTCGCCGCGCCCCTCGCGAGCAGCTCCTCGACGAACCTGCGGCCGAGGCCTCTGTTGGCGCCGGTGACCAGTGTGACCGACCCCTCGATGGGCGCCATGGCGTTCTCCGTCCTTGCGTGGATGTGTGGGCTCTCCGTGGGCTGTTTCGGGGCTGTGCCGGGGTGGCATCCGAGCCGGTGGTCCACGGCCGAATTCTAGGTTGGAAAATCCAACTTACTAGGTCGAGTGACGAAGGACATCCTGCGGGCGGAGGTGAGAAGGAGGCACGTGGACTTTGCGTGGGGTTAATGTCCCCACGTGCGACTGGGTGTGATGGGCGGGACGTTCGATCCAGTGCACAACGGGCATCTGGTCGCCGCGAGTGAGGTCGCGGCGTTGTTCGACCTGGACGAGGTCGTCTTCGTCCCGAGCGGCCGCCCCTGGCAGAAGGCCGACCGGGAGGTCTCGGCCGCCGAGGACAGGTACCTGATGACCTTCCTCGCGACGGCGGAGAACCCCCAGTTCACCGTCAGTCGCATCGACATCGAGCGCAGCGGCCCGACCTACACCATCGACACCCTGCGCCACCTGCGCCGGACCCAACCCGACGCCGAGCTGTTCTTCATCACCGGCGCGGACGCGCTCGCGCAGATCTTCACGTGGCGTGACCACACCGAGCTCTTCGGGCTCGCCCACTTCGTCGGTGTGACCCGGCCGGGCTACGACCTGCGTCGCCACGCCAGCCTGCCCGACGAGTCGGTCAGCCTCCTGGAGGTTCCGGCGCTGGCGATCTCCTCGTCCGACATCCGCCAGCGGGTCGCTCGCGCGGCACCGATCTGGTACCTGACGCCGGACGGGGTCGTCCGCTACATCGCGAAACGGGGGCTGTACGGCCCCCGGCCGGTCCCGCCCCCGGTGCCCGAGGGCGCCGGGCGGCCCGATGGGACGGAACATTCGGCCTGATGACCACAAACATGGTCGCCGATTCCCGCAAAGCTGTGTCACGCTGGACGTGGCCACTCGACCGGTGGGTGGCCGGTGCGTCCATCGGCGTGCGTGACCAGTTCGGACCTTTTGGAGACCAACAAGCGTGACCGCCTCGCCGCGAGCCGTGGAGCTCGCTCTCGCCGCAGCCCAGACCGCCGCCGACAAGATCGGCCAGGACATTCTCGTTCTGGATGTCAGTGAGCGGCTCGCGATCACCGACTGCTTCGTCATCGCATCGGCCGACAACGAGCGTCAGGTGAAGGCGATCGTGGACGAGATCGAGGAGAAGCTGCGGGCGCTCGGCGCGAAGCCGCTGCGCCGCGAGGGCGAGCGGGACGGCCGGTGGGTCCTGCTCGACTTCGCCGACATCGTCGTGCACGTACAGCGGGCCGAGGAGCGCGAGTACTACGGCCTGGAGCGGCTGTGGAAGGACTGCCCGGTCATCCCGTTCACCGACGCCGCCGTCGGCGTCGGTGCGGCGGAACCGCGGTGAGGCTGCTTCTCTGGCGGCACGGCAGGACGTCCTGGAACGACGAGGGGCGCTTCCAGGGGCATGCGAACCCGCCCCTGGACGAGACGGGGCGCCGTCAGGCCGCGGCGGTCGGCCCGGTGATCAGGGCGCTGCGCCCCGAGCTGGTGATCTCCTCGGATCTGATCCGCTGCCAGGAGACCGCCGCGAGCATCGGGCTGCCCGTGCAGGCCGACGCCCGGCTGCGGGAGATCGACCTCGGGGCCTGGTCCGGCCTGACCGGGCCCGAGGCCGCCGCACGGTTCCCCGCCGAGGATGCTGCTTGGCGCCGTGGCGAGGACATCCGCCGCGGTGGTGGCGAGACGTACGTGGAGGTCGCGGAACGGGCCTTCGCGGTCCTCGACGAGGTCCTCGCCGAGGACCTGCCGGTCGACCCCTCCGGGCTTGTCGTCTTCGTGTTGCACGGCGGGACGGCCCGCGCCCTCATCGGGAAGGCGCTGGGCGTCCCCCCGCAGAACTGGTGGGTGTTCGGCCCGCTGCGCAACTGCCGCTGGTCCATGCTCCGGCGGGAGCACGGTGGCTTCCGGCTGGCGGAACACAACAGCGGGCCCCTCGCCACAGGTGCCGCGGCGCCTGATATGGTCGTCAGCGTCGGGACGGGGAGCGCAGGTCCTCTCCCACCAGCCGAGGCGCTTCTGCCGACGCAGGAGGGGCCGACGGAAAGCGACACGGAACCTGTACACTCGCAGACGCAGCCGGCAAATGGCTGAGAGCGGGTACAGAAAACGGTCGTGTAAGATGTGAGCAGTACGAACTGAATATGGGGCTGTGGCGCAGTCTGGTAGCGCATCACACTGGCAGTGTGAGGGTCAGGGGTTCGAATCCCCTCAGCTCCACGCGATCGGGTTCGCGTGTTCGCATTCCCTTCGGGGAATGCTCCCGGGCTCCCGCGTTATGTTGGCCCAGGGGGCGACCCCCTGGAACCCCCGAGTTAGGGGCTTTGCCCCCGACACCCCCGCCCAGTCGCTTCTGAAGTCTGGTTGGAACATGGGTGTTGGGGATTTTTCTTTTTCTCCTGTGCGGCGGCCTTTTGTCGGTCGTGTTGCGAGTTTTCAACCTCGGCATGATGGTGCCGTTCGTCGGCGGGCCGATCGGTGCTACTACCGATCTGATTTCCATGCGTGCTGTGGCGGCCTTTGCCAGGGTCGAGCTTCCCGCCTGTTTCTGAGCCTGATGCCGATGACGCCTCAGCGGCATCAGCCGGCCTTTTCCTGCTCGCGCGGTGCCCGCGCGGTGAACCCGAGCGGGATGCCGTTGGGCATGCAGGTCGTCGGGCCGAGCTATGACGACGCCGCGCCGTTCGCGCTCGCGGCCGCGCTGGAGGCCGCTCTGCCCCGCCCTGCCTGGCCCATGTGATCCTCCCGGGATCGAAGCGCGTCGGCCGCGGAACCTCGGCGCCTTCTCGGGAAGCTCTCAGGGATCTCCCAGGGATCTCCCAGGATCGGCATGCACGGTGGACGCATGCCCACGACGCATCCGTCCGCCAGGTCCGGCCCCGCTGTTCCCGCGGTCGACGGCGGGGGAGTGCCGCCCGCGGGAAGCCCGCGCGGTTCGCTGCGAGCCTCCGGGTGGCTGGCGGGTGGGCACCGGTCGGCCGCCTCCGGTGCTGTTCGGCTCGGGCTGGTTCTCGGCGGGGTCGCGGTGCTCGGCATGTGGTGGTTCGACACCGCGGCGGGTGATGTCGCCGGCGCCGGTGACGTCCTCACCGCCATGGGGGACGTGTCGGGGCTCCTCGCCGCCTATCTGGTTCTCGCGCAACTCCTGCTGATGGCTCGGGTACCCGCGCTGGAACGGGCCGTCGGCTTCGACCGGCTGGCGGCCTGGCACCGCACACTCGGGACGAACGTTGTCCTGCTCGTGGTCGGGCATGTCCTGCTGACCGTGTGGGGACTCGGGCTCGTCGAGCATCATCAGCCGCTGTCGGAGCTCGTCTCGGTGGTCATGACCTACCCGGACATGTGGAAGGCGACGATCGGCACCGTCGGGCTCGTCGCGGTCGGGGTGGCCAGCGGGCGGACGGCCCGCGCCAGGATGTCCTACGAGGCCTGGTACCTGCTGCATCTGACCGCATACCTGGCCGTCGGGCTGGCGTTCTTCCACCAGATCGCGACCGGCCCTGACTTCGTCGGCCGGCCACTCAACCGGGCGTTGTGGATCGCGCTCTACACGGTGGTCGCGACCTGCCTGGTCGTCTGGCGGCTGGGCTGGCCACTGCTGGGCTTCGCCCGGCATCGGATGGTGGTCGAGCGAGTCGTGCCTGAAGCGCCGGGCGTCGTCTCGGTCGAGATCGGTGGCCGGGATCTCGACCGCCTCGGTGTGGCAGCGGGGCAGTTCCTGCTCTGGAGGTTCCTCACCCCGGGCCACTGGCTCACCGCGCACGCCTACTCGGTGTCCGCGCCGCCGTCGCCGCACCGGCTGCGCATCACGGTGAAGGACGCCGGGGACCATTCGGGCGCCCTCGCCCGGCTGCGGCCCGGCACCCCGGTGCTGGCGGAGGGGCCGTTCGGCCACTTCACCGCCGATCAGGTCACGACCCCCGGAGTCCTGCTGGTGGGTGCCGGCAGCGGAATCGGGCCGATCCGCGCCCTCGCCGAGGAACTGGCCTGGCGCGGCACCGACGTCGAGGTGATCTACCGGGTCCGCCGCGAGGGGGACCTCGCGCTCGCCGGGGAGCTGAACGCGCTCGCGGCGGCCGGGCGGCTGACCTTCCACCGGGTGGTCGGCAGCCGCCGCGAGCTGGGCTACGACCCGCTCGAGCCGCGCTTCCTGGCAGCGGCGGTGCCGGACGTCGCGCGGCGAGAGGTCTTCGTGTGCGGTCCGCCGGGCCTGATCACCTCGTTGTCGCACGCACTGCGCCAGCTCGGCGTTCCCGCCGTCCGCATCCATCACGAGGAGTTCAGCCTCCGATGACCACCACCAGGACGGCCACCGGAACGGACCACAGCCGGGCGCGGGCCTCCGTCCACTGGCTCGGCGGGCGCCTCGGGCTCGCCGCGCTGTTCGGGGCGGTTGTGCTGGTGGTCGGCGCCAAGGCGGTGACGGGCGCCTCGACGGCCCCGTCGGCGGCGATCGCGACCATGCCCGGCTCGACCGCCGCCGCGGGCTCGGCCGGGTCCACCGGCTCGGCCGCCGCGGGCTCGACCGGATCCGCGGGAGCGGACGGGGGCGGGGGGAGCGGTTCCTCGGCAACGGGGGAGTCGGACAGCTCGGCCGGTTCCGGTACCGGCACCGCGGACACGCCGGTGACAGCTGTCACCGGCGATTCGATCGACACCCGCTTCGGCCCTGTGCAGGTGCGGGTCGACCTGCGGAACGGGCAGATCATGGACGTCGTCGCGCTGGCCCTGCCCGACCAGAACGGGCGGGACCGGCGGATCAACGCCGAGGCGGTCCCGATCCTGCGCCAGGAGGTCCTCGACGCCCAGAGCGCCGCGGTCGACACCGTTTCCGGAGCGACCTACACCAGCGTGGGCTACCTGCGTTCCGTCCAGTCGGCGCTGGACCAGGCCGGTATCGGTGGCTAGCCCACGGGAGGCCGCGGGGGCGCGCCACCCTGGCGGCAGGCGGGTCGAGCCGGTGATGGGCACGGTGGTGAGCATCGCCGTGCGTACCGAACTGCCGTCGGAGGTGCTGGACGCGGCGATCGACAGCGCTGTCGCATGCCTGCACCGGGCCGACGCGGACTTCAGCACCTACCGCCCCGACTCGTGGGTCTCCCGCCTGCGACGCCATGAGATCGAGCTCGCGGACTGCCCCGGCCAGCTGCGGGACGTCCTGCGCCTCGCCGAGCTCTGTCGACGACGCTCGGCGGGCAGCTTCGACCCGGCCTGGCGGGGCGACGGCACCCTCGACCCGACGGGCCTGGTGAAGGGATGGGCGGCGGATGCGGCCTCGGCGGTGCTGACCGCGGCGGGCGCTGTCGACCACTGTGTCAACGCCGCCGGGGATGTTCGGGTCCGGGCCACGGACCAGCGGCCGTGGCGGGTCGGGGTCGCTGATCCCCTCGCCGCGGGCCGTCTCGTGGCGGTGGTCGAGGCAGCCGAGGTCGCGGTCGCGACATCCGGAACCGCCGAGCGGGGCGCCCACATCGTCTGCCCCGCCACCGGGGTGCCAGCCAGTGATCTGGCCTCGGCCACGGTGGTGGGGCCGGACCTGGCGCTCGCCGACGGCTACGCGACCGCGGCCGTGGCGGCAGGTCCGCGGGCGGTGGACTTCCTGGCCGAGCTGGAGCCGGAGGGCTGGGCGTGGCTGCTGGTCAGCCGCACAGGCGCGATCCGCCGCAGCGGCGGCTTCCCGGGGGCTGTCGCGGTGGCCGCCGGCCAGGGCCCGCGGGCGGTGCCGGA
>NZ_ADGX01000125.1 GCF_000177675.1 Parafrankia sp. EUN1f
GGTGAGTGCTTCGACCATGACCGACAGGACGCGGCGTCGCGGGGGAGGCGAGAACCTGGGACTGCAGGGGCGCAACGAAACCGGCCCCGTAGTCAGGCGCGCCGTGCAGGTGCTGAGCGCCTTCACCCCGCAGCGGCCGGCGCTGACGCTGAGCCAGCTGTCCCGGCGTACCGGCATACCGCTGACGACCACCCACCGGCTGGTCGGAGAGCTCGTCGAGTGCGGACTGCTGGAGCGCGACCAGGACGGAACCTTCCACGTCGGTCTGCGGCTCTGGGAGATCGGTTCGCTCGCCCCGCGCGGGCTCGCGCTGCGTGAGATCGCCCTGCCGTTCATGGAGGACCTCTTCGCAGTGATCCCGGAGAACGTGCAGCTCGTCGTGCGGGACGGGCTGGAGGCAGTGTGGGTCGAACGCCTGGCGGGTCGCGGCTCGGTGCCCGTGATCACCAGGGTTGGTGGTCGCTTTCCGCTGCATGCGACCGGAGCCGGGCGTGTGCTGCTCGCCCACGCGCCGAACGACGTGCAGGAGGCGGTGCTGACCGCTCCGCTCGCTCGGTACACACCGCTGACCATCACCTCCGCGGACGAGATGAGGCGGCTGCTGGGTGACGTCCGGGCGCACGGCATCGCCATCAACGATCGGCAGGTCTCGATGGAGACACTCTCCGTCGCCGCGCCGGTGCGCGATGGGGCGGAGCAGGTCATCGCGGCCGTGTCCGTCGTCGTCAAACACGGGTCTGCGCTGCCCAGCGCGCTGGTCCCGGCGGTGCAGGCAACGGCGCGTGGGATCTCGCGTGCCCTGCGTGCGTCGGCAGCAGTCAGCGGCACCTGACCCGCGCGGTTCACACGAGAAAACGGACACCCGCCGCGGATTCGTGGATGCCGCCTCAACCGCGGCCATGGAACCGATCCACTTCGTACTCCGGCGAAGAATCGCACTAAACGAACGAGAGGGTGCCCCATGGTCTTACCCGCATTATCCGTGCCAGCGGATGCACAACCGCCGCCCCGACCCGAGCTGCTCGCTGTGCGGGGAGTCTCCCTGCGGTTCGGGGGACTGGCGGTTCTCAGCACCGTCGACCTGACCGTCAGGGCTGGGGAGATCCATGGTCTCGTTGGCCCCAACGGCGCGGGTAAGACCTCGCTGTTCAACTGCATCAGCGGTCTGTACCGGCCGCAGGCCGGCAGCATCAACCTTGACGGTGCTGACCTTCTGCGGTGCCCGCCGCACCGGCTCGCCGGCCTGGGACTTGCCCGGACCTTTCAGCACCCGATTCTGGACCAGCATACCTCGGTGCTCGAAAACGTCCTGACCGGAACTTATACCTGCCAGGACAGCGCAGCGGTGGGAAGAGTGTTCCACCCGCGTTCGGCGCTGCGTGAGAAGGATCGCCGGAGGCAGAAGGCGCGTGCACTGCTGGCCTATTCGGGACTTATTGACGTCGAGGACCAGTCGCCCGGCACACTCCCCCACGCTGAGCAGAAGCGGGTGGAACTGGTCAGGGCACTGCTCGCGGAACCGAAACTGCTGCTGCTCGATGAGCCGGCCGGCGGCCTCGTCCACTCGGAGGTGGACGAGCTGGGCGAACTGATCCGCCGCATCCGGGATGACCACGGGGTGACGGTTCTCCTCGTTGAGCACCACATGGGCCTGATCAGCTCCATTACCGATCACGTCCACGTCCTGGCCGAGGGCCGCAACGTGACCGCCGGCACCGCTGCGGAGGTCCAGCGGCATCCCGCCGTGATCGAGTCGTACCTCGGATCCGCGCCATGAGCCTTCTCGAACTGCGCGGGGTCCACGCGTCCTACTCGGACGGCGGCCAGGTCCTGCATGGCGTCGACCTAACCGTGCAGGAGGGCGGCGTCACGGCGCTGCTGGGAGCCAATGGCGCCGGCAAGACGAGCACGTTGCGGGCCGTCAGCGGGATGCTGCGCAGAGGCGGTTCCCTGCGCTTCGACGGCAGGGAGATCACGAGCCTCAGGACCGACGAGATCGCGCGGCTCGGGATCGCGCACGTGCCACAAGGACGCGGCACTCTCACCGGTCTGAGCGCACTCGACAACCTCCGAGTCGGCAGCGCGCGCCGCCGGGACCGGCGCGAGGTCGAGCGCGATCTGGAACGATGCCTGAACCTGTTCCCGCGGCTGCGGCAGCGCCTCGGCTCAACCGCCGGAAATCTCTCCGGTGGCGAACAGCAGATGCTTGCCATCGCACGCGCCCTGATGAGCCGACCACGTCTGCTGCTTCTCGATGAGCCCTCACTGGGGCTGGCACCCAAGATTACTGTCGAGGTCTTCGAGGCGATCGCCGGCCTGCGGGCCGAATGGAGCCTGGCGATCGTGATTGTGGAACAGAACGCCGACCTGGCGCTCGGGATGGCACAGCAGGCGGTCGTTCTCGAATCGGGTCGCGTGGCGATCGCAGGTACGGCCGCCGCGCTGGCGGGCAACGACGACGTCCGCCAGGCATACCTGGGCGGCTGACCGTACCGCGCCTTGTCGCCTGCCGGATGGATCCGACATGCCCCGGCGGGCACGCTGTCTCGTTCCACAGAAAGGACAGGCACAGTGGGTGCCCTCCAACAGGTCGTCGACGGCCTTTCGGCCGGTTCCATCTACGCGGCGCTGGCGCTTGCACTGGTGCTGGTTCACCGCGCGACCGGTGTGGTCAACTTCGCCCAGGGAGAGATGGGCGTCCTGATGGCGTACGTCGCCTGGTCGCTGACCTCGGCCGGTGTACCCGTGCTGGTAGCCGTGCTGGCCGCGATGGCGTTGTCCTTCCCGCTCGGGGTGGCCACGGAGCGCTTTTTGATCCGTCGCTTCCATGGGCAGGACGGTCTGGTCATCGTCGTCGTCACCGTCGGTCTCCTCATTCTCCTCAACGGAATCGTCGGGGCAATCTGGGGCTACGTGAGCAAGCCGTTCCCATCGCTCTTTCCCAACGAGGTGATAAGGCTCGGGGGAGTCGCAGTCACGGTGGAGCAGATCGGCAATCTGGTGGTACTGCTCGCGGTGGTGGCCGGGCTTCAGATCATCTTCCTTCGAACACGCTTCGGGCTCTCGCTCCGTGCCGTCGCGGACAACCGTGAGTCGAGTGCACTGTCCGGCCTCGCGGTGAACCGACTGCTCATGGCCGGGTGGGGAATGGCTGCCGCGCTCGGGACGCTGGCCGCCTGCCTGATCGCACCGAAGATATTCCTCGACCCCTCGATGATGAACGCAGTCCTGGTCTACTCGCTCGCCGCAGCCGTGCTGGGTGGGCTCGACAGCCCGGTAGGCGCAGTCGTCGCGGCTCTGGTCATAGGTGTGGCAGAAAATATCGCGGGGGCCTATATCGACATCATTGGAACCGACCTGAAGATAGCGGTCCCGTTGCTCCTCATGGTGGTCGTCCTACTAGGCCGCCCGCAGGGAATCTTCGGGCGCCGAGAGGTGGTGCGGGTGTGAACGCCCGAATCAGGCAGCCCACGGTTCCGTGGCTCGTGCGCGTCGCCGCCGTGGTCGTGGCGTTAGCGGTACTCGTGATTCTGCCGCAGCAGTCGACCCCCTACGACAATCTCCAGATAACGCTGGTCGCCGCGTGGGCGGTGGTGATCGCCGGTCTCAACCTACTCACCGGCTATGCCGGGCAGATATCCCTCGGGCAGGCGGCGTTCTTCGGTATCGGTGCCTACACCACCGCGATCACCGCGCTACACGGCTGGCCGGTGGTGCTGTCCTTCGCGCTAGCCTTCCTGCTGCCCGCAACGGTCGGCGCGCTGGTGGCCATACCGGCTGTGCGCCTGCGCGGCCATGCCCTGGCCATGATCACAATCTCGCTTCCGCTGGTGGCCGTCCCACTGGCGAAACGCCTCGACGGTCTCACCGGTGGCTCGCAGGGGCTTACGACACCCATCGGGTCGGCGCCCACATGGAGCGGGCTGGCCGACGACCAATGGGCCTACTACGTGGTCCTCACGGTCGCCGCCGCGTTGTTGGCGCTTGCCCACGTCGCGGTTCGGGGGAGGACAGGGCGCGCGCTCTCGCTAATACGTACCAGTGAGGTCGCCGCGGTGACAACCGGAATCCCGGTGCGAAGGTACAAGATGGTCGTCTTCGCGCTGGCCTCCGGATACGGTGGCGCCGGAGGATTCCTCTACGTATACTGCGTCCGCTTCGTTAGCCCAGAGTCACTTGATTTTCTTCTCGGCATCACGCTGCTGTGCAGCCTCGTCGTCGGAGGCCTGCGCAGCTCAGCGGGATCGGTCGTGGCTGCCTGCTTCTACGTCTATGTTCCCAACCTCGTCGGCGACATCAATCCGGAGAAATCATCGCTTATCTACGGGGCGGTGCTGCTGCTCGTGCTGCTGTTCGCGCCGGCCGGGATAGCGGGCGCCGCGCGCGGGCTATGGCGCAGGAGGAAGCTCCTGGCGCGGAAGCTTGCGACCAGCTGGCCAGCACCGTCGACACCCACCGGCTATTTAGCCGTCGCGGGCTCGACCGAAACGTCACAGGAGGAAAACGGTGGACTGACCCCCACGCGCTCCACCGCATCAAATCCCTCGAGTAAGACACGGTAGATCTAAAGTGAAAGTGGCGAGGTTCATGTTGAAAAGAACGGGTGGCGTCCGTGTCGCGGCGGCACTGGCCCTGATCTCGTCGTTATTACTTGGCGCCTGCGGTGGACGGCAGGAGTCCGGCAGTGTGGCGAGCGCGCCGGGCATAGACGACAAGACCATCCTGCTGGGTGGCAGCTTCCCGCTCTCCGGAGCCCTGTCGGCGAACGGCCAGGCGGCGCTTGGCGGAATCAAGGCGTTCATCGATGCGACCAACGAGGCCGGTGGGGTCAGAATGTCCGACGGAGTAATCCGCCGGATCGAGTTCAAATACTACGATGACGGCTACGACCCGGCGCGCGTGGTGCAGAACTTCCGCAAGCTCGTCGACCAAGACCAGGTTTTTGCCTATGTCGGTGCTTTCGGTACGGCGACAAATGCAGCCGTCATGCCACTGGCTACCCGGCAGGAAATTCCTCAGGTCCTCCTCGGTACCGGTGCCAGCGTTTTCAGCGCGGACCAGAAGAAGAACCCGTGGACCATTGGCTGGCAGCCCACCTACGAACAGGAGGGTGAATCCTTCGGCAAGTATCTGGTCAGCTTGAACCGCACGTTGAAGGTAGGCTTCCTGGGGCAGAACGACGATCTGGGCGATGCCTATCGCAACGGCCTCACCGAGGCGATCAAGGGATCGCGGGTAAGCATTGTTGCCGACGTGACGTACGAGCGTACCGATACCTCGCTTGACAGCCAGATCTCGACTCTCGCAGGCTCGCATGCCGACGTTCTGTTCTCGGCGGTGGCCATTCCGCGGTTGGAGTCCGCGGTCCTGGCCAGGATGGCGCAGCTCGGATGGGCGCCGATGACCTATCTGCCGATCATGTCGAACAGCGCCACACATGTCATCAAGGCTTCCGGTGCGGTGTCGTTCCCCGAGATGTTCAGCGGTGAGTTTGCAAAGGTTCCCGACAACCCGATCTGGGCCGGCGACAAGGCGGTACAGAGCTACCTGGCCGACATGAAGAAGTACTCCCCGGAGGCCGACGCCACAATCGCTAACGCCGTCTGGGCCTACTCGGCCGGCGACGCACTTGTCCGCGCACTCGAAGGAATGAAGGACCTGAGCAGGCAGGATCTGATGACCTCGATTCACGCACTCGACTACGATGACGCGCCGATGCTACTTCCCGACCTAGCCGTAAACGGTTCAGATTCAGCTTCTCCGCCCATTCATGAACTGCAGGTCGAGAAATTTATCGACAACCGATGGGAGTTGATCGAGGACTCCGAAAAGAATTGAAGTGTCGCCGTGTGCGGCCGCCTCGATATTTATCGGGGCGGCCGCGCACGGCGTAAACATCTGAATACGGTCACTCGACTTCTTCGCCGACGCTCCTGCGTCGGTGCACTTATTTCTCAGAGGTGAGAAACATGCCCAACAGAAGATCGCGATTCCTGCGAGGGAAGGGATCCGCGGTCGCACTTTCCCTGTGTGCTGTCGCTCTCTGTTCCTGCGATTTCTCGTCTGGGGTGAGCGCTGGCGGCGATCTTTGTGTCACACCGGGAGTGAGCGCAGACAAGGTGAACATCGGACTCGTCCTCACTGATTCCCAGGACGATGCGTCCGCCTCGGTGTTCCGAGCCTACCGGGCTGGTGTCGAGGCGCGGATCAGCCTCGCGAACGCCGAAGGCGGCATCAATGGAAGAAAGATCACATATAGGTGGGAGGACGACCAGGGAAATGTCAGGCAGAACCTATTTGCGGCACAGAGCCTGGTTGGGTCGGACGACGTTTTCGGGTTGATCGAGACGACCGCAGTTGCCAGTGGTTCCGCAGAGTATCTGAACGGAAAGGGAATTCCCGTGGTCGGGATCGGAATCGAGCGGCAGTGGTCCGAATACCGAAACATGTTCACCCACTCCTACACCGCCGTCCAAGGCTCGTCCGTCACGACCTGGGGGCAGTTCGTGCGGGAGCGCGGCGGCCGCCGCGCTGTGATCCTGGTCTCCGCGGATAACGACGCCTCGATCTCTTCGGCCCAGCAGCTCGGAGACAGCCTGCGAAGTGTCGGGGTGAGCCTGGCCGACACCATCACGGTGGCCCGCGGGATCACCAGCCAGACCGGGCTCGTCCAGAAGATCAGAAGCTCCGGTGCTGACACCGTGATCGGCGCGCTCGACGGTGACACCTTCGCCCAGACGATGGTGTCGGCGCGCCAGGCCGGGCTACGGGTGGGCCTGTACATGTCGGCTCCCCCTGGTTACAGCCAGCAGACCCTTCGCAGCTATGGCTCCGGTATCGCAGGCATGGTCGCGTTCGCGCATTTCGCGCCGTTCGAGTTGGGCCTGCCGGCAGACGAGCATCTGCTGAAGGCGTTGGGCCAGTACGCCCCGTACCTGCAGCCGGCGAACCAGAGCGGAGCGGGTGACGGCTGGATCGCCGCGGACATCTTCCTCCGGGGTCTCGAAACCGGCGGTTCCTGCCCCACCCGGGAGAACTTCATCGAAGGCCTCTCGCAACTCACCCACTACGATGCGGAGGGTCTGTTGGCCTCGCCGATCGACCTGGGAAGTCAACGAGCTGCTGTCAGCCCATGTTGGTACTTCGTGCAGGTGAACGCGGATGGTACGCAGTTCGAGCCGATCGGCCGGGTCCCGCGGTGCGGGGAGGTCATCCAGGGAGGGGCCGGCTCAGGTTCGGGAAGCTCCTGACATTCTCGGCCGGCCAGCCGATGCCGCCGGGCCTGACCGCCGGCGGGATCATTCCCCCCGGGGCCCTGCGGTGAGGCCGGCCCGCCGAGTTCGATCAGAACGGCTGGGATGTCGGGACAGCGATGGGCGCGCTGGTGGCCGCGAGGATCTCTTCGACGCTCACGCCGGGCGCGGTCTCAACGAGTTCGAGCCCGTTCCGGGTCACGTCGAGCACGCCGAGGTTGGTGATGATCCGGTGGACGCAGGCCCGCCCGGTCAGTGGCAACGTGCAGGTGGGCAGGATCTTCGGCGCGTCGTCGCGGGTGGTGTGCTCCATCAGCACGATGACGCGGCGGGCGCCGTGGACGAGGTCCATCGCGCCGCCCATCCCCTTGACCATCTTCCCGGGAACCATCCAGTTCGCCAGGTCGCCCCGGGCGGAGACCTGCATGGCACCAAGCACCGCGACGTCCACGTGCGAGCCGCGGATCATGCCGAACGACAGCGACGAGTCGAAGACCGACGCGCCCGCCAGCAGCGTCACGGTCTCCTTCCCCGCGTTGATCAGGTCCGGGTCGACGTCCTCGTCGTACGGGTACGGACCGACCCCCAGCAGCCCGTTCTCCGACTGCATCGTGACCCCGACCCCGGCCGGCAGATAGTTCGGGATGAGGGTCGGCAGGCCGATCCCGAGGTTGACGTACTCGCCGTCGTGCAGCTCCGCCGCGGCGCGGGCCGCCATCTGCTCCCTGCTCCAGCTCATCGCATGCTCCCGCTCATCGCGTCCGGACCGTCCGCTTCTCGATTCCCTTGTCGGCGGCCTGGGCGGGTGTCAGCGGCAGGACCTTCTGCACGAAGATGCCTGGCAGGTGGACCTCGTCCGGGTCCAGCGTGCCCGGCTCCACCAGCTCCTCCACCTCGGCGATGGTGATCCGGCCGGCCATCGCCACCAGCGGGTTGAAGTTCCGCGCCGCGCGGGCGAACATCAGGTTGCCCGCCCGGTCGCCGCGCGCCGCCCGCACCAGCGCGACATCCGTGGTGATGGACTCCTCCAGCAGGAACTCCCGGCCACCGAAGACCCGGGTCTCCTTCGGCGGGGAGGCCACCGCCACGCTGCCGTCGGGATGGTGCCGGCGCGGGATGCCGCCCTCGGCGATCTGCGTGCCGACGCCGGCGGGGGTGTAGAAGGCGGGGATGCCGCAGCCGCCGGCCCGCAGCCTTTCGGCGAGTGTGCCCTGCGGGGTCAGCTCCACCTCGACCTCACCGGTCAGGTACTGCCGGGCGAACTCCTTGTTCTCCCCGACGTAGGAGCCGGTGACCCGGCGGATCCGGTGCGCGGCGAGCAGCAGGCCCAGCCCGCCGCCGTCCACCCCGCAGTTGTTCGACACCACCGACAGGTCCCGCGCACCGCGGCGCAGCACTGCCTCGATCAGCACGGTCGGTACCCCGCACAGCCCGAACCCGCCGACGGCGAGGCTCGCACCGTCGCAGATGGCGGCGACAGCCTCATCCGCCGACGTCACAACCTTGTCCATAACCGCGGACGGCCCCCTACCTGTCGTGATCGTTGGCGTTCGGATCCACGCCGCCTCGTCGAGGTCTCCTCAGCGGGTCCGTGGATTCGATGCACAAGATCTGTTCGCTGAGTGAACTCAAGTTCGCTATCGACTAGTTTCGGTGTTCG
Organism: Parafrankia sp. EUN1f; assembly: GCF_000177675.1. Taxonomy (GTDB): domain Bacteria; phylum Actinomycetota; class Actinomycetes; order Frankiales; family Frankiaceae; genus Parafrankia. The sequence continues at coordinate 8,914 of NZ_ADGX01000125.1, forward strand.
TGGGCCGGGCGTCAACACACTGCACCGGTCACCTACGTCTGCCGCCGGGGCGGGGCGGGAGCCCTGACGCGGACGAAGGGCTGCCATTGTGGTGACCGTGACGAGGCCAGGGGAAGGGACGACGGTCGGGATGGTGGGGCCGCTCGACCGCGGCCTCGCGGTGTTGCGGGCACTCGCCAGACTGTCCGACGACCTCGGCGTTCGCGGACAGCCAGGCGTGCCGGCTGTGGCCTTGGTCAGGGCCACGGGGCTGCCCCGCTCGACCGTGGACCGGGTCCTGCTGACCCTGGCCAGCAGTGCGCTGGTCGACCTCCGTGGCCACGACGTCGCCCCCGCCCCAGCGCTGGCGGCCCTCGGTAACGCCTACCTCGCTGCCAGCCGGCTGCCTGACGTGCTCACCGAGCACGTCAGGCAGCTCGCGGATCGTTTCGACGAGGCTGTCTCGGTCGCCGTACCGGACGGCGGCGACGTCCGGTACGTCGTGCAGATCGCCCCTCGCCGAGCGGTGTCCCCGGCCTTCCGCGTCGGGGATCTGCTGCCCGCCGAGCGTTGTGCGCCGGGTCATCTCTTCGCCGCGGAATGGGACGAGGACGTCTGGGAGGCCTGGCGGGCCCGGTGCGCCGTCCCGGCATCCGGGGAGCGTTGGAGCTCCGCACCGGGCCGTTCCTCTGCCCTGGAGCAGGTGTCGACGCGGCCGGAGGCCGGGCCTGACCTGCGGATCCTCTCCGCCCTGGCCGCAGAGCAGGGGTACGCGGTCGATGACCAGCTTGCTGAGCCGGGCCTGATCGCGCTGGCCGTGCCGGTCCGCGACATCACGGGAGCCCACGGCAGGGCAGGCGCTGTCCTGTGCGCGGTCAGCGTGGTCAGCCACACCAGCCGGCACAGCGTCTCCTCACTGGCCGAGCTCGCGCTTCCGCTGCTGCGGCCGGCCGTGACATCGATGGAGGCGGCGCTCGCTGCGGACGCGGATGTCGGCCCCGTAGCTGGGGCCACCTCGGGTCACGCCGCAGCCGGCGTCGATCCGTCATCGGCACGTCCGGCGGTCCTCGGCACGGCGTCCACGCCCGCATGGCTGATCGGTGAGACCAAGGCGGCGCTGGGCCGCGGCTATCTGCAGTCTCTCGCCCGTGGTCTGACCCTGATCACGGCCTTCGACGCCCGGCTGCGTCACCCCACGCTCAGCGACCTCGCACGAGCCACGGGGCTGCCCCGCGCCACCGTTCGGCGCGGCCTGTTCACCCTGGTTCCTCTCGGCTACGTCCGCCAGGACGGTGTGTCCGCCGGTGCGACGTTCCGTCCGCTACCGCGGATTCTGGACCTGGGCTTCACCTCGCTCACCCGGAAGGATCTCGGGGCGGTCGCCCAACCCCACCTGGTTCGGCTGAGGGAGACGGTCGGCGAGTCGGCCTCGCTCGCGGTACTCACGGATGGCGAGATCCGCTATGTCGCGAGAGCGGCCACCACGCGAATCATGAGTGTGGACCTCGCGGTGGGTGCGATGCTTCCGGCCTACCCGACGTCGATGGGGCGAGTACTCCTCGCGGGGTTGCCCGTGGGCGAGCGTGAGGAATACCTGGGCCGAGTCCGTCCCCGTGCGCTGACCAGGCATACCGTCACTGATATCGGCCGACTGCGGGACATCGTGCTCGCAGTCGCGCGGGACGGCTACGCGCTGGTGCGGGAGGAGCTCGAGGATGGCCTGCAGTCGCTGGCGGTTGGTGTTCGCGACGCCGACGGCCGGGTGGCGGCCGCCGTCAACGTGTCGATGCATGCGGACCGGTTGACCGCACCGGAGGCACTGGACCGGATGCTCGAGCCGGTGCGGACGGCGGCTGAGGCGATCTCGAAGGATCTGACCGTACTGACCGCCTACCGTCCGATGTCCTGACGATCCCGGGGCCGGCGCGGGGCCGCCCGATGATCGGACAGACAGGTCGGGGGCGTCCCGGCCCGGGACATCGCGAGCCAGACCACTATCGGCCGATGGTGCTCTCCCGCGCGACGAGAAACGGTTCCGTGATCACTGGTCGTTGCGGCTCGCTCATCGTTCCGTTGATCAGGGAGAGCAGCATCTGGGTGGCGGCACGCCCCATCTCCTCACCGGCCTGATCCAGCGTCGTGATCGGGATGACGCTGTTCCAGGCGGAGCGGTTGTTGTCGTAGCCCACAACGGCAACGTCCTGCGGGACGCGAAGCCGACCGTCCACCACCAGCGCATGGATCAGCCCGAGCGCGAGAAGGTCCGCACCCGCGATCACTCCGTCCGGTCGGTCCTGATCTGGGCACTCCAGCAGTTCGTCCCCCACCCGCCGACCGTCCTCGACTCGGACGCCGTCTGTCCGTGTTAGTTCGAGGGCCACGCCTCCGCCAGCCTCCCGGACAGCGTGCTGTACGCCCTGAAACCGCTGCTGGACGACGGCGAGGTGATCAGGTCCGGCGAAGAGCAGGCGCCGGCGGCCGAGGCTGACCAGGTGGCGTGCCGCCAGATAGCCACCGCGGACGTTGTCCGTCTGCACGGCCCACACAGCCGGATCAACGGAGGGGTCGTTCAGGACCACCAGCGGCATCCCGCGGGACCGCAACGAACGGGTCTCGGCGGAGGAGCTCTGTTCCGGCGCCAGGAGCACACCGGCGACGCGCTCCTCCTCGAACAGGCTCAGGTAGGTGTGTTGCTTCCCTCGATCCATGTCGGCATTGGCCAGCAGGACGTTCATGCCCGCGCGACTGGCCTCCCGCTCCGCGCCACGGGCCATGTCCAGGAAGAACGAGTTACTCAGGTCGATGATGACGAAGCCGAGTGTGGAACTGGTCCCGGAAGAGAGCGACCTCGCCGCGCCGTTGCGCACGAAGCCGAGCCGTACGATCGCCGCCTCGACGCGCCGACGGGTGGTGTCGGCGACCTTGGCTGGATTGTTGAGCACGTTGGAGACCGTGCCCAGGGATACCCCGGCAGCTTTGGCGACGTCGTTCATGCTCGGTGACGATCTGCGCACCTAGCCGCCGCTCCTCAGTCGATGTCCGGCATCCCGTGTGCACCGCCCCGAACGATGCGGCCCGTTCGGCCCGTGAAGGCCACCCGCCCCACGGGTCCGCGTAGGTTCATCCTGGACCAGGATGAGCCAACGCGTGTTCCGCCTCGCCGATTCCGCCCGGAGACATCGAGCGCTTGGGATGCCGGCGCGCCTCGCCGAGATCCGCGGTGAGGCGCGCCGGCGCAGGCGGATTCAGGTCGGCAGGCGCTGCCCGGTCTCCCGGGAGAAGGCGTGGATCTCCTCGGCGTTCACCCGCAGCCGGATCTTCTCGGTCTTACGGGGTGCGTTCCGCGGAGAAATGCGCGCGATCACCGCGGTATCCTGCAGGGTGCCGCTGCTGCGATCCGACTCGGGAAGAATCATGGTCGCGTACAGATACGCGTCGGATCCGAGTATCTCGACGAGATCGACTGTCGCGCTGAATCCCTCCCCGTCTCCGGCGATCTTAACCGTCTCCGGACGGAATCCCACGGTCACCGACGTGGATCCAGCCTCCAACGCCGCCTGCACGGACGCCCGGGGAAGCGGGATCAGAGCCTCACCGATCTGCGCGTTGCCCTGGTGTAGCGGGGCCGGTATCAGGTTCATTGCCGGGGATCCGATGAACCCGGCGACAAACACATTGGCCGGCTTTTCGTACAGTTCCTGCGGACTGCCGACCTGGCACAGCCGGCCGCCTGCGAACACGGCCACCCGGTCGCCCATGGTCATGGCCTCGACCTGGTCATGGGTCACGTAGATCGTCGTGACCCCGAGACGTCGCCGCAGGGAGGCGATCTGGGTGCGGGTGGACACGCGAAGCTTGGCGTCGAGGTTGGACAGCGGCTCGTCCATCAGGAAGACCTGCGGCTCGCGGACGACGGCCCGACCCATCGCCACCCGCTGCCGCTGGCCTCCCGACAGCGCCTTCGGCTTCCGTTCGAGATAGGGCTCAAGGTCGAGGAGCCTCGCGGCCTCGTGAATCCTTCGGTGGCGCTCACCTTTGGGTACGCCGGAGATCTTCAGTGAGAAAGCCATGTTGTCTGCCACGCTCATGTGGGGGTAGAGAGCGTAGTTCTGGAATACCATCGCAATATCGCGGTCCTTCGGCGCCAGATTCGTGGCGTCCTTCCCGCCGATCAGGATCTGTCCGGAGTCCACCGGCTCCAGCCCGGCCACCATCCGCAGGGTGGTCGACTTTCCGCATCCGGACGGCCCGACGAGAACCAGGAACTCGCCGTCGGCGACCTGGAGATCAAGCGCGTCTACCGCAGGACGATCGCTGCCCGGGTAATGCCTTGCAACAGAGATGAATTCGACGGCTGCCATGATTCATGAGCGCCTTTCTCCGGCAGGAACGTGTCGGACGGTGCGAAGCGAGATGCGTGATTGTCCTGAAACGATTCGGGGACACGAAAAATATGTCGAGGAGAGTGCTGGGTCACAGCTTTCCGGCCCAGTCCAGGGGAAGGTCGGCCGTGAAGTGGTGCCTCCCCGGTCCGATCTCGAGAGAAGAATGCAGCGGCATTTCCAGGGTGGCCGTGGATCCGGTCGGGATCTCGACTGCCACCTCAAGCCGGCCCGCGATCCAGTGCCACTCGATCGCCGCGATCCCGTACGGCGAGCGGTGCCGGGCTCGCGCCCAGGTGAGCCCACCGCCGGGCCGCGGACGGAAGAGGATCCTCCGGTAGCCTGGCTCGGCCGGGGAGAGCCCGGCCACCACCCGGTGCAGCCAGTCGGCGACCGCGCCGAGCGCGTAGTGGTTGAACGAGGTCATGTCGCCGGGATTGACCGAACCATCTGGCAGGAGGCTGTCCCAGCGCTCCCAGATGGTGGTGGCGCCCTGCCGGACCGTGTACAGCCAGGACGGGCATTCCTGGCACAGGAGCAGGTCGTAGGCCGCCCGCAGGTACCCGGTCCGGGACAGTGCCTCGGTGACCAGCGGGGTGCCGGCGAAGCCGGTCGCGATGCGGTGACCCGCGTTGCTGACCAGCTCGGCCAGCCGGGCACCGGCGAAGGCCTCGTGCTCCGGGGACAGCAGATCGAAACAGATGCCCAGCGCGTACGCCGTCTGGGTGTCGCTGGTCAGGTGTCCGTCCACGGTGACATAGCGGTCGCGGAAGGCATGGCGGATCTCGTCGGCGAGCGCCTCGTAATGGGTCGCGTCCGACCGTCGCCCGATGACCTCGGCGGCTCGGGCCAGCAACGCGGCCGACCGGGCGAAGTACGCGGTGGCGACCAGGTGCGGATCGGTCAGGGCCGCCGCCGGATCCTCGGGTGGTGCCGCAGGGTCCAGCCAGTCCCCGAGCTGGAAGCCGCTGTCCCAGAGCCGCGCGGGTCCAGCCAACCGGGTGACGAGGTCTACCCAAGCTCGGGCAGACTCATACTGGTCGGCCAGGATCCGCTGGTCGCCGGTCCGCTCGTAGAGCACCCAGGGGGTGATGACGGCGACGTCGCCCCATACCGCCCCGGGGCGGGGAGGTGACCAGATCGGGCCACCGGGAACATAGGGCACGTACCAGGGAACCGTGCCGTCCGGGAGCTGCTCGGCAGCCACGTCCCGCAACCAGGAACGCAGCATTCCCGTGCAGTCGTAGAGGAAGGCTGCGGTCGCCGTGAAGACCTGGAGGTCCCCGGTCCAGCCGAGCCGCTCGTCGCGCTGCGGGCAGTCGGTCGGAAGATGCACGAAGTTCCCGCGCATGCTCCAGACGACGTTCTCGTGGAGGCGGGTGACCAGAGGGTCGGAGCACTCGAACCACCCGGTGCGTTCCAGGTCGCTGTGATAGACCCGGGCCGTCGCCGCCCCGGCATCCAACGGCCCCGGCCAACCCTCGATCTCGGCGTAGCGGAAGCCGTGCAGAGTGAACCGTGGCTCCCATTCCTCCAGCCGGTCTCCAGCCAGCACGTACTCGTCGACCGATGTCGCGCCGCGCAGCGGGCGGGTGCACAACCGGCCGTCCTCCAGCACCTCGGCATGCCGGAGGCGTACCACCGTCCCGCGCGGCCCCTGGACCCGCAGCCGCAGCCGGCCGACGAGGTTCTGCCCGAAGTCGAGCAGGTACGCTCCCGCTCCAAGAGGCGTGATCGACACGGGGTCGATCTCGTCGGTGCATCGCACCGGCGGGCCCTCGGGAGCGACGAGGGTGCCGCAGTCCCGTGACGTGACGTCGTGGACCGGCCGCCAGTCGCCGGCGGGCTGTCCCGGGCACGACCAGCCACGGTCGTCCCGCCGCGCGTCATGTCGCTCACCCGCGTAGAAGCTGGCGGACGTCGTCGGCGCTGGAGCGACCATCCACCCGTCGGCACCGGACGCCACCACGATGGTCGACTCTCCGGATCGCCGCACTTCGAGCTGGCACAACGCCGCTACCCGGTCGCCGTAGATCGCGCGGGTTCCGCCGTCGAATCCGACCAGCCCCACGTACCACCCGTCGGCGAGCCTGATGCCCAGCACGTTGGGCCCGGGCTGGAGCAGATCGGTGACGTCGTGCGTCGCGTACCGCAGCCGGTGATTGTAGGACGTCCACCCGGGCGCCAGGACATCCTCGGCGACGGGCGTCCCGTTGATCTCCGCGTCGAGCACGCCATGAGCCGTCAGGTACAGACGTGCCGTCGGCCGGGACCGGTCGAGCAGGTCGGCAGGGAGGTCGAACACACGGCGCAGCAGCCAGACGCCGTCCGCGGTTGTGCGCGTGCCTGGTCCGACAGGCACGGCGGACCAGTCCTCTGGCGACAGCAGTCCAGCCTCGACGACAACCGGAGAGGACCAGCCGGAGACGGTTCGATCGGTGCCCAGTACCCGGACCCGGATCCGGACCCGTTCGCGAGACCGGAGCGGCGCTGCCGGCCAGGGGACGAGTACCGACTCCGCGCTGTCGACCCACCCTGTCGACGTCAGGAGGCCATCGCGCTCGACCTGGATCTCGTACGCGGTCTGCGACCAGGCGGGTCCAGCCACCGTTGTCCAGGTCAGGCGCGGTGCGGACGCCCCGATTCCGAGTGGCTCTCGATAGTGCTCGCAGGTCAGCCGGTCGATCCGTGGGCGGGAACGGTACGCCGACCGTTCCGGCGCACCGACTCCCTCCGATTCAGCCCTTGACCGCACCGGCGGCCATTCCACGCATCACACGCTGGTTGAGGAAGAGATAGATTGCGAGGATTACCAGAACATTGATGCAGATCGCGGCGAACGTAGGCCCATAGTCGACGACCCCGAACTCTCCGGTGAAGTTTAGTAGGCCGGCCTGGACCGTCCGCAACTCGTCTCGAGTGGTGAATGTCAAGGCGATTAGGAGGTCGTTCCAAAGGAAGAAGAACTGGACCAGGGCTATGGTGAAAATGGCGTTCTTCATCATTGGGAACGCGACGGACCAGAGTGCGCGAATCATGCTGGCTCCGTCCAGGGCGGCTGCCTCGAATATCTCTTTCGGTATCGCCCGGAAATAAGTGGCCATGAGGAACACTGTGAGGGGGAGGCCGGTCGCGGTGTAGGTGAAGATGAGCGGCCAGAGTGTCTGGGTGAGACCGGCCTGAAAATATACGGTGAACAGCGGGAGAAGAATCATCTGCCAGGGCACCATGATGCCGATGAGGAAGGTCAGCAGAACCGTGTTGCGGCCCTTCCAGACCATGACTTCCAAGGCGAAGCCGGCGGCGGTCCCGATCACCAGCATGATCAGTAGTGAGGGGAAGACGGCCAGTGCGGAGTTGAGCAGGTACTGGCTGACGCTCGACCAGGCGGCGCTGAAGTTGTCGACGTTGGTGAAGTCCTTCGGCAGCGCCCAGGTCGGTTCGTTGAGGAACTCGTCCTGCGTCTTGAACGCGCCGAGGAGGAGCCAGACCAGCGGATAGACGACGCTGAGCAGCAGCAGAGCGATCGCCGCGTGCAGCGGCAGCCGCCGCAGCCGGGCCGCCCACGCCTTGCCGTGCCCGGCTGGTCGGCGGGACATCCTGGGTGGCGTCGCCGGCGCGGCGGGCTCGAGCGCGACGCCGGAGGTCGCGTCGCCGGCAAGACCGTGGGTTGTCGTCATCACTCAGCCCTGAGTCAGGTCGCGTCGCGACGTTCGGAAGATCAGCAGGGTGGTCAGCAGCGAGAGCAGGGTGAGCACCGACGCGATCGTGGCCCCGTAGCCGTAGTCGCCCGAAGCGAAGGATGTCCGGAACATCGCCAGGGTGAGCGGGGTCGTCGCGGTGCCCGGGCCGCCTCCGGTGAGTGCGTAGATCGAGTCGAAGACCTTCAGCGTCCCGTTGATACTGAAGATCAGCGAGGACACCAGGACAGGAAAGGACAATGGAACAACGATGCTGCGGATCAGGCGCCAGGTCGAGGCGCCGTCCAGCCTGGCGGCCTCGATGACCTCGTCGGGAATGTCGATCAGTCCGGCGTAGAGGAGTACCGCGTAGAAACCCATCGACCGCCAGATGTCCATGATCGCAAGTACTGCGAAGGAGTTGTCGGGGTCACCTAGCCAGTTGATCGAGCTGAGGCCTGCTGCGTTCAGCAGCGCGTTCACCGGACCGGTCTGCGGCGCGACCTCGAAAAGCTTCTGGAACAGCAGGGCCACGGCGACGGTCGGCAGGACGACCGGGAAGAACACCAGTGTGCGCACCAGCGCGGAGGCGCGCTTCAGCGCAAACACGTAGAGCAGTGCGAGCAGGTAGCCGAGAAGAATCTGGCCTGCGGTGATAACGAAGGCGTACTTGACCGTGAAGAATAGGGCGTCGCCGATCTTCGGGTCATCGAAAAGCCGGGTGAAGTTGTCGAACCCGGTGAAGTGGAAACCCGAGATCACACTGCCGTCGAAAAAGGTGTAGCCGAGCGACCACAGCATGGGCACGAGCATGACCAGGGTGTAGATGATCAGGGCCGGGCCCAACAGCACCAGGACGGTGCGCCTGTCGCCAAGGACGTCCTTCACGGGACTCGCCTTCCGGAGCGGTACGAGATCTGGACTCCGGTGCGGGCGGGCTGTTCGGTCACTCAGCCTGCCCGCACCGGGGCGCGGGCTGTCAGCCCAGTTCGGAGGCCACCGCGGACATGAAGTCCTTGCCGCTCTTCTGCCCGGAGCCGAGCAAGCCGGCGTTCTGTTGGCTCGCCGTCGTCGCCGACGCCGGGAACAGAGCCTCGAACCACAGGACGCTCTGCGACGTTGCCGTGATCTGCTCCTGAACCACCTTCGTCAGCGGTGGAACGTCAACCTTCTCGGACAGCGTGAACCCCGTGATCTGGCCCTTGTCGCGCAGCGCCGTGGTGCCGTAGTTCTCGGCGATGCACTGTACCCACGCCTTGGCCTTCTCGTTGTCGGCCACCGAGGACGACAGGACGATCGAGGTGCCGAGGTTGGTCGGGGTCTGGTCGCTGCTTCCCTTGCCGCCGGAGACCTCGGGGAACGGCAGGAATCCGATGGCATCCTCCCCGATCTTGTTCTCCTTCGGGTCGTTGAAGTTGGACAGCGCCCAGGAGCCCATGTAGATGAACGCCGCGTCACCAGTCAGGAACGTGTTCAGAGCAGTGGCATAATCAATCGACGTGGGGGAGGGCCCGAAGTATCCGGCTTTGCCGAGGTCGGAGATCGCCTGTGCGGCCGCAACATATTCGGGGTCGGTGAGCTTGGCCTTCCCGTCCGCGACGTCCTTCAGGGCATCGGGGCCAAGGGTGCGGAACAGGTAGGCGCCGACCCAGCGGCTCACTCCCCAGCCATCACCGCCGGCTCCGGCGGCGGAGACGGGCTGAACGCCGGCCTGCTTCAGCTTCTCGAACGCCGCGACTAGAGCATCCCACGTTTTCGGGACGTCGATCCCATTGTCCGAGAGGATCTTCTTGTTGTACCAGATACCCTCGATGTTCAGCTCGACGGGAAGGACTAACTGAGCACCGAAGATCTGGTCGGCCGCTGACTGAGCAGCTGGTAGAACCGAGTCCGCGGCAGGGCTTCCAGAGAGAACCTTGCTGACGTCGGCCACCCTGCCGTTGTCGGCGAGCTCGCGGATCAGGGCAGGGGTGTTCGCAGGGAAGAGCTGCGGCAGGGCGCCCTGACCGGCCAGGAGTTGCTCCTGCTGATCTACGCTCTCCTGAGCCTGTTCGGTGATGTCGAGAGGCAGAGCCGCGTTCTGATCAGCACACGCGCCCTTGCCGAGCGCTGTGAGTACCTCATCCTGGGTCGTGTTCTCGTTCAGCGACATCATCGTGAATGCGTCATCCGAGGCTCCGGCCCCGCCTCCACATGCCGCCAGAGCCAGGGACACGGTGACGGCGCACGCCACCCGCGGAACCCATGTCCGGACAGTTGACTTCCGTGTCACCAGTCCTCCAGGACCAATTAGATTGAAGCGCTTCAAGTGATGGGGCAAGCTAGCGTGGGCAATCCGTAAGGTCAATGAAGGTTTCCGCATGACGGATAACTCGGTCGTCGCGGTCGCCGGACGTTGTATACGACGCCCGAGATCAGGCGCAGCGCCAGTGAGTATCGAGGTGCGGGGTGGGCTTGGGCTGCCCGCGACGGCCAGGACCGCGCAGGCCACAGGGTCGACGACGCTCCTGTCGCCGCGTGTGCGCATGGTCGCCGTCTGCGCGGGCGTTCTCGCCCCTTGTCGCCTGATCCCGCTGCCCCCGCGGGCTGGTCACCCGGCGGGGAGCATTTGTGCGAGGAGCCGGTCGACGGGCACGCTGGCCATCCCGATCCGGGTGTCGCCGATCCCGTACGGCAGCCAGAGCAGACCGTGGTGGATCAGGCTTCCGCAGGAGTAGACGACGTTGGGGACATAGCCCGCGCTCTCCTGCCCGGTCGGGGCGAGCAGTGGTCCGGGCAGTGCCGCGACCACCGTTCCCGGGTCGTCGAGATCAAGCAGGATCGCGCCGATGGTGTAGGTCCGCATCGGCCCGACGCCGTGGGTGAGTATGAGCCAGCCCGCGGACGTCTCGAGCGGGGAGCCGCAGTTGCCCACCTGGAGCAGTTCGAAGGCGGCCCGTGGCCCGTGCAGTGGACGCGCCGGTCTCCACACCTGGCCGTCGTCCGATGCGGTCAGAGCGGTGGACTCGCCGTCGGAGCGGCAGAGCGCGAGGTGGCGACCATCGACCAGCCGGGGAAACAGCGCCATGCCCTTGTTGCGGGCGGCCGGGCCGGTGAGTGGGGCGGTGGTGAAGACCCGAAGGTCGGGGCTGGTGAGCAGGCGGGGGGAGATGTCCGTGCCGTCGAAGGCGGTGTAGGTGGCCCGGTATTCGACGGTCCTGTCCGGTGTGGTGAACCGGACGAATCGCGCGTCCTCCATGCCGTTGCTCTCGCTGGTGGCGGTGGGCCACAGCACCCGTTGCGCCAGGGTGCTGTCGGGTGGGAACTCGACCCGCCGCAGTGATCCGGCGATCGAGCGGATCCCGGCGAGGACCCCGGGCGCCTGGGGGCGGCGGAGCAGGTCGGGGGGAACCGCGGCGAAGGCACGGGAGAGATCGGGGTCGGGTTCACTGCCGGGCGGCCGTGGGTCCAGGCTCTGGAGGACGGCACGGGTGACTTCGTCGTCGAGACCGTGTTCGGTGAGTACGGCGCGCAGCCGGGCGGGCTCCCACTCGACGGGCACGGCGACGCCGGTGGTGAGGGGGCCGGTCCGCGGCTCCAGGCGCACCGAAGGGCCCGGACCGATCACCGCGACGGCGAAGCCGATCGAGGACAGATGGCCCTCCCCGACAGCGCGCAGGCTCAACGCCAGTCGCAGCGCGCCGGACGGCAGCCCGGTCTGGTCGGGGTGCGGCATCGCCGAGGGGTTGGTGACGGCCGCGCCCTCCACCGCGTACTCGGCGGTGAAGCACGCGCCGAGCAGCAGACTGCGCGCCGGGGAGAGCTCCGCGGGTACCGGCACCCGCGGAGCCACCACCGCGGCGTGCCGCGCGAGGACGCCCCGGTAGTCCCGGTGACGCGGCTCGAACCGTTCGAGGAGGTCGGCGACCAGGCGTTCGACCTCCCGTTCGGGCAGGGCGAGAACGCGGGCCACGATGCCGGCGGCCCGCGAATGCGGCCGGCTGCCCTCCTCACCGGGCAGGAAGAGCTTCGCGATGACCCGGTCGCTGTTCGGGGAGAGCCCCAGCGGATGCCGCGTGACCAGGTCGTTCTCGGCCGGCCCGGCGACTGTGGCCCTCGTGTCCCCGGTCAGGGCGTCGATGCCAGGAGGCGGCGGGCGTGCTGGGCGGTGGAGAGCAGGGCGAGGGTCGATTCGGCGCCCTGGTTGAGGTTGCGGCCGCCGGGCTCGAGCCCGTCGTAACAGCCGCCGGTGTCGGGGTCGAGTAACGGCATCGAGCTGTCGTTGTCCCCGAGGAACCACCCGTGGGCGCGGCCGAGGCCGGCCAGCCACCTTTTCCGCCCGGTCGCCGCGTGGGCGCGGGCGCAGGCATCCGCGATCGCCGCGGCCTCGATGGGCTGCTGGTCGAAACCGGGCCCGGGATCCTCGCCCGGCCGGCGACCGCCGACCGGGGTCGGTGACAGGTTCCCGTCACGGGTCTCGGCCTGGAGCAGCCACGTCAACAGCCGCAGGCCGTCCGCGAGCACCACCTTGTCGGGCAGGCACATGCCGGCGAGGATCAGTGCCTCCGGGACGGCCCCGTTGGCGTAGCGCAGGGTGGGCTCCGGCCACGGCCAGCCCGGGTTGGCACCGACCGGTCCGATCACCTCGATGGCAGCGGTGAGCAGCGCGCGCGCCGGTTCGTCATCCGGATGGGCGAGCAGCACCTCTCCGGCACCGAGCGCCGCGAACGTCATGGCCCGCGGCCAGGGTGAGCGGCGGCCGGCGCTGGCGAGGAAGCCGGCCCGCGCCGCGGCCCGCAGTCGCCGCGTCGGCGCGGCCGCGGCCGCGGTGCCCAGCCCCCACAGCGCCCGGCCCCAGCAGTCACCGAGGCCGGGATCATCCTGCCATCGCCCGTCGCTGTCCCGCCGGTTGTGGACGGCGCCGTCCACCGCCTGCGCGGCCAGCACGAAGGCGAGGTAGCGCTCCAGCAGTCGCACCAGGTCCACCCCGGGCGACGGCTCGCGGGTGAGGACGACCAGCCCGCGCGCGACGTCGTCCACGCAGTAGCCGTGCTCCCGGCGTGGCACCGAACCGAGCGCGTGCTCGAACAGCCCGATGCCGTCGGTGAGCCGGAACAGGTGGTCGAACGAGACCGTGGAGCTCACCGGGCCACCGGCACGGGCGCGGTCGACGGCCGGCTCCCGGTGTGGGCGACCAGTCCGGCGGCCAGCCGCTGGTAGCGGCCTGCGACCGCCGGCCACAGCAGGCCGGGGGCCTGGACAGCCGCGGCGCTGGCCAGGCCGGCGCTCACCGTCTCGTCTGTCGCGATGCGGCGCACCGCGGCGGCGATCGCCGCCGGGTCCCGGTGCGGCACGAGCAGTCCGATGCCGTCGCCGAGGAGCTCGACCGCATGCGGGAACCGGGTGGCGACGATCGGCCGCAGCGCGGCGACCGCCTCGATGAGGACACCGGAGGTCACCTGGTCGACCGAGTCGTACGGCAAGAGGACGATGTCGGCCCGGCGCACGAGCTCCGCGAGGGACACCGGGTCCAGGTATCGATCGTCGAAGCTGACCAGGCCGGTCAGGCCGAGGTCGCGGACCTGGGCGGCCAGCCCCTCCCGGTAGGCCTCGCCCTCCCTCGCGAGAACCTTCGGATGAGTCTGACCCGCGATGACATAGTGCGGGGCGGGATCGAGGTCGGCGAGGTCCGCCATCGCGGCGATGCCCCACTCGATGCCCTTCCCGGGCCCGATCAGGCCCCAGGTGAGGACGGTCGGCCCGCCGCTGTGCTCCGCCGGCGCCCGGCGGTTGTCCGCCGCGCCGTGCGGGATGACCACCACCCGTCGTGGATGGACCTGGAAACCCGCGACGAGTCGCACCCGCGCGGTCTCGGTCATCACGACCACCACGTCCGCCGCCGCGACCAGGGACTCAAGGACATGCCGCTGGTGCGAGGTGGGTGTCACCAGCACGGTGTGCAGGACGACGATCACCGGGACGTCGAGGGCGTCGAGCACCGCGAGCACCTCGTCGCCGTCCGGACCCCCGTAGACGCCGTACTCGTGCTGCACCACGACGACGTCAAAGCCGTTCAGCAGGTGTGCCGCCGCACGCGGCCCGCCCTGCGTGCCGGCGACGAGCTCCCCGACCAGAACCGGCCGGCTGGCCCGACCGGATCGACCCGGTGTTCTGGCGGCCGGCGCGGCTGGCTCGGCCGTGGCGCCGGTTCGCGTGGCACCGGCTCGGTCGGTGGCGTCCAGGAGGCGCACCACCCCACTGGACGCACCGGGCGCCGGACTGTTCAGCTCGTCGAACAGGGCGGCTGTGAAGGTCGCCAGACCGCACTGGGTGGGCGGATAGGTGCTGAGGAAGCCATAACGCAGGGGCACGAGCTGTTTCCTCCCAGGCATGGGCCGTGTGGAGGAGTGCCGGCCGCCAGCGGGGCCCAAAACGAACACGATGATCGGGTCATGACCCGGGCACCCGTCGCGCCGGAGGTTGACACTCAACCTTGTCGAGTGTTAGCCCACTTATAGTCTTCGGGAATATCGAAAGCAACCGGGGGACCGGGACCGTGTCACTCGCCGCCGGGTCGCGCCACTTTTGGCGAGCAATCGGGGCCGGCGGGGTGCCGGTACCGATCGCGCCGGTACCGACGATCCGTCCACCCCGCAAGCCTAATCGTGTGATTCCGCTCCACGGCAAAACCGGTCGATCGTGGCGCCTACACCGGCCGCCGCAAACCATCCGCCGGCCGCATCAGGCACCGCACCCCGCCGGCTCCGTTTGGTCGTCGACGACCGTCGGCCGGGAGGACCGGCGCCGCCGGGTGATCTCCTCGACGTTGCGGTGCGGACGTCCTCGCCGCGCGGCTGCCTGGCCATCGTCGAAACTCTGCCGGATCACCTCGAGGGTGAGGTTTCGATCAGTTTCGTTCAGGCCCGTGGTCAGAGCCTCGAAAATCGTCACATCGCCGCTTCCAGCTCATGGCGCGTTATCCAGTCGTAGGGTGACTGCCCAATTTTTCGGATGGCAACCTGATTTCCGCGTGTTCATCGGTCTCGTGACGAACCGCACCCATCGCGGGGCATGCTCGGATGCGCCGGTTCGCACGGCTGGTCGTGACGTTGCTCGAGATTTCGGGAGAAGGCGTTCCATGCTCCGCTCGCGGGGCTGACGAAGGGGCGGAGTTCGGAGAAACGGTGGCTCAGCTCGCGGTGGACGCGCAGCACCAGATCGGCCATTCGGAGCGTCGGGGCGGGCTCCATCGCGCCGATCAGGACCCGCAGACCGGCCACACCGAGAGGTCGCGCGGCTTGGGCATCGAGCTGATCGAGCACGGTGGTGGGCCGCGTTGCCTCGATCTCACGCCGCAACATCAGCAGTTCCAGGTCGCGTTTGCGGGTACCAGGAGTCGGCGTGGGCCCGCGACCAGGCAGTATGCGGCAGTACCTCGCCAGGCGCCGCCCGTGGCGGCGGGAACGTCACGATCGATGCGCCTCCGAGATCCTCGCGCGGGATCGCGAGGCCGCCGAACGCGCACTAAACGCTGGCTCGGCAACCACCCTGACCGAGACACCCGCACCGGCTGCGTAGTCAAGGAGACCAATGATGACCACACCCACGGCGCCCTACTCCCGCACCCTCGACCCCGCAGAGGTCCATGAGGCCCTACTCCCGGACGGACACTGGCACGTCCTGCGCGAACCCCGGTTCGAAAACGTCGAGATCGCCGAGCAGGTTGTCCCGTGCCTGCGGGCACTCCTCGAGAACAGGACTGGAGAGATGCTCGTCCCGATCGACCAGATCCGCGGGTGGATGGTCCAGCGAGCCGACCCGCGATGAGCGACATGCAGGCGGCGGAAGCCCGGACCGCGCGGCGCGCCAACACCGAGGAGATACCTGAGTCGAACGTGCAAGCCCCGCCGCCGACATGCGTCACGGACAGCGGGCCGGTGGGCAGCGCGTCGACCATGTCGGCGAAACCCTGGATGTACTCGAAGTCCAGGTAGGCCGGGTCGTGCAGATCGACGTAGGACTGCCGGACCTGGTCCATCAGCATCAGCCAGCCGCCGGGACGGTCGTCATCGGCCAGCAGTTCGAGCCGCGGTCCGCGCTCGCCATCCATCCGCCCACCGTAAACGTGCCTTATCGGCCAAGGTGGTGCGCCGAAGGCCGGCGCGGCCGCCTCTCACCAGGCTGCCGCGCCGGAACCGTATTCTCAGGTGTGACCGAGTCCGAAGACCAGCCGACGTTCCATGATCTCGGGCTTGGTACCGCAGTCCTGCGAGCCCTCACCGAACTCGGCTACGAGGTGCCGTCGCCGATCCAGGTGGGCACGATCCCTGCCCTGCTCGAGGGCCGTGACGTCGTCGGCCTCGCCCAGACCGGGACCGGCAAGACCGCCGCGTTCGCTCTCCCGATCCTGTCCAGGATCGACGTGCGCAGCACCTCCACCCAGGCGCTTGTGCTCGCTCCGACCCGGGAACTGGTCCTGCAGGTCGCCGAGGCGTTCGGCCGGTATGCCCACCACCTGCCCGGCCTGCATGTGCTGCCGGTCTACGGAGGGCAGGCCTATGCTCCGCAGCTGGCCGGGATCCGCCGCGGCGCGCAGGTCGTCGTCGGCACTCCCGGGCGGGTTATCGACCACCTGGAACGCGGGACGCTCGATCTGGGCGGCCTGCGCATGCTGGTCCTCGACGA
>NZ_ADGX01000124.1 GCF_000177675.1 Parafrankia sp. EUN1f
CGGCGGCACGGACAAGTGCCTCCTGCGCGCAGTCCTCCGCGTCGGCGGTGCTCGGCAGCCGCCGACGGGCGATGTGCACCAGTCGCTCGCGGTGCGGAAGGACCGGCGACGATCTCCACTGGCGTCCCCAGCGGGACGGTCTGTGCCAGCCGGGTGATCGAGTCGTTGCTCAGCCGGATGCAGCCGTGGCTGACGTCGCGGCCCAGCGAGCTCGGATCGTTCGTGCCGTGGATCCCGATGACCGGATCGCGGCCGCCGAAGTCGTCCAGGCTGGTGGAGAACCCGCTCAGGCCGAACGCGTACGGCCCGTAGGCACCGTTCGGGTTGCTTGGCCGCAGCAGCTCCATCAGGAAGAACCGGCCGCCGGGGGTGGGAGTGTCCGAGGTGCCGATGGCCACCTTCTCCTCCGCGATCTTCTGATCGCCGCTGAAGAGACGCAGCACGTGCGCGCCGCGCGCCACCTCGATGCGGTAAGGCGTCTGGCTCGCGTTGACCTGGGCGGCCTTCACCCAGCCGGTGCTTCCGTTGGGCTCGACGGGCAGCAGGACCTGCCACCATCCCGGCATCTTCGCCTGCACGAGGAAGACCCGCGGGGCCCCGTTCTCGTTCGGGTTCGACAGGCTGCGCGTCGGCTTCGTGGCGGTGGGGGCCTGGTAGATGTCGACACTGGCGCCGTTGGCGGTCAGCACGGTGCTCGTGCCCTGGTTGAGCCCGGCGACGGCGGCGAGCTGGCTCTGGACCGCCGCGGGAACCGCGGCCGGCCCGGAGGCCCCGTCATCGCCGCCGCAGCCGGTGAGGATCACGCCGCCCAGCACAACGGCCAGTGCCGCCGCCCCTGTCCGTGACAGGGCGCGGCGGCCGGTCGAGCGCTCGGCGAGCGCTTCGTGGTGACGTCTCATCCCGTGTAGTACGGCTCGGTGTGCACCGCCGTCGTGACAGCGGGGGCAGCGATGGGCAACACGGCGGGCACGGCCGCCGGCGGGTCGGTGCCCTCGCAGTCGGACACCCCGACGGTGGGCAGGGTCACCAGCAGGTAGCCGGTCTCCGCGTCCCACGGGGCCGCGACCACGGCCCCGCCGTGTGAGTCGAGGGTCAGGGTCTCACCCGGGCCGATCTCGGAGATGCCGGCGCCGAGGCTCGTGTCGAACCAGCCGAACCCGAAGGCCTTGTCCTGGGTGTTCTGCAGCGTCCAGTCGGGGCCGTTGGCGCCGCACTTGAAGGTGAGGACGAACGGGTTTTGGTCGAAGTCCTCGATCCCGTCGATTTCCTTGTCCAGCGGCACCTTGAACGGGAGCAGGGACAGGAAGCCGTCGAGGACCGGGTCACCGGTGCCCTCGGTCGGGGTCGACGTGGGTGACGCGCTTTCCGTCGCCGTGGCGCTGGCCGTGGCGTCCGCCGATGTCTGCGGAGTGTCTGTCGCCGTGGGAGTCGCGGAAAGGTCCGGGTCCGGCGTGGCCGACTCGTCCGCCGACGGTGTCTCGGTCGTCGCCGGCGTGGTCAGGCGTGCCTCCGGCTCCGTGGTGGTGGTGGCTTCCACCGTCGGGGAGGCGCTGGGGCTGGTGGACGTCGTCGTCGTGGCTGCCGAGGCCGGTGGGGCGACCGCTATCAGGGCCGCTCCGAGAACGCCGGCCGCCACGGCCCGCATTCTGGTGATCCGCATGAATCCGTCTCCCTACGTTGTGACGGGTCGCCCTTGACACGCGCTGCCGGCGGCCCGTCAAGGTGCCCGACCAGCCGGAGGGCGGCGAGTCGGCGCGGGACGCGGATCAGCGTTTGCTGATCAGGTGCGGCTGCAGGCAGAAAGGTACCAATGCCCGCATCGTCACGGGGTGGGCGGGTCCGACGTAGCGGAAACGTTGGGTGTTCATCTGTGTTAAACGCGTCGCGGTGGCAGGGTGTGGGGTCGGTCGTGAACCGTCGATCCGGCGGGTCGGCTCACCTGCCGTTCACCTGCCGGAATCATGTTGTGCATCGGTGGCCGCCGGCGGTCGGATTCTTCAGCCTGGATCGGTTCGGCGTCAGGGCGCCAACCGTTCGATGATCCAGGTGGGAGGCCTGTCGGGCGCCTGGCTGTGGGTCGTGCCGGGGCCGGCCGCCGGCCCACCCGCAGCCGCGGACGCCCCACTTTCTGTGATCAGTCGATAGCGCAGGCGGTCATGGAGGCGGTCCGGGCGGCCCTGCCAGAACTCGACCGAGTTCGGTGCCAACCGAAGGCCTCCCCAGAACGGGGGGGTCGGCACCGATTCGTTCCCGGGCCATCGGCTCTCGAGCTCGGCCAGCCGGTCGGTGAGCACTTCGCGGGAAGAGATCACCGCTGACTGGTGACTCGCCCAGGCGCCGAGCTGGGATCTGCGTGGCCGGGAACGGAAATAGGCCTCGCTCTCCGCTCGCGGAACTCGTTCGACGGAGCCCGTCACGATCACCTGTCGTTCCAGTGGATACCACGGGAAGAGGAGGGATCCGTAGGGGTTCGCAGCGGCCTGGCGGGCTTTCGCCGAATGGTAGTTCGTAAAGAGCACGAATCCCTGCTGATCGAATCCCTTCATCAGCACCGTGCGGGAACCCGGACGACCGTCGGCGTCGGCGGTGCCGAAGATCATCGCATTTGGCTCGCTGATTCCGGATTCTGGGGCGGAGGCCTCCGCGAACCATTTCCGGAACTGCTCGGTCCAGGTCGCGGCGAGCATTGCCTCGTCGAACCGCCCTGGACGGTAGCTGCGGCGCAGCACCGCTGGATCGGGTGGCGGCGGGTGGAGGTTCACGCTTCGGATCCTGGCAGGCCCTCGACAATGTGACTGGCATCACCTCGGATGGGCGTGCGGTGGCAGCGGACGTCCCCGCACGCTTGATGACGAAGTGTGGGCGCGGCACCGGTGCGTAACGCGCCTCATCACTTCCCGCCCAGTGGCGAAACCGCTCTCGACAGGGCAGGATGCAGACGGACGATTACGTCCTTAACGCAGGACCGATGTGGCCACGGACCGATGTGGTGACAGAGCGACCAGCCATCAGAGCGATCACTCATCAGAGCGACCGCGCTCGGCGCGACCATCGGCCGAGCGGCCACTCGCCGAGCGATCGCGGGTCTGGCGACCACATGGTCTGGCGACGGCAGGGAACAACCGCAAGGAACAACCACAGCACCGACGAACTCGACGAGTCGCCGACGGCGGCGGCAACGGGGCCGCGCCGGAACCGGGACGATGCGACGACCGCCAGGTCGGCGCGGCGGCCGGATCCGGCGATGCGCAGCCGCGGCTGACCGGTCCCGGCAGGGCCCGTCCCACTGTCGGCCGAGACAGAAGCGGAGATCCGGACTCGATGGCCGAGAAGACAAGCGATTTCAAGCCAGGCCTGGAAGGCGTGATCGCCTTTGAGACGGAGATCGCCGAGCCGGACAAGGAAGGCAGCGCGCTGCGCTACCGCGGCGTCGACATCGAGGACCTGGTGGGGAAGGTCGACTACGGCCACGTCTGGGGCCTGCTCGTGGACGGGGCGTTCGAGCCCGGCCTGCCGCCGGCCGAGCCCTTCCCCGTACCGGTGCATTCCGGCGATATAAGAGTCGATGTCCAGAGCGCGCTGGCGATGCTCGCGCCCTACTGGGGCTTCGGCCAGCTGATCGACATCACCCCGGCGCAGGCGCGGGACGACCTGGCACGGGCCTCGGTGGTGGCGCTGTCCTTCGTCGCGCAGTCGGCCCGTGGGCTCGGCCAGCCGGCCGTTCCGCAGCGCGAGGTGGACCGCGCCCGCACGATAACGGAACGGTTCATGATCCGGTGGCGCGGTGAGCCGGATCCCAAGCACGTCCAGGCCGTCGACGCCTACTGGGTGTCCGCCGCCGAGCACGGCATGAACGCCTCCACCTTCACGTCCCGAGTGGTGGCCTCCACCGGGGCCGACGCCGCCGCGGCGCTGTCGGCGGCCGTGGGCGCGCTGTCCGGGCCGTTGCACGGCGGGGCACCCTCGCGCGTCCTGGCGATGCTGGACGAGGTGGAACGGACGGGTGACCCCGCCGGGTACGTCCGGGCGGCCCTGGACCGCAAGGAGCGCCTGATGGGCTTCGGGCACCGGGTGTACCGCGCCGAGGACCCGCGTGCGCGCGTGCTCCGTCGTACCGCCCGTGACCTGGGCTCGGAACGCTACGAGGTGGCCGAGGCGCTGGAGGCGGCGGCCATCGAGGAGCTGACCAACCGCTACCCGGACCGCCCACTGCGGACGAACGTCGAGTTCTGGTCGGCCGTGGTGCTGGACTTCGCCGAGGTCCCGGCCCATATGTTCACGTCCATGTTCACCTGCGCCCGTACCGCGGGCTGGAGCGCTCACATCCTGGAGCAGATGCGGACCGGCCGGCTCATCCGCCCGTCCGCCCGCTATGTCGGCCCCGCGCCGAGGCCGCTGGGGGACGTCCATGCCTGACGCCCCGACGATCGTCCTGCCCGACTCGCTGCGTCCGGTCGACGGCCGCTTCGGGTGCGGGCCGTCCAAGGTCCGTACCGAGGCCGTGGACGCCCTCGCCGCGAGCGGAACCTCGCTGCTCGGCACGTCGCACCGACAGAAGCCGGTGAAGAACCTGGTCGGCCGGGTCCGTTCCGGGCTCGCCGACCTGTTCTCGCTGCCCGAGGGCTACGAGGTCGTCCTCGGCATCGGCGGCGCCACCGCCTTCTGGGACGCGGCCGCGTTCAACCTGGTGCGGGAACGCTCCCAGCACCTCGTCTTCGGTGAGTTCGGCGGCAAGTTCGCCGACACGACGAAGGGCGCGCCGTTCCTCGGCGACCCGTCGATCGTGAAGTCGGAGCCGGGCACCCACCCCGACTGGGCGCCCGAAGCGGGTATCGACGTCTACGCGACGCCGCACAACGAGACCTCGACCGGTGTCGCCCGGCCGGTCCGGCGCCCGGTGGGCACCGACGCGGGCGCGCTGCACCTGGTGGACGCGACCTCCGGCGCCGGCGGCCTGCCCGTCGACCTCACCGAGGTGGACGTCTACTACTTCGCGCCGCAGAAGTGCTTCGCCTCCGACGGTGGTCTCTGGGTGGCTCTCATGTCGCCCGCGGCGCTGGGCCGGCTCGGCGAGATCGCGGCCACCGACCGCTGGATCCCGCCGTTCCTGGACCTGACCACGGCGCTGGACAACAGCACCAAGGACCAGACGTACAACACCCCCGCGGTGTCGACACTGTTCCTGTTCGCCGACCAGCTCGACTGGATGAACGGGCAGGGCGGGCTCGACTGGTGCGTCCGGCGGACGGCCGAGTCCTCCTCGATCCTCTACAACTGGGCCGAGAAGACCGCCTACACGACACCGTTCGTCGCCGACCCGGCGCAGCGCTCCCAGGTCGTCGTCACGATCGACTTCGAGGGCGTGGACGCCGCCGCGGTGGCCAAGGTGCTGCGCGCCAACGGCGTGGTCGACGTCGAGCCGTACCGCAAGCTGGGCCGCAACCAGCTGCGGGTGGCCTGCTTCCCGGCTATCGAGCCCTCGGACGTCGAGACCCTCACCGGCGCCGTCGACCACGTGGTCGAGCGCCTCTGACAAATCTCTGCAGCGGGCGCAGCGCCCATCGTTTGATTCGGCCTGGGGAGACCAGCGTCCTCGTGTCTCTCCAGGCCGATCGTTCGCCGGGGCCGCGGCCGGTGTACCCGAGCCGCCTGGTCAGACAGTGGCCGGCCCGATTCGGCTGCTGCCTCAGGTGTCAGATGCCCTCGACCATGAGCATGACCAGCGCCGCGACCGAGCTGGACGGGTTCGGTCCGCGGCTACCCGCGGAGCTCTCGGGCGCGGCCCTCACTGCCCTGTCGACCGCTGCCTGGTAGCGCTCGAACGGAAAATCTCCAGGGAGCGCCTTGTCTGCGAATCGGTGTTTTCGCAGCGCCTTGCGCAGCCCGTCCGGCCGTATATGCGCGGTATGGTCCACGTAGTGCCAGAGCAGCCAGATCTCGAAACATGGATTGCTCACGGCGACCGCGATCTGCTCCCGTGCCGCGAGGTCCAGAGCCTTGCTGAGCGTGTTATGGGAGTCAACATCCACGACGCACCAGTACGCGTCGAAGTCGTCCCGGTAGGCCCGGTGCGTGAGTGCCTGCCGTACAACGGTCTCCGGATCGCGACCGGTTCCGATCACCTTGGCGTTGACTACTCGCACACCTGTTGCCCGGATCGCTCGCGCGAGTCCATCGAAATAACCCGGTTCTGTTCTCTCACCTTCGGTGACGATCAGAATTCTCGGGTTTTCCTGTCGTGTATTTCGCCGGCGCCGGAGATCAGCCTTTCCTGGCCTTCCGGCGGGTGGTGTAATGTGCCGGTCTGGCGCAATATCTCGGAGATAATCCGATGGTTAAGCAGCGGAACGGCTCCGTATCTGCCGTCAAGATAGCGTTTCGAGAAGTTATCCCCGTTTCGCGTCGGAAACTCGGCGAGCGAAAACAACTCCGTCGAGCCGTCGCCGCGCTTCTCGGTGAACCAGATCTCGTCGGGTTCGAGCAGGGCCGGATAAGAGGGGCTCATGAAGGAGACGTCGTGGGTCGTGAAAACTATCTGAGCCCCCTTCTGGTTGATCTCGGGGTTCTTGAACATCTCGACGAGAGCCGACGCGAGGTGCGGATGCAGGTTGGCATCCAGCTCGTCCACGAGCAGTACGTCGCCGCCGCGAAAGGCCTGCAGGGCGGGCACCGCGAGGGCCATCCAGGCCAGCGTCCCGCTGCTCTGGTCGACCTGCGGGATCTCGAACTCCTCTCCGTCCGCCGCGGAGTGCACGAAGGCCAGCGCACGACCAGCCTCCTCGACGATTCGAAGAGCATCCTCCTGCCGGGTCTCCCGGAGAATCAGGTCAAGTAGTGATCGTGCTTCCGGTGAGAGATCGTGGGAGGTAACCCGGACCCCGGATATGCCGACGTCGGCCATTCTGAGAAGTGACACCGCGAGTTCGAGGGAATCCGGGTCGGAGATGGTCTCCATAGCCACGCGGAGCCGGGTCTGCTGATCGAACTCCCCGTACCTGGCATACAGGATATGGCGAGAGATCTGCTGGTGGATCCGCTGCAGGAACCGATGGTTGGAGTTTGCCGCGGCCGAAAGGAAGAGGCTGCGTGGGCGTACCAGGCTGGCCGCCAGCGAGTTCTCGCCGGGAAGGTGTCGACTGAACGTGATCGAGTTTCCGTCCGGACCATTCCGGATGAACAGGCGCCGCCGCCTCGACTCCGGATAGCTGAAGAGCCACTCGGCCTCGATGCCGAGCGCGGTGCTTCTGAATCCGTAGTCATAACGTACTCCGTCCACCACTACCGACAGCTCGTAGAAGGACGGCGGCTTCTCACCTCGGGTCAGGGCGAAGGGGTGGTATGGAAACCGATCATTCTCGGCCCAGGTGGTGGCCGACTGGCGAATCGCGCTGATCGCGAAGTCTATGGCGTCAAGAAGGTTGGACTTGCCCGAGGCGTTCGCTCCGTAGATCGCCGCGACTCTGGTGGTGGCACCGGCCCAGTCGCCGTCGCGCGGACTGATGGTGCGTAGCGAAGATGAAATGAGAGATAGTTCGGACTCGTCCCGAATTGACCGGTGATTCGCCACGCGGAATCGCAGCAGCATCGTGACTCCCTTCTGGTCGCAGTTTCGGGACGATTTTTGTCGTATCTCCCCTGACTGGGCTCCGTAAGCGCATCTGATCGTACAGTTGAGTCCAGATCGGAGGTGGGCAGAGTGCCCTCGGCGCCGCTCCACATCTACTTGGGGGGGCCAGATGGTGGACAGACGTTGGGTAACGAAACATCGATTTTGTTTTTATTAACGATGAGCGATGAGGCCGGTCGCGATGCGTTGGGTGACACCGGCCGACCAACGCGAGCAGCCCTCCGGATGGAGCCGGAGGGCTGCTCGATGCTGTTGCCGGAAGGCGTTGTACCGCTCGGAGCCGAGCGTCTGTCGCAGGCCGCTGTGTAGCGAGCGACTGCCCCCGGGGGCGGGGGCTTCGGCCGCCTAGCGCAGCGGGCGCACCGGGGCGGCCTGCGCGGCCTGGGCGGCGATCGGGTCCGTCTCGGCGGCGGCTGCGGCTGACCGGACGTCCATCGGAACGTAGGGACGCTGGTCGTAGCCGACGTACAGCTGGCGCGGGCGGGCGATCTTCTGCTCGGGGTCGAGCAGGCCCTCCTCCCACTGGGCCAGCCAGCCCGGCATCCGGCCGATCGCGAACAGCACCGGGAACATCTCCACCGGGATGCCCATGGCCTGGTAGATGATGCCGGTGTAGAAGTCGACGTTCGGGTAGAGCTTGCGCGAGATGAAGTACTCGTCCTCCAGCGCCACCCGCTCGAGCTCCATCGCGAGGTCGAGCATCGGGTTGGTGCCCGTCACCTTGAAGACCTCGTCGGCGACCTGGCGGATCACCCGGGCCCGCGGGTCGTAGTTCTTGTAGACCCGGTGGCCGAAGCCCATGAGCTTCTTCTTGCCGTCCTTCACCTGGGCGATGAAGGCAGGGATGTTCTCCACGGAGCCGATCTCGGAGAGCATGCGCAGCACCTGCTCGTTGGCGCCACCGTGCAGCGGGCCGTAGAGCGCGGCGATCGCCGCGGCGGCGGCGGAGAACGGGTCGGCCTGGGAGCTGCCGACGGCACGCATCGCGTTCGCGGAGCAGTTCTGCTCGTGGTCGGCGTGCAGGATGAACAGCACGTCGAGCGCGTGCTCGAGGTTCGGGTCCGGCTCGTACTTGAGCTCGGTGGCCTTCCACATCATGTTGAGGAAGTTGCCGGCGTACGAAAGATCGTTGTCCGGGTAGACATATGGGAAGCCCACGGAGTGCCGGTAGGAGAACGCCGCCAGCGTGGTGATCTTCGCGATGAGCCGGACGATCTGCAGCCGCCGCAGACCGGGGTCGTCGATCGTCTTGGCGTCCGGGTAGAAGGTCGACAGTGCGCCGACGGTCGATACCAGCATGCCCATCGGGTGGGCGTCGTGGTGGAAGCCGTCGATGAACTTTTTGATCGACTCGTGCACCAGGGTGTGGTGCGTGATCTCGTCTTCCCAGGTGTAGAGCTCGTCCGAGGTCGGAAGCTCGCCCGCGAGAAGCAGGTAGGCGACCTCGAGGAAGCTGCTCTTCTCCGCCAGTTCCTGGATCGGGTATCCGCGGTAGCGCAGGATGCCGGCGTCACCGTCGATATAGGTGATCGCGCTGCGGCAGCTCGCCGTGTTGGTGAACGCGGGGTCGTATGCCATCAGGCCGAAGTCGTCGTCGTCGACCTTGATGGAACGGAACGCACTTGAGCGGATCGTGCCGTCGGTAATCGGCACCTCGTACGTCCGACCGGTGCGGTTGTCAGTGACGGTCAGGGTACTGACCTGCTCGGACACGCCGGGCTCCTCTCGCCATGGCACTGCCGGGTGACGGCGTCGGCCACCTCCGGGCGCGCGCCCGGTTCGGAGCGCTCTCGCCGGTTCACTGGTTCGGTTCGGTTGTCCCCAAGTCTCGCGGTTCGAGCCACCACATGCGCGTGATCGGTGGCGTCTATCCCACGTGTGCTCTGCCACCCCGTATGCCGTCGAGTTGCGGGTGGCG
Organism: Parafrankia sp. EUN1f; assembly: GCF_000177675.1. Lineage (GTDB taxonomy): Bacteria > Actinomycetota > Actinomycetes > Frankiales > Frankiaceae > Parafrankia. The sequence continues at coordinate 9,546 of NZ_ADGX01000124.1, forward strand.
CCAGGGCTGGTGCAGCTGGTAACGAACGGCCCGATTTGGGCGCCTTCGGGCGGTTGGGTCGTCACGCCTTGCGGCTGTGTGGGGTGTGCGTCGTTCCGTCTGAATCCGCAGGTGGCCGGGATCAAGCGAGATAACTCACACGGCCGGGTGTGGTGCGCAGTGCACTGTCTGGTCAACGGTGTGCTATCGGAAGTTCACAATGCGGCGTGTACGTCGGGTCTGTGGCCGTGGTTGTGGGTGCCGTGGCCCTGTCGCGTCGCCGTTGCCACTCCGGCCAGGCTTTGGGACGGCTGGCCCGCGGGGTGGGCTGGCGCCGGGAGGGAGCCACCCCCACGCCGGAGCCACCCCGCACTCGGCCCCACCCGCCACCCGCACGTCGGCTCGACACGTCCGCTGGTGCCGCCCGTCCGGTGGTGCCGCCCGTCCGCTGGTGCCGCCCGTCCACCGGCGTCTCCTGCTCCGCCGGGTGTCTACCGGCCGGGCGATCCGCCCGGTGCGGCGGCGGAGGCTATGCCACCCGCCGACCGAAGCCAGGCGAGGACTGCCAGGACTCGCCGGTTGTCGTCGCCGGACGCGGGCATCCCGAGTTTCGAGAACACACTGGCGACGTGGTTTTCGACCGTTTTGGAGGCAAGGTGCAGTTTTCCGGCGATACCGGCGTTGGAGCGTCCTTCTGCCATTTCCCGCAGAACGGCGCGCTCCCTCTCGGTAAGCCGGTCGAGCGCCTCGGCGCGCCGCCGGTGCGCCAGCAGCCCCGCGATGATGTCCTCGTCGACGACGAGACGGCCGTCCGCGATGCGGCGCAGGCCGTCCAGCAGCCCGTTGAGGTCGGTGACCCGGTCCTTGAGCAGGTAGCCCATACCGCCCCGGCCGTCGCCGAGCAGGCGCACCGCGTAGTGGACATCCGAGTAGGTGGACAGGACGAGCACGCCGACCGCCGGATGCTGGGTGCGGATCAGCTCCGCGCAGACGAGGCCCTCGTCGGTGAACGTCGGCGGCATCCGCATGTCGAGGATGACGACATCGGGCTGCGTGTCCGCGAGCTGGGTGTCCTTGAGATGGGCGAGGATCCCGCGCGGCTCGGAGGCCTGTGCCGTCACCTCGACACCGGCCGAGGCCAGCAGCAGTGCGAGGCCTTCCCGGAAAAGTGTTGAGTCGTCCGCGATCGCTACCCGCATGTCGCCCCGATCAAGGTCGCGCCTGGTTTTCCGTGGGTCTGGTCGTCCGTGGGCCTGGTCATGACAGCAGTGGCATCACATCAGTGGGTCGTGGCCGGGATGACCGCGGTCAGCCGGGTGCCGGAATGCGGCGGGCTGGACAGCATGATTTCCCCGCCGAGCGCGCGGACGCGCTCACCCAGGCCGGCGATTCCGCCGCTTTCGCTTATCACGGCTCCACCTTTACCGTCGTCGGCGATCTGAACCAGGAGCCGGTCACCAGACATTCGCACCGTAACCTGCGCATGGGTGGCTTCAGCATGTTTGACGGTATTCGCCAGTGCCTCGCTCACGGTGTAGTACGCAGTGGTCTCCAACACGGTGTCGAAACGCTGGTCCGGGACTCGAAGATCGACCACCAGGGGCAGCGGGCCCGTGATGTCCTCCAACGCGGCCTTCAGCCCCCGTTCCCGCAGGATCGGCGGATGGATTCCGCGGGCCAGTCCGCGCAGCTCCTCCAGCGCGGCCCGAAGATCGGCGGAGGCGGCCGCCAGCGCGGTGGCCGTGGCCTCGTCTGTTGCCTGTGCCTGGGCGAGCCCCAGACGGGCGGCGAGGGCGAGCAGGCGCTGCTGGGCGCCGTCGTGCAGGTCCCGCTCGATCCGGCGGCGCTCGGCCAGACCGACCTCGATGAGCTGCGTTCGGGTGGTCCGCACCGCGTCGAGCTGGGAGGCGACCATGGCGTGAAGTCGTGCGTTCTCCAGCACGATGGCGCTGGCGTTCAGTGCGACGTCCACCAGGTCGCGGTCGCGCTCCAGCGACGACCGAGCGGACAGCACCGCCAGCGGCGCACCCGAGGTGGTGCGGACGGGCAGCGTCAGCAGCGTGTCGTCGGTGGCCGGCGGGATGGCCGGCCGGCCGTCGCTGTCGATGTGCACACCTCGCTCGGGCACCCACAGGTAGATCTGCGCGCTCTCGTCGCCCAGTGCCGCGCGCAGCACCTCACGCACCGCCCGCGCCGTCGGTGGGGTGCTCAGGGTGCTCAGGAGCTGGGCGATGCGGCCACGGGCCAGGTGACGGCGCGCCGCGGCGGTGGCGAACGACGCCGGAATGGCGAACAGGGTCGCGGCCATCGGTATGAAGATCGGGTCGATGGCCCCGCCCTGGGGGTAGTAGACGAAGAGGTTCACCACGGCGGCCATCACGAAGGCGGCGAGCAGGCCCAGCGAGACCGGCCCCAGGGTGCGCCGCTCCAGCGCCGACGCCCGTCGGTGGCGGCGGCCGATGACCAGCCCGAAGGCGACGACGACAGCGAGGGTCAGGCCGTCGAGGACGTTGACGACCACCTCGAAGACACCTGGGTCGATCGCGGACCCGTACCACCACACGTCCGGCCGGTAGCCCAGGGTCTCCGGTCGGCACAGCCCGATCAGCACCAGGTTGCCGACGGGGATGACCGCGACGCCGACGGCGACCATCAGATGGTCGACGGCCCCGACGAGTCGCCCGTGCGGGTAGCGCAGCACACCCCAGCCGAGGCAGACCCAGAAATGGGTGTAGGCGAACGAGGAGATCACGGCGCTCGGGCCGTGTTCCCAGGTGGCGGTCCAGCTCACCGCCCACAGCAGGCCGCCCAGGACGAACGCCCAGCTCACGCTGCTGAGTGCGTCCTCGTCGAGGAGCAGCAGGCCGGTGAGGACGAACGTGAGGACGACGAGCACGTTCAGCGTCGCCGGAAACGGCGTCCCGGCCCAGGCGGGCCATTGCGCCGCGATCGCCAGCAACGACGTCACCAGGCCGGCGGTCACCAGGGAAACGAGCCGGTGCCGGGTGACGGCGCTGGTCAGCGACCGGGCAAGCCGCTGGCCGGGTGCCTGGGAGGCCGGAGTGCCGGCGGTGGCTGTGGACGCCCTACCCAGCGACAGGTTGGGGGCCGGCACGTCAACGTCTCGCCGGGCGTGACGATCTCACCCGGTAAGGGTGACACACCGGTCATGTCCGGCTGGGTGTTACCCCCCAGAGGCAGAGGTGGAAAGTACCCCGAAAACGTGGAGCTGTCCCGGAAGCGAGGAACGACGGCTCCGGTGAATAGTGGATGCGGCCCTCCCACACCGAAGGTCGGTCGCGGGCAGCTGGCCCGGGTCAGTCGGGAGCCGGACGCTACCGGGGGGTGGCCGGCACCCGGCGCCCGTCACGGACCCGCTCCAGCCGCGCTGCGACGGGTCCCGCGGTTCTTGAACATTAGCGACGCTAACCAGTACTTTCGGGGAATGGACAACGTAGGCGTGGCGGAGCTTGCCTCCACCCTGCGGATGTCCGTGATGCGGTTGTCGCGGCGAATGCGCCAGGAACGTTCGAGCACCCTGACGCCGACCCAGGTCGCGACCCTTGCCACGCTCGCGCGGCACGGCCCGATGACGCTCGGCGAGATCGCCGCGTACGAGCGCGTGCAGCCACCGTCGATGACCCGCGTGATCACGCTCCTGGCCGAGGCCGGGCTCGTCAACCGGGGCCAGCACCCCTCCGACGGTCGTCAGGTGATCGCCGAGGTCACCGAGGCGGGCCGGGAACTGCTCGCCGCGGACCGCCGCCGCCGGGACGAGTGGCTGGCCGAGCACCTCGAGGACCTCGCACCGGACGAGGTCGATGCGCTGAAGGCCGCCGCTCCCATCCTTGACCGCCTCGCCGGCCTCTGAAGCAGCTCAAAGCTCCACCCATCCGCCACGCTCACGGGACGCGGAGGCCGCCACCTGAAGCCGGCTGGCGGTGAGCAGATCGTGGAAGGTGGCACCGCGCACCAGCGCCGGATCGTTGAGCTCCGCGGCACGCACGACGTCATAGGTCGCCTCGACCAGGCCGGGCCGCTCGGCGGGAACCGTCGGCATCCACAGGTCCCGGACGCCGGTGCTGTCCTGGCGGCGCACCCGCCGGCCCTGCACGACCATCCGCCCCACATCGCCGCACACCGTGACGACAGCGGTGGTGATCTCGCCGCTCATGCGCTCGTTGATGAGGATCGTCGTCCCGCTGGCCGCGAGCAGCGCCAGGGTCACCGGGGCGTCCGGGGTGAGGGCGGTCGCGGGCATGCTGCCCGGATCCGCGCACACGGCGACGATCTCGCCGCACCAGCGCAGGGCGAGATCGATCATCTCGGCGCGACCGACCGGGCCGGCGGGTGCCCCGACCACCGTGATCTGGCTGAGCCGCCCGAGCGAGTGGACGGATGCCTGGACGTGCCACGCCGCCGGCCAGGCCCGGCCGTCCAACGCGACGACGTGCGCCAGATCGGCATCCTCCGCGATGTCGGCGACGGCGCGCAGCGACTCCGCCTCGGCGGTGGCCGGCTTGGCGAGCAGGACATGCAGGCCTGCTTCGGCGGCCCGGCGGGCCACGATGTCCGACGCCGGCGGGGCCATCTCGACGCAGACGGCCTCGATGTCGTCCGACAGCAGGGCGATCAGATCACTGTAGGCGCGGGGCGCTCCGGCCTCGGCTGCCCAGGCCAGTGATTCCAACGGTTCCGGGGCCAGCAGACCGACGACGTCGACGCCCGCGTCGCGCAGGACATCCGCCGTGGAGAGCTCCGAACCGTCAGTAACAAGGGCCATCGCGACCGGGAGATCGGGCTCGTCGCGCCGTGCGGCGCGACGGTCGGAACGCCAGGCCCGGGACAGACCGGGATCGCGGGGTGCCACCAGTTCGGGGACCGTCGTCACAGCTCCGATAGTGCATCCGAACACCACCCGAGGGTGGGCGGTCGGGCCGATCCCGTCGTCAGACCACCCACTCGAACCAGCCCGCCGTGACCAGACCTCGTCACGCCCTACGGGGGTGCCCGATCGGGCCGGGCGCGGCGGGTACGGGCTGGCTGCGCGGCGCAGCGCGGCACGCCGCGGTATTGAGTGTTCACGATGAGGTACTTCGTCGCGCTGCTGCCGCCGCCCGAGGTCATCGACGGCCTGGCGGCGGCGATCGCCAAGGTGAGCGGGCGGCCGGAGCCGCGGCTGCGCTGGAGCAGCCCGCCGCAGTGGCACGTGACGCTGGCGTTCCTGGGCCCCGTCGACCCGGCCGTGCGTCCGGCGCTCGCCGAGCGGCTCGGGCGCGTCGCCCGCCGTCACCCACCGGTCGAGGTACGGCTGGACGGCGCCGGCCGCTTCGGCGGGCGGGTGCTCTGGGCCCGAGTCAATGGTGATCTCGGGCCGTTGGCCACCGGGGTGCGCCGGGCGGCGGCCAGAGCCGGTGCGGACCATGGTGATGACCGCCCGTTCCGGGCCCACCTCACCCTGGCCCGGGTACCGGCCGGTACCAGCCCGGACCTGCGGGAGGTGGTCCGGGAGCTCGACGAGGCCATCGCGGGGTCGTCCTGGTCCGCGGGAGCGATCACGCTGATGAGCAGCGACGGTGGGCCCGCCCCCACCTACCGGGTCGAGAGCGAATGGGAGCTGAGGGGCTCCGCGGCGTCCCGGTAGCGGTAGCCGACTCGCCGGACTGTCTCGATGCGGTCCCGGTGGCCCCGGCCGAGCTTGCGCCGCAGACGGGTGATCATGACGTCGACGGTGCGCGGCGCGGAGGCGCCGAGCGCGTCCGGATCCTGGTGCCACACCTCGCGCAGGAGCTTCTCGCGGCTGTGCACCCGCCCCGGATTGCGCACGAGGTAGTCGAGGACCTCGAACTCCAGGTAGGTGAGGTCGATCGGCTGCCCGTCGACCAGGACCTGCCAGGCGACGCGGTCGATGTCCACGTCACCTCCCACGGTCGTTCTCTCGACGAAACCGGCGTAGGCAGTCACGGACGCCTCCAGGAAGATCAGCGAAACACAACGAACGGCACGGTCGGGAGCATGGCGGGCTCCTGCCCGGGTGCGCGCCCGGGCGAAGATCATCTATGTGGTCGGCGTCGGCCGGTGGGGATCCGCCCGCAGCCTCAGGGGGTGCGACCGGACGATCAGCTGCGGCCTGACGACCAGGGGGCGCCTGCGGTGGCGGCGGGCATGGCTGGCCGCGCCTGCCGCGTGACGTGCTGCCGCGGGGGGAGTCGTCCGGCGTGCGGATCCGGCACGGCGATCGCGGAGCCGGGGGGACGCTCACCGCGCGACGGTCACCGCGCGGGACGTCGACTGCGGTGTCAGGTGGCCGAACAGGCGGCGGAGGCGACCCGCAACAGGTCGATGTGCCCCCGCTTGACGAGGTAGGTCGGCTTCAACACAGCAGCAACGGAAACACGTACAGCGATACTCGGCCAATGAAATTACAGTGTGATCTGACTCACTTTAACACTTCTTGACTGAACAAAGACCTGCTCGCACAGTTTTGGACGTGGCCGCTCGCGTACTCTCCATCGACCGAGCGCTGCCGGCCCACCGTGCGTGGTTGGCTTTCTGGTTCGTGTCCCGCCCGCTGCTCACGCGCCGGCGCTGTGTCGACTACGGCCGCGTCACCCGGTGCCGCTGTAGCCGGTGCGTCCGCTGACGGAGCGGATTCCGTGGGCCTGCCGCCGCGATGATTCGCGGCACCGTGTCAGCACCAGGGCCCCAGGTCCGAGCTTCGTCGTGCGTTCCCGTCTCACGTCAGCTCCCTGCCTCGCCATAGCCGATCGGTCTCACCGTCGGTGCACGCGTCAAGGGGAATCCGTCAGGGCTCGTGGCCGCGAATGCGGTCTGAGCAGGTCCGAGGCCGCAGCGCCGGCGCTCGACCAGACCGGAAGGCCGATCATGATCCAGTCCTCACGCCCGGTGCCGCCGTCCACGTCGCACACGCTGCCGCGCACGCAGCCAGACACTTCGTCCGGGCTGCTTGTAGGGCCCCGCCTGGTCGTCCTCAGTGGTAGTCCGCGCACGGGCTCCCGAACACTCGCCGTCGCGCGCGGTCTCGTCGAGCGGATCACGGAGGATCTGCCGGCCGCCAGTGTCGAGATCATCGATCTGGCCGAGCTGGCCCGCCATCTCTTCGACGGGGACAGCCGGGTCGCTGCCGCGGCCAGGACGGTGGCCGCGGCCGACCTGCTGATCGTCGCCTCGCCCGTCTACAAGGGCAGCTACACGGGCCTGCTCAAGGTCTTCCTGGACCTGCTGCCCGGCGGTGCGCTGCGGGGAGTCACCGCCATCCCGCTGGTCCTGTCGGCGGCACCTGATCACTCCTTCGCGGGTGAGGCCTATCTTCGCCCGGTCCTCGTGGAGCTCGGTGCCGCGGTGCCGGCGCGTTCCTTCGCCGTGATCGAGGAGCAGATCCCCGACCTGGACGTCGTCTTCGACTCCTGGGTGGTCTCCTACGTGTCCGCGCTGCGGGCCAGCGTGGCGGCGAACGCGGGGACGGCCCGCCCGGCGCTGGCCGCCGAGCCTGACCGCCCCGCCCACGCCGAGGCGGCGCCATCGCCCGTGCGGTCGGATGCGGTTCGGTCGGATGCGGTTCGGTCGGACGCGGTGCGGTCCGACGCGGTGCGGTCGGACGCGGTGCGGTCCGACACCGTGCGACCCGACACCGTGCGACCCGAAACGACCCGGACGGAGCCGGCCAGGCCCGTTCCCTCCGTTCTCGCACCGGCGGCGTCCGCGGTGCCGTCGACCGGATCCGGGGCCTCGTCATCCGGTTCATCCGGGGTGGCCGTCGGGGTCAGGACCGCTCTGCGCGCCGGTCTGGCCGGGGCAGTCCTGTGACGTCCACCGTCCTCGGCGCCGAGCCCGAGCTGATCGACCCGGCCGCGCTGCGCCGTGTCTTTCGCGGGCACGCGGCCGGGGTGGCCATCGTGACGATGCCCGGCCCGCACGGGCCGGTCGGTTTCACCGCCACCTCGGTCGCGTCGCTCTCGGCGGACCCGCCGCTGCTGTCGTTCTCGGTGGCGATCACGTCGTCGTGCGCGCCGGCCCTGGCCGCTGCCACGGGTCTCGTGGTCCATTTGTTGTCCGACGATCAGGAGGAGCTGGCGGCGCGGTTCGCGACTCCCGGGATCGACCGTTTCGCGGAGCCGACTCGCTGGCGGACACTTCCCACCGGCGAGCCGCTGCTCGTCGACGCGGCCGTCTGGCTGCGGACGCGGATCCGCTCCCGGCTGATCGCGGGCGACCATCATCTGGTGATCGCCGAGATCGCCGAGACGCGGGTCGACTCCGCGGCCGGCCTGCTCGCTCCGCTCGTATACCACAACGGCCGCTACGGCACAGTGACGGCGGGACGGTCGCGTACCTGACCGGCGACGGGTAACGCGGGGTCTGGCGCCGGAAGTCGGTGGTGTCAGCTCGGAGCTTCGGGCTGCCGCCGGATTGCCGCTGCTGCCGAGCAAGAGTTGAGGGCGTTGGTCGCTGGGACGACCAAAATCCTCAACGCTTCGGATGGTCGGCCCGGGCACCAGCCGTGCTGTTCGCCGACGGCCAGGTCGCGACGCCTACCGAGCGTAGGACGTCGTCGCCCTCGTCCACCTCGCCGGCCACCAGAAATCGTGATCAGAGGAAACGATCGGTGGTAGGGAAGCGCCGAGGCGTCGCACCGGCATCGGGTCGTTCCACACTTTCCAAGTTCGTCAATGGGTAATAGGGAGATATGCTCCTGGTCTGCGTGTGAGATCATGCTCCGGGGGAGGAGGCGGGGGTGGGTCTGCCTGATTTCGCCGTCATCGGCGCCCCCGATGCCGGCGCCTCCGGTCTGCACGCGGCGCTTGCCCGCCACCCCGGTCTGGTGATGTCCCGGCCGGCCGAACCCGGCTTCTTCCTTGCGGCCGGAGTTCGTCCCACCGCCGGCGGCCCGGCGCCTTCGACGGGTGGGGATGCCCCTGATCCGATGGGCGAGGAACCGTTCGTCTGGTGCCGGTCGGACTATGAGGCACTGTTTCCGGGAAGCGATCGGCGGCCCCGGGGAGAATGCACTCCCTACTACCTGGCGGACTTCCCGGCGCAGCGGCGCATGCACGAGCTGCTGCCCTACCTCCGGATGGTCGTCGTGCTGCGGGATCCGGTCGAGCGCGCCTACGCGAACTGGTCCGCGCAGCGCCGGGCTGGCCTGGAGCACCTGCCGACACTGATCGAGGCGCTCGACGCGGAGGCGGCGCGCCGGGCCGCGGGGTGGCGGCGCCGGTGGTGGTATGCGGAACACGGCCGCTATGGCATTGCGCTGCAACGCCTCTACACCCTGTTCCCGCCCAGCCAGGTTTTGCTGGTTCGATATCGGGACCTGGTCACCCAGCCCGAATCCGTGTTACGCGAGGTCTTTTCCTTTGTCGGCGCGGTCGATCCCGGCGCCCCGCCCCGCGGCGTCGACCGCATGTTTCCCCCGGCGGTGACCGACGCCGGCGGAACCCGGATCCGGGCCGCCGGTCCGGCCACCACCGATGCGATGGCCGCGGCGCTGACCACGCTGCGCGAGTGGTCGCTACCAGGCCCGCCGCTGCCACCCGGTCTGCGTGCGCGGGTCATCGACCGCTACGTCGACGACATCGCCCTGCTCGCCCGGGTGACGGGCCGATCCTTCGACGAGTGGCTTGAGCGTGGCGACTGCGCGCTGGAGACACACCGCTGACGCACGGACGAAGGCAGGTCTACCGGCACGCCTGACGCGTGGGTGGTGCGGCTGTCGGTCCCGCGGCTGGCACGGCCTGGCGGACGGGCACCGGCGACCGCGATAGCGTCGTCGCGATGAGCACACCGAGGCCGGAGGGCGACGTGCCAGACGTCAACGTGCCAGAGGCCACCGTGTCGCGTGCCGACGCTCCGGACGTCGACGCTCCGAATGCCGACGTCCCGAATGCCGACGTCCCGAATGCCGACGTCCCGGGTGGAGGCGGCTCGCGCCCGGCGGAGCTGCAGGCGCTTCCCTACGACGGGGTCCGTTCGGTCGCCGTGGGATCCGTCGTCTGGCTTGTCGCGCTCCTGGTCATGATTCCCTTCGCCGACGACCTGCGTGACGACGGCAGGCTGTGGTGGATCGCGACCGCCGCCGTCGGCTTCGGGCTGGGGCTGGCCGGTCTGTGGATCGTCATCCGCCGTCGCGACCGGCTGCGCGCAGCCGAGGAGCAGGCCGAAGCCGGGGCCGGCTGACCGAGGGAATCTCGGTCAGCCGGGGTGCCGACACCGACTTCGCGGCCTCCCGACTTCGCGGCCTCCCGACATCCCGGCACATCGGGTCGGCGATCAGAGATCGTCGAGATCGTCCTCGGCCTGCCGCAGCGGCGCGCCGTCCGGATCGCGAAGGGCTGCAGCCAGGCCGTGCCGGCGTTCCCACTGACCGGCCTGCCAGGCCAGGGCCCGGGCGAGCGCGTCCGTGCCCGCCTCCGCGTCGACGTGGATCACGCCGCCGATGCCGCCGATGACGCGCCACGGAACCCGGGCCTGCCGCCCGCCGGGCACCGTGATCCACAGCTGCGGATGCAGGTGGTAGCGCGCCACCAGCGGCCGGACGGCCCCCGGCGCGGCCGCGAGATCCGTCCCGTGCAGGTCCTCGGGCCCTGGCTCGGACTCGTCCGCGGCGAGGTGGTCGAGAACAACCCTGCTTCCGGAGACGACGACGGTTCGGCTCGTCGCCTCCCCGTCGCCGGCCGCGTCCGTGCCGGCGGGGACGTCCACCGGCTCGAAGTCGTCCAGGTCGGAGGCCAACCGCAGGCCGAGAACATGCGCGGCCTCGGCCGCCCGGTCCAGCGGCAGCCGCAGGATGGGCCTGCCGTCCCCCACCACCGCCAGCAGGTCGGGCGCGTCGACCACGACGACCTCGTCCGCGGGGAAGACGCCGGCCGGGGTCCGGACCGTCAGCGGGGGGTCGAGCCGGGGTCCGACCACCCCGTCGGGGTCGGCGCCGAGCAGTCCGGCGGCGCTCACCGCGGCCATGTAGAGCGTCCGTGCGGCCGGCCAGCCGATCTCGCGGTCGCTGTCGCCCAGCCGGTCGAGCAGGTCGATCACCGCGTCCGGGTCGGTGAGGACGTCATCGAGGGTGCGGCGGGCGCCGAGCGCGCGCAGCAGCTCGTCGTCCACCCCGGGCAACGGCGTGGCCGGTGCGAACAACCCGGTGAGCAGGGGATCGGCACCGGGCAGCACCAGCTCCCGCGGTGGCAGCCGGGCGCCGGACCCGTCGGCTGTCGGCAGCGTCGTGTGCCGGGCCAGCCACCAGCGGGTGTAGGAGGGCTCGCGGCCGAGCACCACCCGGCGCAGCGGCGGGCGGGCCAGCTCGGCGAGCGCCGCCGGCCAGGCCTCCTCGTCGACGAGCTCCAGGTCCCGTACAGCGGCGAACCGTTCGACCACCAGCGGGGCGCCCGGAACCTCGGGAGTCGCCCGTTCGGAGGACTCGTAGGCCTCGTCCACCCAGGTGTCGCTGTCGTCCAGCTCGAGCAGGACCGGCTCGTCCGGGTCGAGGGTCACCTCCACCGCGCGCAGGACGCCGAACGTGTGCAGGACGCCTACAGCCTCCAGGACGTGGACCGGCCAGGCGTTGCTGACGTGTGGGTCGAGAGTTCCGAACGGGGCGTCGTCGGCCAGCAGGAGGTCGAGCGGACCACCCGCGATGACGAGCTCGGCGGCGGGCGCGAAGCCACCGTCCAGTTCGGGGAGCAGCAGCGCGGTGAGCCAGCCGGGCATGGCCGGCCGGCCGGACCCGGTGGGCGAGCCGGCATCCTCGTGCGCGTCAGCGGAGTCGGCGTGCTGATCGGCGGTCAGGCCGCTGTCGGTGTCGGTGTCGGTGTCCTGTCCGGGCACGGGGCCGGTGGCGGAGCCGTCCGCCCGGGCGTGGCTGTGCTCCACGATCGCGTCGCGCACCAGTGCCAGCACCCCGTTGGCCAGTGCGTCCAGGTCGTCGGGATCATCCTCGGGATCGGCCTGGACGACGGCCTCCCGCACCGCCGGGTCCCGCAGCACGCCGGCCGGGGTGCCCTCCAGCGCGCCCAGGGTGCGCAGTGCGTCCCGGGCGGTGCCCGTGCACGCGTCGGGATGGACGACCCGCAGCGGCAGGCCCGAACGGACCAGGGACACGACGTCCAGGTCGGGGGTGGGCAACAGTGCGCCACGTGGTCCGGTGACCATCCGGCTGGGCGGTGGCGTCACCGGATCGGACCCGTCGGCGACCGGCTGCGCCCCACCCTCCGGGCCGAAGGCCGACCACCGGTCGAGATCGTCGGCTTCGGGCACGACCACGACCGGGATGGGCAGCGCGCCGAGCGCGTCCCGATCCGGCACTGTCAGCAGGATCGGATACAGGTTCGCCCACCAGGACGGATCCCGGCGCACACCGCGCAGGAGCTCCACCACCCCACCGGTGTCCAGCCGGCGGACGCCGAGCAGGTCCAGGGCCGGCCGGCGACGCCGTGCGGCGAACCGGGCCGGCAGCAGACCGTCGATGATCGCGTCGTCCTCCGCGCCCTCCTCGGTGCCGTCGTCGTGAAGGCCGTCGTGAAGGCCGTCGTGACGAGCGTCGTCGTCGGCAGCACCGCCGTCGCCGGCGGCGCTGTCACTCGTTGTGCTGCCGGCGCCGGTGGTCGCGGTGGTGGGAAGTAGCAGGTCGGTGACGGGGTCCGTGGCGGGGCCGAGGTCCAGAACCGCGCAGTCACGGCCGGTCCGGCCGCCGGGGAAGAGCGGTGCGTCGGGAAGGAGCGCGAGGAGGCGGTCACGCAGCCGGCCGTCCACCTCGCCGCGGGGCAGCCCGGTGGGAACGAGATCCAGGGCGGCGAGCCGCGCCGGACCGGGCGGCTGCCTGTCCGCGGGATTACCGAGGTGGATCGCCAGCGCGACCGTCGCCTCGGCGAGCCGGTCGGTCAGCCAGTCCCGCAGCGGTCCGGGGACGGTGTGCCGCCGCGACGGATCGAGCGGCAGATCGACACTGATCAGAGCAGGGATGCTGATCGGCTCGTCGGTTGGTTGAGGGGCGCGCACGACCCGTGTCACATCGCCGGGCCAGTCGCCGTCCGGCACCATCGCCCGTGCGGTGTAGCCCGTCCGGCCACGCTCCTCCACCGGGCGGTCCGCGAGCAGCTCGGGTGGGATCCCGCCCCGGTACACACATCCGCGCCAGCGGGTGCCCTCGATGGTCGCGACTTCGAGATCGGTTCCGTTCGGCCCGGGGCGGCTGGGCTCCCACTCGCACCGGAGCGTGCGGACCTCCCCGTCCAGATCGATGACGATCTCCTCGAGGCCCCGCAGAACAAGAGGGAGAGTGGGGTCCAGCTCGCCGATCAGACCCCGCGCCGTCGCCACCGCGGCCTCGTCGCTCAGCGGCAGCCGGACCACGGTGTCGTAGCCGGCGGGCCCGGCCGGCGGGTCGTCGAGTGTGAACGGCAGGCGCAACACGGGAACCTGCCCCGCCCGCCGGTCGAGCTCGTGGACGAGGGCGTCCACCCCGGACGTGCGCACCAGCTCCGCGGTGCGGCTCCGTGACCAGCCCACTCCGCGCCAGCCGTCCGCCGCGCCGCCGCCGCCGCTGTCGCCGCCGCTGTCGCCGTCGCCGTCGCCGTCGCCGGACGGCAGTGTTCTGGAGACGATCGACGGTGTCTGGGTCACCGCGAGGACCGCGGCGAAGCCGGCGCCGAAGCGCCCGACCGCCTGGACGTCGCGCTTCGCCGAGGCACGCAGCGTCGACAGCGCCTCGACACCAGCAGCGGTGAGCGGCGCTCCGGTGTTGGCGATCTCCAGCAGGCCGCCCGACTCCGTCATGCCCAGCTCCGTCGTGCCCAGCTCCGTCGTGCCTGGATCCGTCCTGCCCGGCCCGGTCGGAGCGGGCTTTGAGCGCAGCCGGACGAGAACCCTCGCCGGCACACCGGCGGCGGTGGCCGCGTCGACCGCGTTCTGGAGCAGCTCCACCAGGAGGCGGTCCCGGTAGGCACCGAGGGCGGCGTCCTCCTCCGCGTTCGCGTCCTCCCGGAACCGGCTCGGGGACGCGGCCCAGGCCTCGGTCACGCGGGTTCGCAACGTCTCGGTGTCAAACGGGGTGACATCCACAGCCTCATCCTTCTCCGTGGCCGGAGCGTTGCGTAGCGAGGGTGGTTAACTGTCCCGGCTTGAGTATGTAACATGATGCATAGGTGAACTTGAAGCAGTGGGCTGAGCGTGAAGGCGTGCATCACGTCACCGCGTACCGCTGGTTCCGGGAAGGCAAGCTGCCCGTGCCGGCCCGCCGGGTGGGCCGGCTGATTCTGGTGGAGCCGGACGCGGTCGAACGGCCCGCGGGGCTGACCGTGGTGTATGCCCGGGTGTCGTCCGCTGACCAGAAGTCGGACTTGGATCGGCAGGTCGCCCGGGTCACCGGGTGGGCTACCGGGCAGGGGCGGGCCGTCGACCGGGTGGTCACCGAGGTCGGTTCCGCGCTGAACGGCCACCGAAGGAAGTTCCTCGCGCTGCTACGCGACCCGGACGTGTCCACGATCGTCGTCGAACATCGCGGCAAATTCGCCCGGTTCGGCGCCGAAAATGTCGAGGCCGCGCTCGCGGCGAACGGCCGTGAACTTCTGGTCGTCGACCCCGCCGAGGTTGATGATGACCTGGTCCGAGACATGACCGAGATCCTGACGTCGTTGTGTGTCCGGATGTATGGCCGCCGCGCTGCCGCGAACCGGGCTCGCCGCGCGGTCGCCGCCGCCACCGAGGCGTCCGGATGAAGTCGTTGCAGGCGTACCGGTTCGCGCTCGACCCGAACGACGCCCAGCTCGCCGGCCTGTCCCGGCATGCCGGGGCGGCCCGGTTCGCCTACAACTGGGGCCTGGCCCGAGTGAAGGCGGCGCTTGCCCAACGGGACGCGGAGGCGTCTTACGGGCTGACCGGTGACGCGCTGACCCTGGTGCCGTGGACGCTGCCCGCGTTGCGGCTGGCATGGAACGCGGCGAAACACGAGGTTGCCCCGTGGTGGGCGGAGTGCTCGAAGGAAACGTTCTCCGCCGGGCTGGACCAGCTCGTCCGCGGGCTGAAGAACTTCACGGACTCCCGGAAAGGCAGGAGGAGGGGCCGCCGGGTCGGCTTCCCCCGATTCAAGAAGCGTGGGAAGGCCCGGGACAGCTTCCGGTACACCACCGGCGCCTACGGCCCGGCCACCGACCGGTCTGTGAAGCTGCCTCGGATTGGCCAGGTGAAGGTCCACGAGCCGATGGGCGCGCTCACCGGCCGGCTGGCCGACGGCCGGGCACGGCTGCTGGGCGCGACCGTGTCGCGGACGGCTGGCCGCTGGTTTGTGTCGTTCACCATCGAGGTGGAGCGGGAGGTTCCCTCCAGCCCGTCGCGTCGGCAGTGCGCCGCCGGGCCGGTCGGTGTCGACCTTGGTGTGAAGCACCTCGCGGTGCTGTCCACAGGTGAGACGGTGGCGAACCCGAAGCATCTCGCCGGGTCGCTGCGCCGTCTGAGCAGAGCGTCGCGCGCCTACGCCCGGTCGAAGCCCGCCAGTGTGGGACGACGAAAACGGGCTGCCCGTCTCGGCCGTATCCATGCGCGGGTTGCGCACCAGCGCCGCGACGGCCTGCACAAGCTCACCACCCGGCTGGCGAAGACCCACGACACGATCGTCGTGGAAGACCTGCACGTCGCCGGGATGGTCCGTAACCGGCACCTCGTCCGGGCCGTGTCGGACATCGGGATGGCCCAGATCCGCCGCCAGCTCACCTACAAGACCCGCTGGTACGGCTCGACCTTGGTCGTCGCGGACCGGTGGTACCCCTCGAGTAGGACCTGTTCCGGCTGTGGCTGGCGAAACCCAAGCCTGACCCTGGCCGACCGCACCTTCACCTGCCACTCCTGCGGGCTGATCGCCGACCGTGACCACAACGCCGCGGTCAACCTGAAACACCTCGTCGCCGCCAGTGCGTCGGAGACGGAAAACGCCCGTGGAGGCGACCGTAAGACCGCGCTCGCGCGGCAGGTGCCCGTGAATCGGGAACCCGGCACCGCGCAAGCGGGTCAGACCGGGAGCGCCGTCCCACCGCGGACGGCTGCGAGACAGAGGCTCACTCATGATTCATGACTCGTAACGGTGCTTAGCATCGCCTTCCGGGATGGGGAACGCGCAAACCAGGCAGGAGGGTCGTTGGTGGCTGCTGGTGGTCGCGCGCGAGGGACCGGCCGAGCTGGTGCGACTCGGCCGGCCCGGGATCGACCCACCCGGGTGGACATGACGTTGCCGAGCTCGCTGGTCGAGCAGTGGGAGCTGCTCGCCGAGCACATCGAGCGCCTTTCCGACCTGGAGCTCGCCGCGCCGTCGGCCCGGCCCGGCCTGACCGTCGGCAACCTGGTGGGCCGGGCCGCTCGAAGTGCGCTCGCTCTGCACACCGCCCTGGCCTCCGAGCCTGCGCCGCCCGCGCCGCCCGCGCCGCCCGCGCCGCCCGCGCTGCCTGCGGCG
>NZ_ADGX01000123.1 GCF_000177675.1 Parafrankia sp. EUN1f
TCGTCCGGCGCCAGCCGGCGACCGCCGCGGCGAGGTCGCGGTCGCCGCGTGCGCGGGCGCTCAGCTCGGCGGCCTCGGCGCAGCGTTCGTCGTGCCGGCGGCGGATTGACGCGCGTTCGGCCGCGGCGGCGCCGCTGTCGTACAACGCCGGATTGGGCGGGACGAGGAAGGTACCGTCGGCGCGGACGGGGCTGCCGGTGGCCTCGGGGCCGCCGGTGCTCTCGTGGGCGGGCGCGGTGGGCTCGAGCAGTGTTGGCTCGAGCAGCCGCGCGGGACCGACGACGATCGCGCAGTCGGGCCGGATCCCTGCCCGGTCCAGGACCGCCCGTGCGGTGTCGACGTCCCAGCCAGCCTGGATGACGACGCCGTCGACAAGGTCGGGACGGGCCCGCAGCACCTGCTCGCGGGAGCCCTCGTCGACCCGGTTCGCCAGGTGGTGCCAGCCGGCGGTGGCCGGGATGCCGGCGCGTTCGAGCTCGGCGACGACCTCGCCGACGGCGGCCCGGGCCGGACGCAGGTCACCGTCACCCAGCGCGCGCAGGACACGCTGGTCCGCCTCGGTGTCGACGGAGAGTGCGAGCTGGCGCTCCTCGGCCGCCAGCACCGCGGCGGCCAGGGCGTCCAGCGCGGCCTCGGCGTCGACGTCGAGATCAACCGGTTCCGCGGCGCCGGCGTGGGCGCCGGGCTGGGACGGGTGGCCCGCGTCGAGCCCGAGCAGGGCGGCGATCCGGCCGTCCGCGGTCAGCGCGCCGGCGGCGCCGACCGTCGCGTCCAGGTCGGCGGCCAGCCGGGCGAGCTCGGCGTTCGCGTGGTCCAGGCCGCGCTCGGCGTCGCGCTGGGCGTCCTGTGCCTGCCGATGGTCGGCGGAACGGGCCGCGGTGGCCAGTGCGTCCCGAACGGCGGCCCGGGCGTCGTCCGCCAGCCTCGCGGCCTCGGCCGCCACCTGACGGGGCTCACACCCGGGCTGGTCCAGCAGCCCGTCGCGAACGGCCTCGGCCTGCAGCCGGTCGGCGCGCTCACGTCGCTCCCGCAGCCCGGCGGCACCCGCCCGGGTGGTGGCCGCCGCGTCCGCGGCGGCACGGTCCGCGGCCGCGGCCGACTCGGCCGCCAGGTTGTGCGCCGCGGCACCTGCCCGCGCCCGGGTCTCCTCCGCCCGAGACACGGCCGCGAGGCGGGCCAGACCGACGACGAACGCACGGGCGGCGGCGTTGCGTTCGGTGAGGGCGGGAGCGGACCGTGACTCGGCGTCCGCCACCAGCCGGGTGAGCCGCTCGGTCTCGTCGGCGGCGGTGAGCCGCAGGACGTCCTCGGCCGCCCGCCACGCCTCGAGCTCCTCCACGACGTCGCCGTGGCGCCCGACGAGCTCGTCGCGGGTCGCCTCCGCCTCGGCGAGCCGCAGCTCGGCCACCCGCAGGCGTGCGGCCAGCTCGACACCCGCCGCCTGCACCCGGGCGCGTTCGGCCTCGTCGACCGCGGTGCGCACACGTTGGCCGCGTTCGCCCAGCGCCGACGTCCCGGAATCGGCGAGAGCGATCTTCGCGTCGACCGCGGCGGCCGCCTCCCGGACCGTCCCGCGCAGCTCCCGCAGCCGGCCAGCCGCACCGGCGCGGGCCTGGACGGTCTGCACCAGTGGAGTGAGCCGTTCCAGCGCACCGGCGACGAACTCGCGCTCCGCCTCCAGCGCGGCCCGTTCGGCGAGCTTCGCCGCGTAGCCCTCGACGACGTCGGCGACGCCGGCCGGATCCTCCGGCGGTGTGACGGCCCGCAGAAGGAAGTCGACGAACTGCTCGTCACTGTTGAACGCGAAGGCCTCCGCGGCCTCACCCTCGCCGGCGTTCATCGCGCGCTGGTAGCGGAAGAGCTCGGGGTCCAGGCCCAGTGCGTCGAGCCGTTCGCTCCAGGCGCCCTGGTTGGTCTCCCAGCCGAGATCCAGCTGCTGGTCGGCCGCGCCGGCCTCGGCGAGCCGGGAACGGAAGCCGGCGAACGTGACCTGCCGTCCGTCCTGGACGAAGGGCAGGTTGGTGATGTCCAGACCCGGGCGGGGGCGGAAGGAGTACCAGGCCTCGGCCAGGCGGGACGGGTCCGTGGTGGTCCGGCCCCGCCATTCGCTGACCTTGCCGGTGACCACCCGTTCGCCGGTGACGGCATGCTGCCACTCGCAGACCACATGCCCGCAGTCGCGCGGCAGGACGAAGTTGTCGAGGACCCGTCCGTTGGACGTGCCCACGACCTGGCGACGTCCGGGCAACACGACCGAGAAGATCAACTTCATCAGGACGCTCTTGCCGCCGCCGTTCTCCAGGAACAGCACGGAGGCCGGAGACGGCCGCAGCGGCTGTGTCGGCACCGCTGGTGATGGCTGTGCCGGCACCACCGCCGTTACCGGTGCCGGCAACGGGAGCATCGCCGCCGCCGTCACCGCGGGCGGCGTGGCTGGATGCGGCGTGGCTGGGTGCGTTGTGGCCGGGGGCATCGCGGCCGCGGTGGTCCCGGGAACGGCGTTGCCGGCCACCGCGCCCGGCAGGTCGACCTCCGGAGGGGCTGTGTCCTGACTGTCACCGTCCGCCGCGCCCTGGGCCACATCGGTGCCGAAAAGCCCATCCTGACGGTGGCCGGCGACCGGCGCGCCGACCCCGGAGAAGTCGAGCAGGACGTCGCCGAACCGCGCACCGGGCGGTCCGATCGCATGGAGCCGAACCTTGGAAAGCTCAAACATCGCCCACCTCCGGGCCCGAACCCGCCACCTGGCTGCCCACTGCCTGGCTGCCCACTGCCTGGCTGCCCACTGCCTGGCTGCCCACTGCCTGGCTCTGGCTGTCTGGTGCCGGGCTGTCCGGAACCTGGCCCGCAGGGTCCTCCGCTGCGGCGCCCGGCGTGTCATAGCCGGGCAGCACAGGCGCCGCGGAGAGAACCCGTACCCCGCCACCGCCGTCCGCGACCGTCACCACCCCGAGGCCGAGCAGTTCCTCCAGCGCGGCGTCGGCGGCGAGCTCCCGTACCTGGATCTGGTAGCGCGCCGTCGTCCGGTAGGTGCCGCCCGCCTGCTCGCTGACCGGCACCAGGCACCCCGATTCGCTCAGGAAGCTCATCGCCCGGGCGACGATCCCGGACGTCGACCCGGCCAGGCGCCGGGAGTCCCGGGTCGTCCCGGTAGCCGGGCGCCGCGAGTACAGCCGCCACGCCGCCTCGAGCGTGCGTCCGTCGCCGGGCGACGCCACTTCGTCGCTCTGGTCGCCGGCGGTCCGCTGCTCCAGCAGCCGGCAGGCCTCACGGACGAAGGCGTCCACGCCGTCGACACTGACGCGTCCGATGTAGGAGTCGTCCACCAGGTCCGCCGGCCGTGGGAACGCGAGCGCGGCGACCGCGAGCTGCGCGATCGCGTGCAGCAGCCGCTCGGCGGACCGGTGCTCCCCGCCCGCCCGGCGCGCGTAGTCGCCCATCCGGACGGTGAACGCGGAGTCCTCGGCACCACCGACGACGAAACCGGCCCGTTCGGCCACGTCGAGCACGACCAGCCCCAGGCCGGCCGCGGTGGCCTGCGTCAGCGCGGCGAACTGCGGCTCCCGCAGGTAACGGCGGACGAGTTCGGCGTACCTGCCATCACGGGCGGGCACCAGCTTCGGCCGCAGGCCGTAGGCGATGAGCCGGCCCGCCTCGAATGCGTCCGCGTGGTGCCGACGGGTGTCCTGGCCTGGCTGACCACCGGCGGCGAAGCCGAGGTCAGCCGTGTCGTGGTCGGCGAGAACGCTGTCGTCCGCGACCGTGGTGGCGTCGTGGCCCGCCACTGCAGCGGTGTCCGCGAACGTGTCGGCGTCACCGTCGAGGTCGACGAACGTGTCGAGGGCGGCCTCGGTCTCGCTGCCCGTCTCGGTCTTGCTGTCCGTCTCGGCGACGGTGCCGGGCTCGGCGGGGCTCGCGTCGATGAAGGTCAAGGTGCTGTACCGATCATGGCGGGTGGGAGAGTGGAAACGTCGTGGTCCGCGGCGTCCGGCGCGGAGATGGCGTCCGGCGCGGAGATGAGGACTCGGCCGACGAGGAGGTCCGCCCCGCCGAACCAGAGATCATCGAGTTCGGTGCCGTCGTCGCAGGCAACCGTCAGCAGGGGGTCGCCCTGCCGCGCGGCGGCGGAGATCCGTGGGCTCAGCGCATGGGTGGCGAGCAGCGCCACCAGGTCCGCGGCGTCCGGGCCGCCCCTGCGCCTCGCCTGTTCCAGCAGGTCAGACAGGCGTCGAGGCGCGTCCGGCGAGATCTCCATGACCGCCGTGGCGTGGGCCCAGGTCTCGTCGTCGAACCTGTCCGGTTCCCGGATCGGGACAAGGTCCGCCTCGACGACCGGCGATCCGAGCGGCTCGTGTTCCACCGGCGGTGCGAGGAGTCCGTCCACCAGATCGGCGAGGCGAACCGCACGCGGCGGGCGGACGCCGACCGCTCCGGGGAAGAAGACCGCGGCCGGTGTCAACGCCGTCGCCCCTGGCAGGGTCAGCACCGGCATGAGCAACTGCGTGTAGAGATCGATCCCGCCGCGTGCGGGGACGTCCGCGAACTGCTGGCGGTCCTGCTCCGCGCGGAACACGGCGCCCGCCTCGAGCAGCCTCGCCTGAAGCTGGGTGTGGCGCCGCACGCAGTCGGTCACGATGGCGACGAGTTCGGCGGCCTGCCGTTTGTGATCGGCATCGTCGGCCGCGTCGCGGTAGCGCCGGATGTGGGTGAGGATGGCATTCTCGTGTCGATATCGTTGCTCGACGTGACCAAGCGCCTCGTCGAGCAGAGCCGGCACCGCACGTAGCCAGTCCACTGCCAGCACGTTGCGCCGAGTCGCGTCGAGCTGCCTGCGAAGCTGCTCGGCGTACTGGACGGTGCGGTACCGCGCCGCCTCCGCGGCCGCTCGGGCATCCGCCAGCCGACCCCGCCGGATGAGGTTGTCCAGCGTGACCTCCGCGGCGATCTGCGCCGAGGTCACATCCGTGTCCAGCGCCCCGATGAGAACGGTGACCGCCTCGTCGGTGGCGCGCAGGTACACCTCGCCCTCGCCGTCGGTCAGCTCGACCAGCAGCTTGAAGTCGAACCGGCGGCGCACATACCGACCGTCTGCCCGGTATGTGCCGTAGATGACGTCGAAGCCGCGGTCCACACTTCCGACATTGATCAGATTGCTCAGGACCCAACGGGCCACCCGCTCGTGCTCGGCGCGCCGCCGCTCGGGTGCCTGCGCGGCCACGAGCGGGATGAGCCTGCGCAGCACCTGCTCGTGGTCCGCTCCGCGGTCGAAGTCCATCGCGACCGTGACCAGGTCGATGGCATGCAGGGCGAGCTCCGCCATCGCGTAGACGTCGAAGTCGCCGCCGTCCAGGTACGACTTGCGCGCGTCCAGGTCGTGGAGAGGCTGGGTGAGTGCGAGTGCCTTCCGCCGCCGGATCATCCCGCTGTCGGCCGACCCCGCCGCCGCGGCTGTCACCGATCGGCCCGTCGCCGGGCGGGCAGCAGCCGGCCTGGCAGCGTGCGGCCCGGCAGCGCGCGGGAGGGCAGATCGCGGGCGGGCGGCGCGGTGGTGGGTGCTGCGGCGTCAGCCTTCCCGGGCGGCAACAGGCGGATCTCCACTTCTGGCAGCCTAGCCTGGGCAGATTGGGTCCGATGCGTGCCGGTGTGGTCCGTCACGGGCTTCCTTCACCCTGCGTAGTGGTATGGTTGCGGTGATTGAAGTCGGGTGGGTGGGCTGCGTAACCTGCCCAGACGGGGCTAGGCTTTCGGTATGACCTCGGTGTCGCTATCCAAAGGCGCCAATGTTTCGCTCAGCAAGGTCGCGCCGAACCTGACGGCGGTGACCATTGGGCTTGGTTGGCAGGTCCGGCAGACGACGGGCGCTCCGTACGACCTCGATGCTTCCGCGTTGGTGGTGGGCGACGCGGGGCACGTGCTGTCGGACGGCCACTTCATCTTCTTCAACAACCTGGTCAGCCCGGACGGTGCCGTCCAACATCTGGGCGACAACCTCGTCGGTGGGGGAGGTGGGGATGACGAACAGATCAACGTCGACCTGCGGCTCCTGTCGGCACAGGCGGCGAAGGTCGTGTTCGCGGTTTCCATCTATGACGCCGAGACGCGCCGGCAGACCTTCGGTCAGGTCCGTGACGCCTTCATTCGGGTCGCTGATGCGGTGACAGGCGCCGAGGTCGCCCGTTACGACCTCACCGAGGACGCGTCGACAGAGACCGCGATGATCTTCGGGGAACTGTACCGCTACGGCAGTGAGTGGAAGTTCCGGGCCGTGGGTCAGGGGTATGCCAATGGCCTGCGCGGCATCGCCCTCGACTTCGGCGTGAACGTGTCCTGACGGTTCCCGCTCGAACCCGCCCCGCGCTCGACGCCGAGTTCCCGCACCCGGCCGGAGCCGCGGGGCGGTGCTCGTTTGCCGCTGCTACACCGAGGATCCGTGCGTGCCGGCGGTCGAGTACGCGGAGTGTGCGCTCCACGGCGAGGCCGTCCGGGGTAGCCAGGTTCGGTGGCATCTTTTGACCGGGGCGGTACGGAGTTCTGGCCGGTTGTTGATTGCTGAAAAGCAACATCGGCGATCATGATCTCTGACACCATAGGCGTACGGATGTCGATGGTGATCGGGAGATGCCCTTTGCGTGATACCCGGACGGTTTCGCCGGATGACGTGCCGCGGCCTGGTCGGCCGGGCGTGTCCCCTGCTTCGGACGGCAGGTGACGGGTTCAAGGCGGTGCGGATCGATCCTGTCGTTACCTGACGTCGCGATCCGCGCGGGCTCGAGGTAATCCTCGTGGACCTGCGGGCCGGAGCGACCCAGCAGTCCGCGACGCTTCACAGCGCCACCTCCTGTTCTTGGGCCCGACCAGCCGCCACAGGCCGGTCCCGGCTCCAGGCGCTTGATCCCAGGCGCTTTTCTCGGGCTTTTCATGGTTTTCTCGTCGCTGCCGTGACGTCGATTTCTGCTGACACTCCGGTGCGTGTCGAGACGTTTTTCTTGTCAATTTTCTCCGGCTGTTTAAATTTCCGGATTGTCGCTCGAAATTCGGGTAATTGAATGGCTTCGAAATGAAGCTTCCTCCTTCTCCTCCGGGTTGTTGAACCTTTCCTCTGATTGTTCGCTACTGTTGCGCGGGGGGTCTACGAAGGAGGAAATCTTGATCGATGTCCTTGGTGTGGGCTTTGGTCGGACCGGAACGCTCTCACTACAGGCCGCCCTCGAACGTCTCGGCTGCGGACCCTGTCATCACATGGACGAGGTGCTCTCGCATCGGGAGACCGTGCCGGACTGGATCGACGCAGCCGAGAGGGGTACTGCTGACTGGGATGCGCTGTTCCGTGGATATCGGTCGACCGTCGACTGGCCCGGCGCATTCTTTTGGCGGCAGCTCGCCGCCCACCACTCGTCATCCCGGGTGATTCTCACGGTACGCGATCCCGAGAAATGGTACGACAGCGTCGCCAACACGCTGTTCAAGGCCGCCGGTTCGGCTCCGCCGAGCGGTGTGGCGGTGAACCCGGAGGCGATGCGCGTGATGACGATGATGAATCTGATCGTCTGGGACGGTGTGTTCAAGGGCAGATTCGCGGACCGGGACCACGCGCTTCGAATTTTCGCCGAACACAGCGAGGCGGTACGGCGGGAGATTCCGGCCGACCGGCTCCTTGTCTTCGACGTCGCGGAGGGCTGGGGGCCGCTGTGTGACTTTCTCGGCGTACCGGTGCCGGCCGAGGAGTTCCCGCGCCTGAACGACCGCACGGCCTACGCCGAGAAACACCGCGCACGGTTGGCCGCGGCGATGGCCCAGGCGGGCGGGCGGCCGCAGGCGGCTCCGGCAACGCCCTGAACTGCATCTCCGCCCTGAACTACTCTCCGCCGGACGACACGCCGGCCAAAGCGGCCGCCGGATGAACCGTCACCGGCTCGGGAGGCCGCCTCCTCGAAAGGGCAGGCGGGAGGGGCTTTGACGGCGGCCAACCACCATGACCCGCACGGTTCTGGTGTTGGCGTCGACCCGGTAGAGCATCCGCCAGCTTCGCGCGGCCGCCTCGAACATCCCGACCTGCTGCTCGCCGACGAGCGGTGTGCCGGCCTTGCGCGGATCGTTGCGCAGCGGGCCGTCGAGGAACCGGCGCACCTCGGCGCCCAGCAGCTCGGGCAGCTTCGCCAGGTCTCGTTCCGCCGAGCTGGAAAGCGTCACTTCATGCTTGTTGTCGCTCACCGGCGGGGACCACTGGTCGGGCGGCAGGAGGACACCGACGGAGCGGACCGCGGGCCCGAGGCCGGCGCCGGACCGCGGCGCGCGTTGTGCACCGCTTGATCGTAGCCTTCCGCCCGCTTGGACGGCGCCCGGCTCGGCTCATGTGAGCACCATCCAGTGTTCGCGACGCCCGGTTCCGTCCCGCGTGGGTGTGGGCGAGGATGGGCCGGTGGCTTTCTCCGGCGTTCCCACGCCCGGTCCCGTCCAGGCTGTGATCTTCGATCTCGATGGCGTTCTGATCGACTCCGAGCAGGTGTGGGACGAGGTGCGCCGGGCGTTCGTGGCCGAGCGCGGCGGCCGGTGGGCCTCGGACAGCACCGCGCGGATGATGGGCATGTCGACCGCCGAGTGGTCCGGTTACCTGGCCGAGCTCGGTGCCGGTGACAGCCCGGCGGAGATCGCGGCCGAGGTACGTGGTCGGGTCGCCGCGCGGTACGGGGACGCGCCGCCGCTGCTGCCCGGCGCGGTCGCGGCGGTGCGCGCGCTGGCGGACCGGTGGCCGCTCGCTCTCGCCAGCTCGTCGCCGCGTGCACTCATCGACCTGGTGCTGGATCGTTCCGGGCTCGTCAGGTACTTCCGGGAGACCGTCTCCTCCGAGGAGGTCGCCCGTGGCAAGCCAGCGCCTGACGTCTACCTGGAGGCCGTTCGGCGGCTCGGGGTGCCCGCCGGGGCCGCGGTGGCCGTGGAGGATTCGGAGAACGGGCTGCGGGCCGCTGCCGCTGCCGGGCTCGCCGTCGTCGCGATCCCCAACGAACACTTCCCACCCGGTGCCGCGGCGCTCGCGCTGGCCTCGGCGCGGGTGGCCGGCGTCGCGGAGCTCACCGCCGAGGTCGTGCTCGCCGCGGCCGCACCGCGGTGAGCCGGGCCTGCCGTTGATCGGGATTGTCCGTACGCGGCGGGGGTTGGAACCTGCATGACGCAGAACTCGGACGCGGTCATCCGCAAGGTCCTCGCCGACACCGGGGTCTGGGCGGTGGTCGGCCTGTCGGAGAACACCTCACGTGCGGCCTACGGCGTCGCCGCCTACCTGCGCCAGCAGGGCAAGCGGACGATCCCGGTCCATCCGTCGGCACCGGTCATCGACGGTGAGCAGGGCTATCCGACGTTGAGTGACATCCCCTTCGCGGTGGATGTCGTGGATCTGTTCGTCCGCTCTGATCTCGCCGGCCCGGTGATCGACGAGGCGGTGAAGATCGGCGCGGGTGCGGTGTGGACGCAGCTGGGCGTCCGCGACGAGGACGCGCAGTCGCGGGCACGTGATGCCGGGCTGGACGTGGTTGTGGACGCCTGCCCCCGGATAGAGGGCCCACGCCTGCTCGACTGGAACTGAGGCCCCGGCCGGCCGGGGAGGTCCTCGGGCCGTTCGCCGGAGGCCGAGCGGTGGTCGGCCGGCGGCGGTCGGCGGGCGGGTCGGCAGCGGCCCGAGCGTCAGCCAGCCGGCGGACCCGTCAGTCGGCTGGTCAGCCAGTCGTCGGCTCGCCGGAACCGGTGCGCCCGGGCGGCATGGTCGGCGGGTCCCAGTCGGCTCCTTGTGCTTCGCTCGGGTTGTCCCGCGAGGGTCGGTTCTCCTGGCCTTCGCCGGCGGTCGCCGCCGGGCTGCCCGTCCGGGCGCCGGGCGTGGTCGGCCCGGTGCCCGCGCCCGGCCCGGTGCTGGCGGTGGGCAGCGTGCCGGGGGTCGGCATCCGGGCGTCGGGGCCGAGGCTCACAGGCGGCCGCCGTCGCCTCTCACGTGTTTCGAAAGTGGCGCCGGGAGGCCGTTTCGGCAGGGGAGCACCCCCGGCGGAGGGTCTGGGCGCGCCGTTGGTTGGTCCGCTGCCACTGCCGCCGCTGCCAGTGGTGCCGCTGCCGCCGGTGGTTGCTTCGGTGCCAGGCGAGCTGGCGTCTGTGCTGTCTCGGGGCCGGTCCCCGGCATGACCGCCGGGCGTCCCGCCGCCGCCCACGATCTCGCCGGGAAGCGTCGGCAGGTCGACGTCCACCGGGGGCAGGGGCCCGGTCGCGCTCACCGGCTCGAGGAGCTCGAACGGGCCGTGCGCGTCGGCGTCGCCGGTTCCCGGTGCGAAACGCCAGGATGTCTCGGCGGCGGCGCGTCGTTCCCGCCAGGCGACCACCAGCAGGTGGCCCTGCCGCGTCGCCAGTGCCGCCGCCGGGGGCAGCAGGAACAGCAGCGGCAGCATGTACCGGTAGTCGAAGCAGACGGTCGCGGCCGGGACGGCGATCACCGCCGCCCCGGTGCAGACCAGGAACAGACAGTCCACGCCGATGCGGCGGCGCTCGGCGGTCAGTTCATGCCAGCGGGTGCGTCCGTCACCGCCGCGCAGCCCCGCAGGCACGATGCGAGGCAGTGCCGCGAGGCAGGCCAGCAGCCCCAGCCCGGCGGTCACGGCGAGCGCCGGCCCGGGAGTGAAGCCCCGTGTCTGGTACGAGCGCAGGAGACCGGCCCAGGGCTCGGTGATCGTCCGCGTAGGGTGGTCGTCGCCCTGCAGCCCGAGGAGCGGCTCGCTGTTGTGCAGGTAGCGGGGCTCGTCGCTGGTCGGGAACCGCCACGTGGCGTCCGGCCAGTCCTGGGGGCCGACAGGACGTCCCGGCTTGAAGAAGTGCCCGAGGTCCGTGCCGACGGCGCGCAGGTAGTCGGCCGGCTGCTTGGTGATGACCTGCCAGGCGAAGTCCCTGAGCAGCTCGTCGCGTTCGTCGGCGGAGACGTCGAGGTTGTTGGCGGGGCTGTTGCGATCCCACACGTAGTAGCTCGGATCGGGACGTTCCCCGACCGGATGCGGTGAGCACAGGGAGAGCTGTTCGGGCTTCAGGTCGAGCTGGTCGCAGTTCGCTATGGGTGCGACCCTGCCGTACAGCCAGGCCGCGTCGCCGCCGGTGAGGCCGATCTTGCCGTGCGCGGAGTTGAACCAGCTCGCGTAGGCGATCAGCGGCGCGGCGAGGAAGACGCCGAACACCGAGATCCGGACCCAGCCGAGCCGCCGCAGCACGACGTAGCCGAACGCCAGCAGGCCGATGGCGACACCGATCGTGCGTACCAGCCCGGAGGCGCCCAGCAACAGGCCGGCGAGCGCCAGCGCCCACACCGAGGGACGGCGGGACCACATCAGCGCGACCATGGCGGCCACGAGGGCGACCGCGAACAACGTCTCGGCCATCACGAAGTGCTCGATGACGATCTGGTAGGCGTCGAGCAGCAGGGGAGCCGCGGCGAGCGCGGCGATCGGGGCGGCGACCCGGCGGTGGACGAGCAGCGCGTACAGGGCGGTCGCCACGGCGATCGCCAGCACGTGCTGGACGGTCGGTACGACCCACAGGTCCGCGCCCGTCTCGCTCAGCAACCGCAGGAAGGCCGGATACCCGGCGGGGCGCATCTGATCGGGTTCTGACAGCGCTGACAGCCGTATGTAGGCGTATGAGTCGCCATTGAACTCGAAGGCGGGTCGGTAGCCGACCGCCGCGGCCAGCCGAAGCGCGACTCCGACGAGAAGGAGGACTCCGAACACGGAGTGCCGGGCGAGGAAGGAGAACCGTCTGCCGGCGGAGGGGACGTCGCCGGAGGGGGCGGTGGCCACGCGCGTGGCGGCGGTGCGCGTGGCGGTGCGCCGCCGTGTGTCGGCTCGGGCTGCCAACCCGGGACCCGATGCCGGCCTGACGTCTCCCGCGCCTCCAGTGCCTTCCCAGCCGGCAGGACGAGCCGAACCGCCAGCACGGCCGGCGCCAGCACCGGACCTGCCTGCACCGGACCTGCCTGCACCGGACCTGCCTGCACCGGACCTGCCTGCACCGGACCTGCCTGCACCGGACCTGCCTGCACCGGACCTGCCTGCACCGGTCGCCGGCCGTGCCGGGTGCGGCGGCAGCGTCTCGAAGCCGTGGTCCGGACCGGGCCCGAGCGAATCAGCGAGACTCACCGGCGCGAGGCTCACCGGCGTGTGGTCCGTGGGACCGCTCCGGTGGCCGCCCTGCTGGTCGCCCCGCGATGCGGTGCTGCCCGGTCCAGTGCTGCCCGGGGCATCGGGGGCGTCGAGGGAGCCGGCGACGGCGTCGGCCTGTCCTGGTGCCTTCACAGGAACCATGGTCCACGATCGATCCGAGAAATTGCCTGAATGGTCCCCTTTGGGCCCCCGATTGTGTGGGTGGATCACTGTGCTTTCCCGATCGCAGTGGGTCAGTGCTGGTGGGCGGGAATTCCGCGGTGCGTGCTCGGAGGGCCCACGGGCAAGGCTGCCTCCTCGTTGCTGCCGTGCCCGGAGGATCCGTTGTCGGCGTTCCGCGGTGCGGGGTCTGGCACCGCTGCCGCCCCAGGCCGGGGCGTGTCCGGCGAGGCGGGCGGGGCGGACGAGTCGTCGTCGACCGGCGGAGGGCCGGGAGTCTGCGCCTCGTCGACCGCTCCGGCTCTGGAGGGAGCCGCGGCGGAAAGTGGAGCCCAGCCGGCGCGGCCGTGGCCACCGCTGGGCCCGGTGGTCACCAGCCGCAGGAAGAACGAGCCGAAGGCGGTCTGCGTACCCAGCACCATCAGCGACATCGCCAGCAGGGCCGGTCGCAGCTCATTGAGCGGCCCCATGTCGTTCGCCAGCCATCGGATGAGGACGACGCCGTCGGTGGCGAGACCCGCCGCGAACAGCATGCCGCCCAGGGCCAGGCCGCGTTCGAGGGTGAAGCGGCGGTGAATCGACGTGAGCGGCCAGCGCCGGCGCTCGGGCCACCCCGCCGCATGGTTGTGGACATCCGCGAAGACACCCAGGAGCACCAGTTGCCAACCAAGGATGGTGAACAGCGCGAACAGCACGGAGAAATGCAGGTCGAGGCGGTGGAAGCCGAGGTCGAGCGCGCCGGGCAGCAGCGCGAGCTGCCCGGCCGCGCCCACCCCCAGCAGCACGAGGCCCGGAAGCACGAACAGGTGGCGCGGTGCCAGGAGAAGCATGAAACGCAGGTGACGCCAGCCATCGCGCAATGAGTGGAGCTTGGAGGCACCGACCCGGGGGTGATAGGTGATCGGCACCTCCTCCATGCGAAGCTCGGCCCGCCCGGCCGCGATGACCAGCTCGGAGGCGAGCTCCATTCCCTCGCAGCGCAGTCGCATGCGCCGGTACGCATCACGGGTGAAGGCGCGCATCCCGGAGTGCGCGTCCGAGGAACGGACGTCGAACAGGCGGTTGAGGATGCCGGTGAGGACCGGATTGCCGACGTACCGGTGCAGCCACGGCATCGCGCCGGGCAGGATCTCACCCGCGAAACGGGAGCCCAGCACGTAGTCGGCCCGCCCGGCGCGCAGGGGGGCGAGTAGCGCGCCGAGGTCGGAGAAGTCGTAGGTGTCATCCGAATCGCCCATGACCAGGAAACGGCCCCGGGCGGCCGCGAAACCGGCGAGGTACGCGTTGCCATAGCCGCGCCGCGCCTCGCGCACCACTCGCGCGCCCGCGGCGGTGGCGACAGCGGCCGAGTCGTCGGTGGAACCGTTGTCCACGACGACGACCTCGCCCGCGACCCCGGCGGCCGCGAGGCCTGCCAGCGCCTTGCCGACGCACACGCCGACGGACTCCGCCTCGTTGAGGCAGGGCATCACGACGGACACCAGGAGACCACCGTCAGGCCTGCCCTCCGGCCCGGCTGTGCTCTCAGACTTGGCTGTGCTCTCGGGCCTGGCTGTGCTCTCGGGCCTGGCTGTGCCGTCGGGACTGGCTGTCTGGCCCGCCCGGAGGAACGAGCGCGTGGTGCCGGGCGCTGGACCGCCGATCGTGCGCGAGTCGTTCACCATGCGTGACCCCCCACAGGCCTGGCCCTGACGTGGCTCCGGTCGAACCCATTTCTGGCAGGAATCCCGAATTCCCTGGTGATGGCAGTCTGCCCAGGGTGGCCGGCAACCTCACACCAGGCAATCCTCGGATCCGAACCGGCCCGACGCTCTGCGTAAGGCTGCAATCTACCGATTGGCGGCGTGCTGAGAGATCATCGGCGGCGGCGGCCACACGGAGGTACGCCCAGGCGCGCCCGGCGACCACGGCGATATCAGAGTGGGCCGGTACGACGAGACACGCCGGTGGCCCCACAGGCGCCCGCGTGTGACGTGCCTAACGGAGAGGCGTAACCTCTGGTGCTCGTGCACCAAGGAAGTGTTTTTGGCCAGGCGCCTGCCACGGCGGCGCCGTCACTGGGCGCAGAGCCGTCCAGCGATCCCTCCTCCGTCTCTCCCACGGCCCGGCGGCGCTGCCCGCACGACCCGCCGTGCCCGGCCGCGGACGGCGCGGACCGCGACGCGGCGGTGGTCACCAGCCGGCACTGCGACCAGGGCTGGAGCCTCCTCTGCAACGGCGTGATCCTCTTCGAGGACACCGGCGAGATCCTGCCCACGGGTCGCACCGTGGAGCCGCGCCGGCCGCTGCCCAGGCCAGGGTGCGTACCGCGGCCGCCGCTGCCGCGCCGCGCGGCCGCCGCGACGCCGACCCCGGTCTGACCGCTGGTCCTGGTCTGACCGACCGCCTCGATTGTTGTGTTGGGTCCGCCTCGGCCAGGCGGTCCGCCACCGACGGCGCCTTTGACGTCCGGAAATGCCTGTATGTACCCGGCGAACGGGTACCGTTCCGGCGTGACATCCACGCGGCGACCTCCGCGACCTCCGCGACTGGCACGGCTGCTGCTTCGCCATGACGTCGAGATCGGCCGGCGGCTGCTGCGGCGCGGCACGGCCCTCGACCGGGCGATGTTCTCCTCGCTCGCCGACGCCAGGCCGCTGCTGGATCCGTTGCTGCCCCGGCTTTCGCACGCCGCCGACCATGGGATGCTCTGGTGGGGCGTGGCGGGCGTGCTCGGTGCCAGCAAGGGTCGCCGCCGCTCCGCGGCGCTGCGTGGCCTGCTCGCGCTGGGTGTCGCCAGCACCGCCGCCAACGGCCCGGCGAAGCTGCTGTTCCGCCGGGATCGGCCGCCGACCCACGGCGTTCCGCCGCTGCGTCGGCTCGGCCGTGATCTGACGACCTTCTCGTTCCCGTCCGGGCATTCGGCGTCGGCCGCGGCGTTCGCCACGGGGGTTGCGCTCGACGCGCCGGTCGCGGCGGTTCCCGTCGCGGCGCTGGCAGCCACGGTCGCCTTCTCCAGGGTCTATGTCGGCGCCCACTTCCCGGGGGACGTCGTGGCGGGGGTCGCGCTCGGTGTGGGTGCCGGCCTGCTGACGACGAAGGTGATGCCCCGGCGGCCCGGGACGCCCGCCCGGGCCCGGCCCGCGTCCGCCTGGGCCCCGGCGCTGCCGGACGGGGCGGGGCTCGGTGTGGTCGTGAACGCCCGCTCGGGTGCCGGGAACCATGCCGATCTGATCGGCGTGCTGCGGGCCGACCTGCCGCGAGCCGAGATCGTCGAGGTCGGTCCCGGCGAGGACATCACCGCGGCCCTCACCCGGATGGCGGCGCGCAGCCGGGTGCTCGGTGTCGCCGGCGGCGACGGAACGATCAACACCGCGGCGGTGGTGTCCCTCGCGCGCGGCGTGCCGCTCGCGGTCTTTCCCGCCGGAACACTGAACCACTTCGCCGCCGACATCGGCCTGAGCGGGCCCGGCGACACCATCAAGGCGGTCCGTGACGGCACGGCCGTCGCGGTGGACGTCGGGCAGGTGGACGGGATCGGCGCGACCGGTGCGCGGTTCACCCGGAACTTCGTCAACACCGCCAGCTTCGGCGGCTATCCGGACATGGTCCGCATCCGGGAGCGTTTCGAGCACCGGATCGGCAAATGGCCCGCCCTGGTGCTCGCTCTGAGCTGGGTGCTGTGGAACGAGCCGCCGTTCGACGCCGAGATCGACGGGGAGGCCCGCCGGATCTGGCTGATCTTCGTCGGGAACGGCCGCTATCTGCCCGACGGCTTCGCGCCGACCTACCGAACCCGTCTGGACGAAAGCCTGCTCGACCTGCGGGTCGTCGACGCGGCGGCGCCGTTGGCCCGGCTGCGGCTCGTCGGTGCGGTGCTGACCGGCCGGCTGGGCCGCTCACGGGTCTACGAGCAGCGCACCGTCGAACGGGTGCACATCGCGTCCAACCAGGCGGCACCGCTGCCGTTCGCCGGCGACGGTGAGGTCAGCGAGGGTATCCGCCGGATCGCGGTCACCACGAGCCCTGCCCGCCTGGTTGTCTACCGGCCAGAGTGACGTTCAGGCCCCGGCGGCGCCCTGCAGCGGGATCAGCGCACGCAGGGGCATGGTGAGCGTCGCGTAGACGTCCGGCTCGAGCAGGTCCTCGACGAGCAGCGCACAGGCCAGGTCGGCGCACAGTTCCATGACCCGCTCGTCCGACGACGAGTCGGGCGCGGTGGCGAGCCGGCGGCAGGCCGGGCACAGCCGCCAGAAGCCCTCGGCGGCACTGCGGCGGACCAGCGTCCACACCCGCCGCCGCCCGGTCAGCACGGCGCTGTCGAAGGCCCGTTCCATCGCGGCCTGGTGGGCCTCGTCGTCGCGGGTCATCACGGTCGTCAGCAGGCCGTCGAACACCTCGAGGCTGGCCGGGTCGTGGCAGCGGCGCGCCAGCCTGGGCAGGGTTGCCAGGACCCGCTTGACGTCGGCGGCGGCCGGGCCCAGATCCGGTTCGTGCGAGCGGACCCGCGGGTACACCGTCCGCCAGGGACGCAACAGCGCCGTGTACTCGGACCGGTTGAGGATCGGCTTGGCGTAGGCGCCGGCGAGGGCGTCGCGCATGGCACGCAGCGCGGTCGAGGTGATCGCGGGGTCGAGGGTGACGAACTCGGCGCCGGCGAGATCGTCGGCGTAGATCGCGGACAGCGCGTCGAACGCGGCGAGGACCTCGACGATGAGCGGGGAGTCGGGTGCCAGCGCCTTGTCCCGTGCGGAGGCGAGCTGCCCGGAGTTGCGCCACAGCGCGGCCAGCGAGACCAGCTCGCTGTCGGTGGTGTGCACGAGCTGCGCGAGGATCCCGAGGATTCCGCGGAGGTTCGGGTGCTCCTCCAGCCGGTCGATGCGGCGCGCCCGGAGGATCATGCCTGCCGGCCCGGCTGGCGGGTTGCCGCCCGATGGGCGGCCGGACCGGTGGTCCTCAGGACACGCGTCACGTGCTCCTCCTCGATCTCGTGGCTGCCGGGCCGCGACAGGCCGCACCCCACGCTGGGTAGCGCGTGGGGTGCGGCGCCGGATACAGGGGCACGACACGCCGGTCGGTCACCCGGAACCCCTGCGGGCCGGTGCCGTGGCGCGACGGATCCGGTTCCGCGGAGCGTGCTCCGCGGTGGTCGCGAACCGCGGGCCCGCGCGTGACTGCCGCGCGTGGCCGTTGGCCTTGATGTCACTCCCGAGACAATAGTGTCGCCGGTGACGATCAGGGACCGATTGTCGGTGACTGCTTGTCACAAGGAGCGCTGGGCTGGTGGCATCGTTGGAGTACAGATGCTAACCGGTGCGCGGCTGGAGCACGGTGAACGCGGAGGGTAGCGACCACGTTTGATTACGCTGCGTGCCATTGGGGGTCGCGAGTGTCGTCACTCAGTGTCGCGGGGGGCCCGGTTCGCCACCCGCGGTCCACGGACCCCCGGGGGGAGGGGGCCCGTGGACCCGGCAGGTGCACGGTCAGGGGCCGTCCGGTTGCGCAGGTGGCCATATCGAGACTCACCCGCGGGCGGTGCCTGCGGCTCCGATGGGCGGCCAGGTCGGCCGCCCGGGAGGTCGTCAGCCGGAGACGGCCGGCTCGGACACCTCCACGGCGGAGCTGAGAGTGACCTCGCCCACGCCATCCTTGCGTAGCCCATACCGGCGAATGGCGTCGTCGACGACGGCCTGCTCGACCTCGCCGGAGCGGGCCAGCGCCTCCAGCGTCGCGACGACCACCGACTCGGCGTCCACGTTGAAGTGGCGGCGCAGGGCGGCCCGGGTGTCGGAGCGGCCGAATCCGTCCGTGCCCAGCGAGGTGTACGCCTGCGGCACCCACCGCGAGATCTGGTCCGGAACGGCGCGCATCCAGTCGGAGACCGCGACGGCCGGGCCAGGCGCACCGGCGAGGATCTGGCTGACGTAGGGCACCGCGGCAGCCTCCTCCGGGTGGAGCAGGTTGTGCCGCTCGCAGACGAGGGCCTCGCGGCGCAGCTCGTTCCACGACGTGACGGACCACACGTCGGCGGCGACGCCGTAGTCGGCGGCCAGCATCTCCTGGGCGGACAGCGCCCAGCGCATGCCGGTGCCACTGGCGAGGATCTGCGCCCGCGGCGTGGACGAGTCGCCCGCCGCGCCCGGGGTCGCGCCGTCGCCACCGGTGAGCTCGTCGGCGGTGCGGAAACGGTACATGCCCGCGAGGATCTGCGCCGGGTCGAGCCCGGCCGGCTCCGCCGGCTGCGGAACAGGCTCGTTGTAGACGGTCAGGTAGTAGAAGACGTTCTCGTCCCGCTCGCCGTACATCCGGTCGAGTGCGTCCCGGACGATGTGCGAGACCTCGAACGCGAACGCCGGGTCGTACGACACGCACGCCGGGTTGGTGGACGCCAGCAGCAGCGAGTGCCCGTCCTGGTGCTGCAGGCCCTCACCGTTGAGCGTGGTGCGCCCGGCGGTGGCACCGAGCAGGAAGCCACGGCCGAGCTGGTCGCCCAGCGCCCACATCTGGTCGCCGGTCCGCTGGAACCCGAACATCGAGTAGAAGACGTAGACGGGGATCATGTACTGGCCGTGGGTGGAGTAGGCCGTGGCCGCCGCGATCACCGAGCCCATCGAGCCGGCCTCACTGATGCCCTCGTGCAGCATCTGGCCGACCTCGGACTCCCGGTACGACAGCAGCAGCTCACGGTCGACGGCCTCGTAGCGCTGCCCGTGCGGCGAGTAGATCTTCGCCGTGGGGAACATCGCGTCCATGCCGAACGTGCGCGCCTCGTCCGGGATGACGGGCACGAACCGGGCGCCCATCTCCTTGGTCTTCATCAGGTCCTTGAGGAGCCGGACGAAGGCCATCGTCGTCGCCACCGGCTGCTTGCCCGAACCGCGGCGCAGCTCGTCGAAGATCGACGCCGGCGGCTGGGTGAGCGGGCGGGCCCGGACGACCCGGCGGGGGATGGAACCGCCGAGCGCAGCCCGGCGCTCCCGCATGTACTGGATCTCCTCGGAGTCCGCGCTGGGGCGGTAGTACGGCGGCAGGTGGCCGTCGAGCGCCGCGTCGGGGATGTCCAGGTAGAGCCGGTCGCGCAGCTCCTTCAGCTCCGACTTGGTGAGCTTCTTCATCTGGTGCGTGGCGTTGCGGCCCTCGAAGTCCTTGCCCAGCGTCCAGCCCTTGATCGTGTGGGCGAGGATCACGGTGGGCTGGCCGGTGTGCTCGGTGGCCGCCTTGTAGGCCGCGTAGAGCTTGCGGTAGTCGTGGCCGCCGCGGGAGAGCTTGCGCAGGTCGTCGTCGGTGAGGCCGGCGACCATGCGGCGCAGCCGGGCGTCCGCGCCGAAGAAGTTCTCCCGGATGTAGTCGCCCGCCGACGTCGAGTACGTCTGGAACTGGCCGTCGGGCGTGGTGTTCATCCGGTGCACGAGGACGCCGTCGGTGTCCTGGGCGAGCAGCGGGTCCCAGTCACGGCCCCAGACGACCTTGATGACGTTCCAGCCGGCGCCGCGGAACGTCGACTCCAGCTCCTGCATGATCTTGCCGTTGCCGCGGACGGGACCGTCGAGGCGCTGCAGGTTGCAGTTGACGACGAAGATGAGGTTGTCGAGCTCCTCGCGGGCGGCGACACCGAGTGCGCCGATCGACTCCGGCTCGTCCATCTCACCGTCACCGAGGAATGCCCACACCTTGCTGCGGGACGTGTCCTTGATCTGCCGGTTGAGCAGGTAGCGGTTGAAACGCGCCTGGTAGATGGCATCGATCGGGCCGAGGCCCATGGAGACGGTGGGGAATTCCCAGAAGTCCGGCATCAGGCGCGGGTGAGGGTAGGACGACAGCCCGCCCGGCTCGCCCTCCCGCCGGAAGGCGTCCAGCTGTGCCTCGGTGAGGCGCCCTTCCAGGAAGGCGCGCGCGTAGATACCGGGCGAGGCGTGGCCCTGGATGAAGATCTGGTCGCCGGAGTCGCTGCCGGGCGAGGAGGTCAGGTGGTCCTTGCCGCGGAAGAAGTGGTTGAAACCGACCTCGTAAAGGCTGGCGCTCGACGCATAGGTCGCGATATGCCCGCCGACGTTGTATTCGGGACGGTTGGCGCGGCTCACCATGATGGCGGCGTTCCAGCGGATGTAGGCGCGGATGCGTCGTTCCACATGCTCGTCACCCGGGAACCAGGGTTCCTGCTCGGGTGGGATCGTGTTGATGAAGTCCGTACTCGTCAGAGCCGGTACGCCTACAGCCTTCTCGCGTGCTCGCTCGAGGAGTTTGAGCATGAGGAACCGCGCGCGGCCCCGCCCCGACTCCTCGATGACAGCATCCAGGGACTCAAGCCATTCGCTGGTTTCGGACGGATCGATGTCCGGCAACTGGCTCGGGAGCCCGTCGGTGATCACCGAGAACTTCCGTGTTGTGTCCTGCGCCACGCCTAACTCCTGCTCTCCGTAGCTCCTGGCCGATGCCTCCTCACTATCGTGCTCCGTCTCGACACTGCCGTCACGCACGCCCTGCCTACTGATTGGTAACAAAACTGGATCGACAGGGCCCGATATCACCGGATGCATCGTGGCGATATGACCATCAGTCAGCATCTAGCAACCGGTTGTCGTGATTGCTGCACCAGGTTCGGCTCGGATCGCGGATCGCGGAAGACGTCATGCTTCGTTTGGCTGCGCACCGTGTGCGCGAGGGCTGGCCCTGGAGTCGACCGCGCCCGGGGCCCGCGCGAGCGCCCGCACAGCCGTGTGACAAACCCAATCGGTCCATAACGGGCCGGCTGGCAGAGCAGAGCGCAGTGACAGGCGGCACGACGACCCGGACGGTGGCCCGCGCCGACGGTGTGGCTGACGGCGTGCGGCCGCCCGCACGGCCGCCCGCACGGCCGGCGTGCGGGCGGCCGTGCGAAGGCCTGGGTGGCTGGCTGGGCCCCGCGTGCGGCCCGTGGCTCGCGGACCACGGCGCGGACCACAGAGCGGGCGCTGGTGGGTCGGCATGCGTGGGTCAGGGCGGACCCCGGACGTCGCCGCGGCGACACTGGAGTGTCGGTGGGTAACGGAGGAAGGACGTCGAAGGTGGAGACGAGAACAATGACGGTGCACACGGGCCGTCATGACCGGGTCGTCGATCTCACCGACCGGGCCGCGGAGTTCGTCGCCGGCCGTGGGGACGGGCTGCTGTCCGTCTTCGTGCCGCACGCCACCGCGGGCGTGGCGATTCTGGAGCTCGGCTCCGGCAGCGACGAGGACCTGCTCGCCGCGTTGGCGACACTGCTCCCGGCGGACGACCGCTGGCGCCATGCCCACGGTTCGCGCGGGCACGGCCGGTCCCACGTGCTGCCCGCCATCGTGCCACCGTCGGTGACCGTTCCCGTTCTCGACGGTCGGCTCGCGCTGGGCACCTGGCAGTCAGTCGCACTCGTCGACCTGAACGTGGACAACCCGGATCGGACGGTTCGGCTGTCCTTCCTCGCAGGCTGACCGCACGCCCGGTGACCGGCGCGCCCGCCGGTCCGGCGCAGGAGTCGGGCAGGGTTCGGCCGCCAAGGCGTCCCACATCACATTCCCGCAGGTTGGAACGATGGTGACATCGTGTCGGCGGGTTTGCTGTGACGGGTTGACGTGACGGCCTGTGGGTAGCGAGATTGTGTCAGCGGAGATCGTTGTGGAACGGCCGGCATCCCCCTGCTTGTCCACAACCCCCGGCGTGGCACTTGCGCACCCACCGGATGGTCCGGTGGACTAGGCCCACGGCGGGTCGCGCGAGCGGATCGTCGCCGACCGGTCCGCCCACGACCGGGCGCCTCGCCACAGCGAAGCGTTATGTAGACGAGCAGGAGGTAGCGGAGGGTGAGTCCGACCGCGGCGAACGCCGAGGGTCAGCGCCGTGCGGAACGTCTGGGAGTCGCGGCCGGCACATTGGTCCAGTCGCTCAACGAGGACGACGACATCGCCCAGGACCTGCTTGACGCGGTCACCACGGCGAGTGGCACCGAGCTTGTGCCGGAGGACTCCGACGACGTGGTCGACGTCGTCCTCCTGTGGTGGCGTGAGGACGATGGCGATCTGGCCAACGCCCTCATCGACGCGCGCAGGCAGTTGTCCGAGGAGGGCGTGATCTGGCTGCTCACCCCCAAGGCGGGTCGCGAAGGTCACGTCGAGCCCAGCGACGTCCTCGACGCTGTGCCCACCGCGGGCCTCGTTCAGACCAGCACAGTCAGCGTCGCGGCCGAATGGGCCGGGATGCGGCTGGCGGCCCCCAAGTCACAGCGGGTACGCCACCGCTGACGGCCCGGTGCCGGCAGTGACCGGGTTGGCGGCTCTCGGTGCCGCCAACCCGGCTGCTCGCGTGCGCCCAGACGGCGGCCTGAGGCGCAGCGGGCGGCCGGGCTGTGTCCGCACGAGATGGCCGTGCACACAAGAACGCCAGGCCACCGCACAACGCCCGTCAGCCGGCCCGGCCCGATGGCCTTCAGCGCCCCGGCCCGATCTGGGAACCGAAGCGCTGAAGTACCGCTTCTGAGCCGTCTGTCGCCAGCCCCTCAGAAGCTCAGCGGGACCTGCTGGCCCTCGACCGCGCCCGGGTAACGGGCCCAGATCTTGTTGATCTCGTACTGGAGGTACAGGGCGCCTCCGCCGACCAGCCACAGCACGAAGGCCACCCCGGGGCTGAGCTCGGGGAGCCCGGCCGCGCGCTGGGCATCCCGGGTGCGGGTGCCCAGCCGCCACGTGGCCACGAAGGGCGGGACGATCAACACCCAGCCGATCACATACGCCAGCACCGACAACGCCGGGTTGACCTGGATGCGTGGGTTGTACGCGGAGAGCTCCTTGTTGGTCTTGTAGACCCAGACAAGGCTGTAGATGCCGAGCGTGATGATCGGCAGCCCGAGCCATACGGCGAACGGGTTCCGTCGCTTGCCCAGAACGCCGGCGCCGACCGGCGAGGCGCCGGCGGGTGGCGGCCCGTAGCCGGGAGGCACCGGATAGGTCTGGTTTCCCGGGTAGGGCTGCGGCGGGTAGGGATTCGGCGGGTACGGGCTCGGTGCGTACGGCTCCGTCCGGTCCGAGTACGGCGGGGCGTTACCTGGGCCCGGAGCGCCGAACTGGCCGGGCGGGTTGGAATAGCCCTGCGGGCCGCCGAACCCGGGTGGAGGGCCGCCGGGCCCTCCCTGGCTGCCCTGCCCCCAGCCAGGCGGGCCGGGCGGCGGCATCTGATTGGTCAAGGTGGACACGACCTCCCTGCTGTTCGGACCGCAGGCGCCCGACGCGCCGTCATGCGGTTTCGCTCCCGGCCTGGCCGCGAGCAGTGACCGGCTGGAAGCGGATACCGCCCCAGTAGTCTTCTGTAGTTGTCCGGCTCGATTGTTATCGAGGCCGTTGACCGGTCAGACTAGGACACCGGAGTGCCGGAAACCCGTTCCGGCGCTTTCCTGTGGGATCGTTGAGCGTAAATGTGCTCTCCGTATCTGGATTTGTACGGTTCGGAGTCGGAGCGAGCTCTCGCCGGTGCTCCCGGCGCTCCCGGTGCGCCGGTGTCGGCGGCCGGAAGACCACCGCCCCGCGCAGGATGACGCGCCCACGCCCACTGTCCCTGTCCTGCCCTGCAGGACCGTTCGTCGTTCCCCGTGCGGTGCCAGGCAGCCCTGACGATGTGTCGTCACTGTGATCTCCTGACAGCCAGGGCGTCGTGGAGCCCCACGGTGCCCGGCGTGCCCTGCGCCGCGTCCCGAGGGCCCACGTGGGACGTCCCACCTCGGGGAAGAGCGGGAGAGCAGGTCGTGGCGCAGGGCGCCGGGGCATCGGGGCGGCACGCCCGATCCGGCACACCGATAGTGGCCGGACGCCAAGGGCGTGGCCGGCGGTGGCATGCTGGCGGAGAGGACTGACTGGTCGCGAAGACCGCGAGGTCGAGCAGCACCCAAGAACGCGAAACCAACCGCAATCGAGAGGAACAGCTCGTGACCGTCGACGTCGGAGCCGTCGCCCCCGACTTCTCGTTGAAGGACCAGAACAACGAGGTCGTCACCCTGTCCGACTTCCGGGGCCGTCGCAACGTTGTGCTCCTGTTCTACCCGCTGACCTTCACCGGGGTCTGCCAGGGCGAGCTGTGCTCCGTCCGGGATGACCTGGGTTCCTTCCAGAACGACGACGTGCAGGTGCTCGCCATCTCCGTCGACTCCGCCTTCGCGCACAAGGTGTGGGCGGACCAGCAGGGCTACGAGTTCCCCCTGCTCGCGGACTTCTGGCCGCACGGCGATGTGGCCAAGGCCTACGGGGTCTTCAACGAGGAGAAGGGCATCTCCCTGCGCGGGACCTTCATCATCGACAAGGAGGGCAAGGTGCGCTGGAAGGTTGTGAACAACATTCCGGACGCACGTGACCAGGCCGAGTACCTCAAGGCGCTCGCCTCGCTGTAGTCCGCAGGAGCCGACGGGCGGGCGATCCCGCCCCGTCGGGCTCCTCGCCGGAACACCTGGCCAGCCAGGAAGCCGCGGGGGAGCCCAACGAGGCGCGCCACGGTCGACGTGCTCCGCCGGTCTCGTGAGGACGGTGAACCTCATGCCGTGTTTCCGTTGCAGCGAGCGTCAGACCGACCCGGTCCGGGGATCAAGTCCCTGGCACCGCGTCGTGATCAGCGGTGAACAGGTTCTGGTCTGCCCGACCTGCCGCCCCGCCCCGGACTGGGACGCGATCCTCGACCGGTGCAACAGGTGCGCCTCGACCCGCCTGGCGAAGGCGCTCGGAACGGTCCTGTGCCGCGACTGCGGCGAACGCAAGGAGCCCGACCGCCACACACCCGAACTCACGGACGTCGTCCCGCAGCACCCGCCGACGCATCCTTCGCC
Organism: Parafrankia sp. EUN1f; assembly: GCF_000177675.1. Classification (GTDB taxonomy): domain Bacteria; phylum Actinomycetota; class Actinomycetes; order Frankiales; family Frankiaceae; genus Parafrankia. The sequence continues at coordinate 25,135 of NZ_ADGX01000123.1, forward strand.
GCAGCCGCAGCCGCAGCTAGCCGAGCGCCCTTCGTCGGCAGGCGACCCGCCGAGCCCGCTGGTGCCACCGCTCGCGGCCGCGAGAGACCAACCCGCGGCAATGGGCCCATCCGTGGGGGCGGACGCCTCCAAGCGCTCTGAGGCGGCGCAGGACGAAGCCGAACGCCCCCTCGCGCATTCGCCGGGCACAGGCGCGCCCGGGAGCCTCCCAGACCGCGACGGAGCCCTCGCCGCCGACGTCGGCGCCGCCCTCGCGCGCATGTTCGGGAGGCCACGACCGGTCTCCTGACCCAAAACCCGCGATCATCCGCTAACGTTTCGACCTGGCACGGTGACTCTCCTGACGGAAGGGGCACCGTGCAGCCGGACGAATGCTGCCGATGCAGGCGCTCTGTTGCGTAGGCTGGCATCCTCCCGGGCGCGTAGCTCAGCGGGAGAGCGCTCGCCTTACAAGCGAGTGGTCGCAGGTTCGATCCCTGCCGCGCCCACCCACCCCTCTCCACATGGCGGCTGAACAGCCATGGAGACTATTAATCCCGATCATGCCCCGTCAAGGGGCTCCGGGCTCACCGTTCCCACAGCGATTAATTCGGCACGATTGCGAGTTGTCAGGGCACGGTCCGCTGCCTACGCTCCCACCCCGTGCCAACCTCGACGATCACCGACACCCCCCGTCAGCCCGGCGGGCCCCTGTCCCACGGCCCCCAGGTCGACGACCCGATGTGGGGGCTGCTCCTGGCCACCTGGGATCTGTCCCTGGAAAGCGCCGGCCGCGCCGCGAACACCCGCCGGATCTACCTGCACGCCGGCCGGCTGTTCGTCGCCTGGCTCCTGGCCCTCCCCGACGAGCCCGGCAGCGACACCGTCGACGCACACGGCCGACCCGTCCTGCCACGCCCGGCCGGGCCCGAGGACATCACCCGCCAACACGTCGAGGGCTTCCTCGTCGCCTTCCGGACCACCCCGACGCCCCGGTGCCCCAACGGGCCCGGCCAGGCCTACGTCAACCAGATCT
>NZ_ADGX01000122.1 GCF_000177675.1 Parafrankia sp. EUN1f
CCGCAACCCGCCCACCACCGGCACGTATCTGATCAAACCCAAGGCTGGAGGCGTCCAGCACCGGCATCGAGACCGGTGACGCCCGGCAGATCCTCGACCGCCTCGCCGCGCACCCGGCGGCATCCGACACGTCCGATGTGTTCGTCGAACAGTTCGTGCCCGGCCAGATCTGGCACCTCGACGGCTACCTGCGCCACGGCGTCGTCCGCACCGTGACGAGCAGCGTCTACGTCGGGGACTGCCTGAACTTCGCCCACGGCAGCCCGCTCGGCTCCGCGCAGACCCCGGACGAACCGGAGGCGCTGGCGCTGCTGCGCCGCACACTGCCCGTCCTCGGCCAGCGCGACGGCGCCTTCCACTTCGAGCTGATCCGGACAGGCGACGGCCGGTTCCTGTTCCTGGAGACGGCGAGCCGGGTCGGCGGGGCCGGCGTCGCGGAGACGTTCGAGCTGCGCACCGGCGTCAACCTCTACCAGGTCGACCTGGCCCACCAGTTGCACCGCACCATCACCGAGCCCCCCACCCGGCCCTCGGCGCACTGGTACGGCTGGTTCGTCTTCCCCGCGCACCATCGCGCCGAGGGCACCAGCGTCGACTTCGACCCCGACCGCTACGCCGGGCGCCTGGTCTCCTACGTCCACAACGATCGCCCCGCGGCCAGGGCCGGCGAGATCAGCTACGCGGCGGCGGCGACACCACTGTCCGGGGTGGTCCGCGGCACCGCCGAGGGCCTGCGTGACACCCTCGCCGAGATCTGCGCGCAGACCCATGTGAAGGAACCGCCAGCGGGCGACCCGCACCGCGCTGCTGTCCGGCCTCGTCCGGCCGTCCGGCCGCCATGTCCGCTCCCTTAGCGGGGACGTCCCGCCTGTTTGCGGTCCGCCAGTCGGCAGCTGACCGGGTAGGTGCGCGACAATCCCGACAACGTGTATCAACGCGCTTGAAGGCGACGTTCTCGGGCCTGCCAACGAGACCGCCGCGGGTGTCGCAGACCGGCAGGCCGGCAGATCGGGTGAGAAGGAGGTCGGTTCGTGGCCGATACACAACTGGTGATGGGGGCGAGCGGTTTCCTCGGTTCGCATGTGACGCGGCAGCTGGCGGAACGCGGCGACGACGTGCGGGTCTGGATCCGCAAGACGAGCTCGACGGTGGCCTTCGACGACCTGGAGGTCGAGCGCGTCCACGGTGAGCTGACCGACGACGCCGCGTTACTGGAGGCGATGCGCGGAGTCGACACCGTCTACTACTGCATCGTCGACGCCCGGGCCTGGCTGCGCGACCCGGCACCCCTGTTCGCGACGAACGTCGAGGGGCTGCGGCACGTGCTCGACGCCGCGGTCGAGGCGAAGGTGCGGCGCTTCGTGTTCTGCAGCACCGTCGGCACGATCGGCCGCTCCGACGACGGCGGCCCGGCCGACGAGGACGATCCGCACACCTGGAAGCACCTGGGCGGGCCGTACATCCAGGCACGGGCCGACGCCGAGGACCTCGTCCTGCAGTACTGCCGCGAGCGTGACCTGCCCGGGGTCGTGATGAACGTGTCGACGACCTATGGGGCGCCCGACCACGCCTCACCGCACGGCCAGCTGGTGGCCGAGGCCGCCCGCGGCAAGATGCCGATCTACTTCGGCAAGGCGTCGATGGAGGTCGTCGGCATCCGGGACGCCGCCCGCGCGTTCCTGCTCGCCGCGGAGAAGGGCCGGATCGGCGAGCGGTACATCATCAGCGAGAGCTACATGACCTGGAAGGAACTGGTGACGATCGCCGCCGAGACCGGCGGGGTGAAGCCGCCGCGGATCGGGATCCCGATCCCGGTGATGAAGGTCATCGGCCGCCTCGGCGACTTCGGGCAGAAGGTGCTGCGGCGCGACACCGTGATGAACAGCGTGAGCGTGCGGCTCACGCACTTCATGCCGCCGCTGGATCACAGTAAGGCCACACGCGAGCTGGGCTGGGAGCCCTCCCCCACCGCGGACGAGATCCGCGAGGCCGCCCTCTTCTACCTCGAACGGGACCGCAGGAAGGCCCAGGCCGCCTGACGCGGGGCGGACGGCCGCGGCCCCGGGCTCGACTCAGCCACCGGGGCCGCGGCGCCCGCCCAGCCGACGCGCCCGCCCAGCCGACGCGGTCGGCCGGCCGTGGTCGCCGTGTTACCTCCGTGCGATCCCGTCCGTCTCCTCCCTGTCAGCCGCGAGAAGGAACATCTCGGCAGGGAGTGAAAGAGGATGACGATGCAGGCACGGATGAAGAACCCGGCTCTGCTGCTTCCCCATGGCATGGAGGCGATACAGGCCCTGTACAAGGCGATGGCCGCGGGCGGGGTGGACCCGAGGACGATGGAGCTCGTTCATCTGCGGGCGAGCCAGATCAACGGGTGCGGGGCCTGCGTGCACGCGGGCGTGACGAACGCGCACAAGGCCGGGGAGAGCGACGAGAGGCTTCATGCGACGGCGGGCTGGTACGACTCGCCGCTGTTCGACGACGCCGAGCGGGCCGCGCTCGTGCTCACCGAGGCGGTCACCCGCCTGAGCGACCGGCCCGGCCAGGTCACCGACGAGATCTGGGCGGACGCGACGAAGCACTACGACGAGCAGCAGCTCGCCGCCATCATCCTGATGATCGCGACGACGAACTTCTTCAACCGGATCAACACCACGATCAAGGAGCCCGCGGGCACGACCTGGAGCTGACCGGATCAGGTGGTGGTCGCCGGTGCGGGGCGGTTCCGCGGAACCGCCCCGCACGGCACAAACGCCTACGTCACGGGCAGGTCCGGTAGGTGCAGCCGCTCGAGACGGGCTGGGTCGGCCAGCACGTCGATCGCGACGATGGTGCCGACACGTACCGCGAAGCCCATGACCGACACGGGCGTCCCGGCGACGGTCACGACGACACCCGCCTCGCCGTGGACCAGGACCGGATGGACGGCCGCGTCGGGGCGGGCGAACATCAGCGCTCGGCGGGCCACCGCCGCGGCACCGCGCACCACCGCGGTGACAGCCGGCCGGGCGGCACCGCCGTCGGCGCGCAGAACGACGTCCGGGGCGAGCACCCCGAGGAGAGCCTCGAAGTCGCCGCTGCGGGCGGCCCGGAAGAACGCCTCGACCACGGCGTGCGCGGCGGCCCGGTCCGCCGCCGAGGACGGATGCCCCGCGGCTCCGGCGCCGACGGGGACGGGACCGGGGACGCGGCCCTGGACCCGTTGGCGGGCGCGGCTCGCGAGCTGCTTGGTGGCCGCCGGTGTCCGCTCGAGGATCACGGCGATGTCGGCCATCGGGACAGCGAACAGATCATGCAGAACGTAGACGATCCGCTCGGGCGGGCTGAGCGTCCCGAGGACGACGTCCAGGGCGAGCCCGACCGCGTCGGCGAGCAGCGCCTCGCGTTCGGGGTCAGCGCCCGTGACCGGGGCGACAACCGGATCGGGCAGGTGCATGTCCAGCGGCGCATCCCCGTCGAGGGACTGCTCCCGCCGGCTTGCCCGGGCCCGCAGCATGTCCAGGCAGATCCGGCTGGTGACGGTGGTGAGCCAGGCCCGCAGGTTCAGCACCTCGCCGACGTCGGATCGGCTCAGCCGGACCCAGCATTCCTGCACCGCGTCTTCCGCGTCGTCCCACGAGCCGAGCAGGCGGTACGCGACCGACCGCAGGTACGGCCGTTGCTCGCCGAACCTCTCCGCCAACAGCTCCAGCCCAGCCACCGACCCACCGTCCCCTTCGCCCGCCCCGGCCCTGCCACCACGCCGCCACGATCTGGACGGAGTGGATCAACCCGAGGTAACACCGGAACGCTTCGTGGGCGTTCGGGCCTCCTTCATTCCGCGGTTCGCGAGCCGGTCGGCGCGCTCGTTGTCGGGATGACCCGCGTGCCCTTTCACCCAGAGCCATTCGATGGTGTGCCGGCCGGCCAGGACGTCCAGTTGCTGCCAGAGGTCGGCGTTCTTGACCGGCTTCTTGTCCGCGGTCAGCCACCCGTTGCGTTTCCAGCGCGGCAGCCATCCGCTGACGCCGTTGCGCAGGTACTGGCTGTCGGTGTGCAGGCGCACCGCGGAGGGGCGAGTGAGTGCCTCCAGCGCCCTGATGGCGGCGAGCAGCTCCATCCGGTTGTTCGTCGTGTCGGCGGCCTCCCCGCCGTACAGCGTCTTCTCGTGTGTTCCGTAGCGCAGCACGGCGCCCCAGCCGCCAGGGCCCGGGTTGCCGCTGCAGGCCCCGTCGGTGAAGATCTCCACACCGGCCATGAAACCCCTCTCGGCTGCTGCCGTCGGCGAGTCCGTCGCCTCGGCGTGCCACTGTCAGCCAGCAGAAGGCTGTCAGCCGGCAGAAGGAGCAAACTACCGGCCGACTGGCCCGGTAGTGCCACTTCCCGGCGAGCCGGGACGCCGCGGAGATCGTCCGGTCCGCCCGACCGACCGTGGGCGCGCCTCACTTTCGGGGTGCCTGGCTGACTTTCGGGGTGCCTGGCTGCTGCCGACGAGTTGATCCTCACCGGGGCAGGCGGCAGGCTCTCGGACACGTCACACCGGGCTGGTGGCGAAGCCTTTCAGAGAGGTACCTATGACAGATCTGCGGACTGCATCTCGTTTCCGGCGGACCGGCTCGTCCGCCGCCCTGCGCAGGCGGGCCAGCTCCTCGCCAATCCCGCGCGGCGCGGAAGGACCGCGCTTACACCGGTCGGGCCGCGGCGACACGTCCCGTGCGGGTACCGATGCGGGCGTGGCTCCGCGTATGGGTGTACGTGTGGGTGCGCTGGTGGTCGCGGCGCTGCTGCTGCCGATGCTCGCGGCCTGCTCCGACCCGATCACCGGCGAACGCCCCGACTCCGCCGGACGGACGTCGTCCGAGCACGAGGGCGCCTCAGCCGGCTCGACGGCACCACCGCGGGCGGTCACCCGGACGACGCCACGGGCGGACGGGCCGGCGGCGGACCTGTCCGCCGAGCTCACCGGCGGCAACGGCGTGTTCATCGGGTCGCCGACACCCGCGGACCTGGCGCCCGCCGGCTACGTGCAGCACGAGTACGTCGCCGCGGGCACCGCCACCTCCTACCGCTCCGAAGGGGAGCTGAGCCAGGACGGCAGGTGGACCTTCGCCCCGGACGGCACCGCGCCCTACCGCACCCGGGTGCTGGTGCGCCGGCCGGCGCGGACCGAGCGGTTCAGCGGAACCGTCGTCGTCGAATGGCTCAACGTCAGCGGTGGGGTCGACGCCGACCCGGAGTGGACCAGCCTGCAGGAGGAGATCACCCGGCGCGGCGACGTCTGGGTCGGGGTCTCGGCGCAGCGCATCGGCATCGTCGGCGGGCCGGTACTGGTGACCGCGCCCGGCGCCGAAGGCATCGCCGGGCGCGGCCTGCGCGCGATCGACCCGGCCCGTTACGGGACGCTCACCCATCCCGGCGACGGATTCTCGTTCGACATCTACACCCAGGTCGCCCGCGCGGTCGGCACCGGCGCCGGGCTCGACGGGGCGAAGCCGTCGGTCGTCGTCGCGGCGGGCGAGTCACAGTCGGCGGCGGCGCTCGTCACCTACATCAACGGCGTGCAGCCGCTCACCGCCGAGTTCGACGGCTTCTTCGTGCACAGCCGCGGAGCCGCCGGGCTGCCGCTGGTCGGCGCCGACCAGCCGGCCGACCTCGCCGGCGCCCTGCAGGGCGCGCCGACGACCCTGCGCACCGACCTGGACGCCCCGATCCTCAACGCGCAGACCGAGTCCGACCTGCTCGGCGTGCTCAACTCGTACAAGGCCCGCCAGCCCGACAGCGAGCGGTTCCGACTGTGGGAGGTCGCCGGCACCGCGCACGCCGACGCGCACCTGCTCGGCCCGAACGCGGACGCGATGAACTGCGGCGTGCCGATCAACAACGGGCCGATGCACGTGGTCGCCAAGGCCGGCCTGCGGGCGCTCACGACCTGGATCACCACCGGGAAGGCCCCGAAGTCCGCCCCGCTCATCGAGGTGGCCACGGGCGCGTCCCCGCAGATCCGCCGGGACGCCGACGGCATCGCGCTCGGCGGCATCCGCACCCCACCGGTCGACGTGCCGGTCGCCGCGCTGTCCGGCGCGCAGGGTCCGGACCCGTCGGTGCTCTGCCTGCTGCTCGGCTCGGCGAAGCCGCTGCCCGCCGACCGGCTCGCCGCGCTCTACCCGGACCGGGCGACCTACCAGCAGCGCTACGACGCCGCCGTCGACAGCACCGTCACCGCCGGCTACGCCCTTCCGGAGGACCGCACCGCCCTCGCGGCCTTCGCCGAGCCGGGCAGTGTCAGCTAGCTAGGGGATACGGACGGCCATCGTCGGCCTCACCCGGCTGGCTGCCCCCGTTCTGACCCTCCACTCGCAGGGCCACCGGGCCCTCGCGACCACGGCCTGACCCGCCGAGCCCCGGCCCGGCAAGACCGCAGTCGGCTGCCCCCGGCCCGCCGCCACCACCATCCCGGCCCCCTCAGCTGGGCACAGCACGTGCCCAGCTGAGCGCTTCCTGTCCAGCGGCTGTGACGGATGCCATAAAAACGACTCTGATAGTAAAAACGAATTTCTTCGTGCTTATGCTCCCGACGTCGAACTTCTACGAGGTGTCGAGATCGGGAGGTCGGATGCATCCGGAACCGCGGCACGTCCGCCCGGCAGGTGACGCCGAGCCCGGCACCGGCGGCGGCGGGCGGGCCCGCCGGCACGGCGCGCTGGCCACGGACAGCAGGCTCGGTCTGCTGGCCACCCTGCGAGCGGCCGGCCGGCCGCTCGACGCCCGGGAACTCGCCGAGACGACCGGGTTCGCCGTCTCCACCGTGCGCTTCCACCTGGACGTCCTGGTCGGAGCCGGCCTGGTCAGCGCACGGCCGGAACCCCGTTCCGCCCCCGGCCGACCGAGGGTGACCTACTCACCCGTCGCGGCCGGTACGACGGCCACCGATCCTGCCGGCGACGAAGGCGGCGCCGGCTACGAGCACGAACAGCTGCTGTTCGTGCTCGCGGAGAACCTGGCCGACACCCCCGCCGAACGTGCCCGGATCGCGCGCCAGGCCGGACAGGCCTGGGCCAGCCGACAGGTCGAGAAACCCCCGTCAGCTCCCGCCGAAGGACCCGACGCCGGGCCGGGTTCCGGCCCCGCGGAACAGGCACGCACCGTCGACCAGACGACCGCCGTCGACCAGGCGGCCGCGGTGTTCGCCGAACTCGGCTTCGACCCCGAAGTCGAACCAGCCGACGCCCCGGGTGCCCCGGGCACCCCGGGGGTGGGCCGGCGGATGCTGCTGCACTCCTGCCCGTTCCGCGCCGTGGCGGCGGTCCACCCCGACGTCATCTGTTCGGTGCACGCGGGCCTGCTCTCCGGCCTGCTCGAACGACTGGGCAGCCCGCTGGTGCCGCGCGTCGTGCCGTTCGTCGAACCAGACCTGTGCATCGCCCACCTCGATGCCCCGCCGTCAGCAGGGCCGGCCTTCGACAGCCCTGGTGCAGACGGCTCCATCCCGTCCGGGCTTCTCCCCTCATCCATCCCGGACCTATCCACCCCCTCAGGTTCCGTAGCCGGCGGAACCGGGTCAGGAGGACGACTCGTGCTCTCCATCGAATCGGCCGCTGTCGTGCGCGCCACCGCCCCGGTCGTCGCCGCTCACAGCGTCGAGATCACTTCGGCCTTCTACCCGCGGCTGTTCACCGCGCACCCCGAGCTGTTGCGCCTGTTCAACCAGGGCAACCAGGCCAACGGTGACCAGCGGCGGGCGCTGGCGGCCTCGGTGGTCGCCTACGCCACGCAGCTCATCGACCCGCAGGCCCCGTCGTTCCAGCCCGTGCTCGAGCGGATCGCCCACAAGCACGCCTCCCTGGGGGTTCTCCCCGAGCAGTACACGATCGTCGGCCGGAACCTGCTCGCCGCCGTGGGCGACGTGCTCGGCGACGCCGTCACACCCGAGATCGCCGCCGCGTGGGACGAGGTGTACTGGCTGTTCGCCTGCCAGCTCATCGCCGAGGAAGCCCGTATCTACCAGCGGGCCGGGGTGGACCCGAGGCACATCTGGCGCCCCTGGGAGGTCATCCGGCGGACCGAGGAGACGCCCGACGTCATCTCGCTGCTGCTGCTCCCCGCGGACGGCCAGCCGGCACCGCCCTGGCAGGCCGGGCAGTACGTGTCGGTCGCCGTCGACCTTCCGGACGGAAAGCGGCAGCCGCGGCAGTACACCATCTCCACGGCCCCCGGACGGGCCGGGATGCGCCTGACGGTCCGCCGGGTGCGTGGAGCGGACGGCAACCCGGACGGGGCGGTCTCCTCGTTCATCCACGACAGCGTCGATGTCGGCACGGTGCTGGACGTGAGCCAGCCCTTCGGGGACGTCGTCCTCGACGACAGCTTCGACCCGCTGCTGCTGGTCAGTGCCGGAATCGGTATCACTCCGATGGTCGCGATGCTCGACCACGTCACCCGTACGCGGCCGGACCGGCGCGTCGTCGTCGCCCACGCGGACCGCTCCGCGCTGTCCCACCCGGTGCGCGACGAGGTGCGGATGCTTGGCCGCCAGCTGCGCGGGTTCGAGGAGCTGACCTGGTACGAGCAGCACGACGGGGCGCCCGAGCCCGGGGTCGAGGCCGGCCTGATCGACGCCGACAAGCTCCCGGTCCCGGACGGCGTTCGGGCCTACCTGTGCGGACCGCTGCCGTTCATGCGGGACGTCCGGGCCAGCCTGCTCCGCCGCGGCGTGCCCGCCGAGAACATCCGGTACGAGGTCTTCGGCCCCGACCTGTGGGCCGGCCAGCTCTGACACCGGCCCCGGATCAGGCGATCCCGGCGATCGCGGCCTGAACCTTGCTTCGCAGACCCTCGGGAAGCGGCGCGTAGCCGAGTGCGGTCCGGACCCGTCGGTGCTCTGCCGCTGCTCGGCTCCGCGAAGCCGCTGCCCGCCGACCGGCTCGCCGCCCTGTACCCGGACCGGGCGTCCTACCAGCAGCGTTACGACGCCGCTGTAGCCAGCGCCGTCAAGGCCGGTTACGCCCTGGCGGAGGACCGCGACGCCCTGGCGGGCTTCGCCGAACCGGAGAAGATCGAGTAGCCGAGGCCGACCGGGCCGGGAGGAGGCCGATCGGGCCGGGAGGCAGTACCGCGACGCCGGGTGTCGTTGCCCCAATCAGGCCCGTCACGCTCCGGACCAGCGGTAGGTTGCTGTTCGTGTCCGATCTCGATCCCGTTGTCTCCACACCTGCCGAGGCACTCGCGGTCCTGCAGGAGGGCAACGCGCGTTTTGTGCGGGGCGAACGGCTGCACCCGAACCAGGACGCCGACCGGCGATCGGCGGTGGCGCCCAGGCAGCAGCCGTTCGCCGTGCTGTTCGGATGTTCCGATTCGCGGCTGGCAGCCGAGATCATCTTCGATCGAGGGCTGGGAGACCTCTTCGTGGTCCGGACCGCCGGGCATGTCGCGGGGCCTGAGGTGCTCGGCAGCATCGAGTACGGCGTGAGCGTGCTCGGCGCGCCCCTCGTCGTCGTTCTCGGGCACGACGCGTGTGGCGCTGTCACCGCGGCGTCCGAGGCGGATCGTGACGGGAGGGCGCCGGCGGGCTATATCGGGGACCTCGTCGAGCGGGTCATGCCAAGCGTGCTGTCCGCGAGGGCAGCCGGGCACACCGACATCGACGCGTTCGTGCACACGCACATCCGGCGGACGGTGGACGGCCTGGTCGGCCGGTCAGTCCTGCTCGCGACCGAGGTCGCCGCGGGACGATGTGCGGTGGTCGGCCTGTCCTACCAGCTCGCGGGGGGCACCGTCAGCGTGGTCAACAGCCATGGACCCGTGCCCGCAGCCCCCCGATGACCCGCGCCGCTCCGGAGCGGATACTCGTCAGTACCGGTGCGTGCCTGTCATCAGGCGTTGAAGGTTGTGGTGGTGGTGCGGCGTCCGTCCTGGGCCGGTCGGCACCGCCGGGATCTCGGGACGCCGGCTGACCGGGCCACCTTCACGACGTTGCACACCGCCTCGCTGGCCGCGCCGCACCTGCGCGCTGGCCTGACGCGGGACGGCGCGGTCCGCTCTGTCCGGCATTTGCGCACCCTGCTCGGCACCGACGCGGTGGCCCTCGTCGACACCGCCACGACGCTGGCGTGGGACGGTTCCGGCGGTCACCACGCGCCGGCGGCCAGCGGGCACGCCCAGCCGGTGCTGCGCGATGGTCGCACGCTGGTACTCGGGCCGGCGGAGATCGCCTGCGGCGACGCGGCCTGCCCGCTGCGCGCGGCGGTGATCGTGCCGGTGACCAGCGAGGGCCAGGTCGTCGGTGCCCTCGCCGCCTACGTGCCGGACGTCGGTGCGAGCCTGGTGCGCGCGGCGGTGGAGGTGGCCCGCTGGGTGTCCGCGCAGATCGAGCTGGCGGAGCTGGAGGCGTCCCGGACACGGGCCGTCGAGGCGGAGCTGCGTGCGCTGCGGGCGCAGATCAGCCCGCACTTCGTCTACAACTCGCTGGCCGCGATCGCGTCGTTCGTGCGCACCGACCCGGAGCGGGCCCGTGAGCTGCTGCTGGAGTTCGCCGACTTCACCCGGTACGCCTTCCGGCGCGGCGGCGAGTTCACCACGCTCGCCGACGAGATGCGCAACATCGAGCGCTACCTGGAGCTGGAGAAGGCCCGCTTCGGGTCCCGGCTGCGGGTGCAGGTGCTCGTCGCGCCGGAGGTGCTGCCGGTGGTGGTCCCGTTCCTGTGCGTGCAGCCGCTGGTGGAGAACGCCGTCCGGCACGGGCTGGAAGGCCGGCCGGGCGTCGGGAAGGTCTCCCTCGGTGCGATGGACGACGGCGCGCGGGCCCACATCTGGGTCGAGGACGACGGCGCCGGCTGTGATCCCGAGGTGATCCGCCGCGCCCTGGCCGGCGACCCGGCCGGCGACTCGATCGGCCTCGGCAACGTGGACGCCCGGCTGCGCCAGGTCTTCGGCGACGACTGCGGGCTGGTCGTCGAGACGGCCCCCGGCGCCGGGACGAAGGTCAGCTTCCGTGTCCCGAAGTACGCGCCTGGCGTCCGCCCCGACTGACGCTCACCCTGTTCGAGGAAGGGCAGCCGGCGCGGCGGCAAGATGAACGTCACGCTCCGCCGCTGCGGCGTTCCGTGTCGTGCATGAGGTCGGCGATGAGGATGTCGAGCAGGTACTCCTCGTGGACAGCGACCCCCGTGCGGCCCATCGCCGTGGCCAGGTCGGGATCCCACGGAGTCGCGGCCGGGCTGCCCGCGAGCGGGACGCCCCCGGAGGCTTCGACGCCTCCCACCGCCCCCAGGTAGTCGCTCGCGGACAGCCTCCACGGAGCCGCTCCCAGCGCGAGGACGCGCCCCGCGATGGCGATCCCTGGCCAGTCGAAGTCCCCGTGGTAGCGCACCGGGACACCGCCAAGGACAAGGGCCTGTACCAGCCGTGTCCCGACCTCCGCTGGGCTGCCGGAGAGGCAGATCAGCGGAGCCGGCGCCCCGGCCCGGGCAGCGGCCTGTAGAACCTGCGGGTTCTCGCAGATCGACACCGTCTGGTCCGGTGAGCCCAGGGCGACCTCACCGGCGCGCCCGAGTTCATGCAGGGTGAGGTGGGTGACGAGGCCGAGGTCCCGGCGCTGGCGCATCATCGCCGACCAGGCGTCGTCGCCAGGTGGCCGAAGCGACCAGACCAGGACCGTGCCGGACACGCCGTCGGTGGCGACGCCGAGGGCGTGCCACAGTTCGCGCCGCTGTGCGGAGGTCAACGGCGCCGGGCGGCCTGTGGCGATCGCCGCAGCCCGAAGAACGGCCGCCGCCGTATGCCGCGAGTCGTCCAGGCCATGAGCGTCACCTGTCGTCGCGGTCGCGAGGGAGGCGATCTGCCAGCCGACGGGGTCGTCACCGCCTAACGGTCCCGACGTTGTCCGGGGGCCCGTCTCCAGGCCTGTCCTGAGGCCCGTCGCCGACGTGCGGGCCAGCAGTCCGAGGGTGCTGGCGGCGCAGGCCAGGGCGCGGCCCGCGGTGTCTGCTCCGGCGCGCGTCAGAATGCCGGTGCGCCTCAGATCCGCGATCCAGCCCGAGATCCACGGGGCCCCGGCGAGGCCCGCGGTGGCCAGCGCCTCGTCGAGCCCCCGCCAGGCCTGTGCCCACTGCTCGTCGGTGGCGCGCCGCGCGGCGGTCCGGTCGTGCAGGGGGCGGCCGTCGAGGTGCTCCAGAACCGACACCAGACCCCGGCCCGCTCTGGAACGCCGCAGTGCGGCGTCGAGTTCGGCGAGTCCGACGGGACGCTTCGGCCCGACCGTGACCCGGACGCCCAGCAGACCGGACAACTGTGCGGCGGCGGTCTCGTCCAGGTCCACTTTGAGGGTTCCGGTCGCCTGCAGACCGTTGCGCTCCAGTCGGGACCGTGCCGCGACCCACAGGGGCCGCAGCACGGGCGCTTCGAGATAGGCCTGCACCTGCGCAGGCAGTGCCGCTGAGGGCGGGGACTTCATGCGGAGTGGAGGAAGTGGCGGTTACGGCCGTCCCAGCGCACGTGCACTGTCGCGGCCGGGCCGCCGCCGTCCTGGCGGCAGATCTCGTAGATGTCCAGGGCAGGCACCTGCGGCACGCATCCCCACAGCGCATGGCCGGTCATCGCGAAGTCGACGTCGAGGCGGACCAGGAGACCGAGCAGCTCGGCGATCGTCGGATCGTCGACCTTGGCGAAGGCGTCGTCGAGCAGGATGAGCCGCAGCGCGGTGGCTGTGTCGTCGAGGCCTGACAGGTACGCGTCGACCGCGGCGAACAGTGTCACGTACGAGACGAACCGGGTCTCGCCCTGGGAGAGCTTCGCACGCCGGCTGATCCGGCGTTCCTGGCCCGGCTCCGGCCCGGTGATGATGACCTCCACCGTGTGCCAGGTGCGGTAGTCCAGCGCCTTCCGCAGGAACTGGGCGTATCCGCCGTTCGGTTCGGCGAGCGCCTCCGCGGCGACCCTCTCGCGCAGCAGCTCGAGCAGCTCGGCGTCCTGAGCCTGGCTGCGCACCGACGCGGCAGTCATGACGAGCTGTCTGATCCGGCTGACGGCGGCGTCGTTGTCCGCGGCGAGCTTCCAGGTGAGCCGGACGCCGATGCCGTGGCTGGTCTGGATGGACCGCAGGCTGCGGTTCATCGCGGTGATGAGGTCCTCCGCCTGGTACAGCCGGCCGCGGAGCTCCTCCCCGACCTCACCGAGGATGAACTCGGTGAACACCTGCTGTTCGCGTTCGGTCAGTGCCTCCCGGCCCTGGTCGCACTTCCGCGCCAGGTCGGCGGCGGCCTCGACGAGCGGCCGGCGGCCGTCCGCGTCGGCCAGTTCGTAGAGCAGGACCTCGCTGTGCCTCGTGACGATCACCTCGTAGCTGGCTGCGATCTCCCGGTCGAACACCTGTTGGGCGCGGATCAGCGCGTTCTCCTCGATCCGCGACCTGCGCAGGCCGGCCAGCAGCTCGGCGGCGTCCGCGGCGACGGCCCCGGCGGTGTGGTCGGTGAACGGTTCGGCGGGCTTCGCCGTGAACGCGGAGGCGACGACACCGGGTTGCCCGAGCTGCGCCCGCACGGCGTCCACCTGCTCGGCGAGGGCGGCCTGCTCGTCGCGGACCTTCTGATCGGCGTTGTCGGCCTGCGCGGCCGCGGTCGCGGCGGTGCTCCGCAGCTCGCCGACGGCCGTCTCCGCGGCGCCGAGTTTCCGCTTCGCCGCGACCTGGCCAGCCTCAATGGCCTTGAGCTCCTCGAGGACCCGCGCGGGGTCGGCCCCCAGCGCCCTACGCAGCGCCTGGATCCGGGTGTCGCCGGTGTGCCACCCGTTCCAGGCGAGCTCCGCGTCGCCCTCGGCCCGCCCCCGCGGCTCGGCCGCGGTCGCCAGGGCGCCCACCGCCCGCTGGTGTCGCTCCGCCAGACCGGTGAGGACATCAACCTGGTCGATCACTGCGCCGCACGTGCCGGCCGCAACGGTCGCGGCACGCGCCAGGTCGGCCAATGCGTCGGCGTCAACGGGCAGGCCGAACTCGGCGCAGGCGGCGCGATGCGCCTTCTCGCTCTCGGCCAGCGCGACAGCCCGCCGGTCGGCCTCCGCCCGCAGTCTGCCGGCCTTCGTCGCGGCCTGGGTCGCCTGCCGCTCCTCGGAAGCCGCCCGGACCCGGGCGTCGCTGAGCGGCTTCGACCGCGGTGCCGACCGCAGGTGGCCCCGGATCGCCTTCTTGCGCTCCTCGATGCGGGCGCGCTGTTCCGCCCGCGCTTGCGCCGCCGCGGCCAGCTCCTCGAGCTCCACGCCGATCTCACGCAGGCGCTGGACCCGGTGGGCCTGCCGGGCGGCGGCGCCGATGTGCCGTGCGGCCGGAACCGTGTGGCGGCCTCGCAGCGGGCCGTTCGCCCAGCTGCCGTCGGGCGCGACCCACATGGCGGCGGACGGGTCGGCCAGACCGATCCGTCCCAGCAGCGCGCTGATCACCCCGGGGTCGATCGGACCCGCCGGGTCGGGCACCAGCTTTCCGGCCACGGAGACGGCAGCCCGGGGGCCGATCGGCGAGACGAGCAGCTGGCCGCTGGTGGCGGTCAGCTGGCCGCGGGCGTCGATGGTGGCGGTCAGCAGGCCCGATGCGAGCAGCGCCGCCTCGATCCCGGCCTGCTCGTCTGCGGACTGGCCGGGTGCGAAGTCGACGCACTGCCACAGGGCAGCGCCGCGAGCGGCGGTGACCCAGAACGGCTCGAGCGGCGGATCGTCGCGGGACGCCTCAAGCTGCCGCCGCTCGGTGACGAGCAGCTCGACCACACGCCGGTCCGCCGTGTCGTCGGCGTCGAGCCGATGCAGTTCGCCCGCCAGCCGGTCACGGGCACCGGTCGCGGTGTCGTCCGCGGACCGGTCGAGCTCGGCCAGGTCGACCGGGCTGTCCGCCTCGGTGCCGCACAAAACCAGTCGGTCCAGCAGCAGTGGGCCGAGGGTCCGCTGGGCGGACCAGTCCACGTCGCCCAGGAGATCTCCCGTTCTGGGGTCCCCCAGCCAGGCCCGCCAGCTCTCGACGAGGCCGACAGCCTCTCGGTCGCGCTCGTCGGCCTGCTGCTCGGCGCGGCTCGCCGCGGTCTCCGCCTCGACGGCCGCGTCGTCCGCGGTCTCCACGGCCCGTTGAACGCCGGCCCGGTCGTCGGACAGCCGCCGGGCGTCCGCGGCGCGGCTGGTGGCACGCGCGGCCCGCAGGTCCGCGGCCTCCCGCAAACTGCCCGCCGCGGCCCGCAGGCCGATCAGATCCGCCGGGACCAGGCGCGGCACGTCCGCCGCCGGCCGGAGCGTCGGGACGGGCGGTGCGTCCCGATGGACGCGGACAAGGTCGCTCCGTCGCTCCGGGGGCGTCCGGACCAGACCGATCGATGCGGGCAGCTCGTGGGCGGTGAGCCGCACCCTGGTCAGCTGGTCGCGGGCCTGGTCGATCCGCTCGGAAAGCTCGTCGACCGCGGTCGACATGTCGGTGAGCAGGGCGTTCGCCGCGCCGACCAGCTCCACCTCGCCCTCTCGACGCAGCTGGGCCAGGTCCAGCTTGGCCCGGGCGGTCTCGGCGAGCGAACTGACCGTCGCGCTCAGCTCGGTGAGCTCCTTCGCACCGCGATAACGGTCCGACTCCTTGAGCGCCTCCAGCGCCGCCGCGAGTTCGGAGACCTGGTCGGCCAAAAACTGACGCCGTTCCAGCGTCTCGAGGAGCTCGGACTCGAGGCCGGTGGCGATCGCGCGCCTGCGCACCGCCTCGGCCTCGGTCTCGAGGCAGCTCGCCGCACGCTGCCTGGTTCCGGTCAGCGACCGGGTCAGCACCCCGGCCACGTACCTGCGGTAGCTGTCGAGGAACGCCACGACCTGCCCGTGCGCGGCTTCGAGCCGTTGCTGCTCGTCACGGGTGCTGGTCAGGCCGTCGAGCTGCTGACCGGCGTCCGTCAGTGCCTCCTCGGACAGAGGCGGCAGGGCGTCGGAGACGATCTGCGGGAGTCTGCCTTCCTCGATCCGGTTGCCGACGTCCGGGGAACGCAGGGTGTGCAGGAGTTTCATCAGCCCGTTGAAGCGTTCCTTGCCGGCATCGCCGCCCGTCAGGCCGAAGACCTCGGCGCGTACCCGTTCGCGGTGCGGCTCGGGTCCGTCGCTGATCCGGTCCTCGCCGACGGCCTGGCCCAGTTCTTTGCGGCCGAGCGGCTTGCGGTCGGCGGTGAGCAGCGACAGCTCGTGCCCCACCCGCAGTGCCGTCGTGAAGTACCAGACCTTGGCTTCCTTCGTGCTCGCCGAGAACCGGACCAGGGCTCCCAGGGTCAGGTATCCGCTGGCCGGGTCCTCGTCGGCCTCGACGTCCCGACGCAGTTCCAGCCACATGTAGCCGAGGCGGTTCGTCTGCTCCCCGGCACCGGCGGTCATCAGGTCCTCCATGCGGACCGCCGTCCCGGTGCCCATGTTGCGCCGGTCCGCGTCGAGGAGGAACGGCAGCAGCATCTCGAGCGCCCGGGACTTGCCCGAACCGTTCGTGCCGCGGAGGATCAGCCGGCCGCCGGAGAGGTCGAAGGTGTTGTCGTAGTAGTGCCACACGTTCACGAAACCGGCGCGGGACAGTCGCCAGCGATAGGGATGACGCCTGATCGGTGTCGGGCCGAACCTGTCCTCGGTGCCCTCGGTGAGGGCGAGAGTCTGCTGCATCACAGCTCCAGCTCCGGGTGGTAGGCCGCCCGCCCGCTATCTAGGCGGCGGGCCGCGCGGGTCGGCGGGGCGACAATCGGCTGGGGGCGGTAGCGAGCAGCGGCCGGATGGATCACCAACCCGCCGGGCAGGATCGACGCCAGGCCGACCTCCGCGAGCGTCGCCGCGACCGAGTCCCGCAGCAGCCGGGGGTCGTCGAGCGCGTCCGAGCTCCATGCCTTGCCGTACTGGGACGACAACCGGGCGAGCGTCGCCTCCACGTCGGGCCAGCCGACCACCAGACCGGCGATCGCACGCCCGTCGCGCAGGACGGCGGTGTCGCCGGGCCGCGGCTCCCGCTCCGCGAGCAACGCGCCGACCAGGAGCAGCGCCGCCTGCCTGATCGTGCCCGTGCCGGGAAAGGGCTCGTCCGTCAGCGAGCCGGTGGCGTCGTAGGCGAGCGCGCCCTCCGCGCGCACCTCCAGGGTGAGGCCGAAGTTCTCGGCCAGCGCCCGGGTCAGCTCGGAGCGTTCGCGGGAGAGCACGTCGCGCTCGGCATCGGTGAGATCCTCACGGCGGACGAGCGGGCATTCCACCAGCCGGCGGCGCAGCGAGCGCCGCGGTTGCTCAGCCGCCTGTGGGTCGGGCGCGAGCAGCTCGTCCGGGGTGGCGACACCCGTCAGCGAGCGGGCGAGCAGCTGCGGCAGCTGGTTACGGGCGACATGGAGCAGGGCCTCCTCGATCTGCCGTTCGCCCCAGGCCATGGCCGTGCCATCGGCTTCGATCAGCACTCCCCAGCGGACCAGCAGCTCGACGGCGGTGACCAGGGCGCGGCGCTCCGGCAGCGTGTCGCCGACGCGCACGCCGATGGTCGCCGCGTCCGCGCGCACCTGCTCGATCAGCGCGGAGATAAGGATCATCTCGCCGGTTCCGGGAGCGAGCAGCGCGGCGCAGAGCAGAGCCAGATGGGTGTAGGTGACCGGAGCGAACGGACTGTTGTCGCGGCGCCGCGCGGGCCGGGAGGGTGCGCCGGGTGCCAGCGGCGCCTTGAACAGGCGGGCGAACGACGCCTCGACGACGAGCACATAGCCCAGCTGCGCCTTGAACATGCCGCGCAGCGCGGGGGCGTGCAGGCGGACGAACGAGAGCTCGTCGGGATGCGACGTGGCGGTCAGCACTGGATGTGCCAGCAGCGCGCGGGCCGCCTCGACTCGTTCCCGCGCCGAGCTGGCCGCGGTGCCCGTCTCGGGTGTAGGCCTCATGCGCTCGCCGCCGTGCGCGCCCGGCCGGGACCGGCGAGCGGGACGACCGACAGCAGAAGGCCGTCAACCGTCAGTGTTCCGTCGTCACCGTTGATCACAGTCAGCTGGCCGCGTGCCGGAACACCGCGCAACGCCAGCCCCAGATCCGAGGCGTGGTGGTCGGCCTCCGCCTCACCGCCGGCCGTGGCACTGAGTACCGGGGGTAGCAGCTCGAGCAGCAGGTCCCGGGCGGCTCGGCTGAGCCGGCTGCGGTGCAACGAGCCGGCCGCGAGCAGCTCGGCGGCCGCCGCCTCCCGGGCCTGTGCACGTTCCCGCGCCGCATTCATCAGCAGATCTGTCTGCTCCTTCGTGTCGGGTACCCGGGACGCCCGGCCCCGCACCGTGCGATCACCACGCTCCCGCAGCGACACCGGGACGTCGACGGGCGCGGCCACCCACCACGACGTGCTCGGCCCAGCCCGCAGGTCCTGCTCCTCGGGCCCAAGCAGCAGGTGGCGCGCCGGATACGCGCCAAAAGCCGCGTCGAAAAGGAGATGTGCGGTCTCGCTGTCCGCGCAGTGGAACCAGCCGGCGAGTTTGAGCAGGTCGGCACGACGCGAAACTCCGGTCCCGGATGCGGCGAGCATCCGCTTCGCGTTCGCGATCAGCTGGCCGAGCGCCTGGCGAGCCGCGACGCGCAGCTGTTCCGGGCCGGAACGGACGCTCGACGCCCCATACCACGCGGCGAGTTGCTCCCATTCCGCTCGGGTACGCCCTGGCAGACGTTCAACGACGATCAGTGCATCGCCCGTCGCCGGTGGCTCGGGCAGATTCTCGAGAAGGGTGTCGATGAGGGACGGGGAGAGCAGCGTCTTCAGCCGGCCGAGAATCTCCGGCGCGTTCCGTGAGACGTCGGCGCCGATCAGGTCGACGTAGTCGAGCAGGAGGTTCTTGAACTGGGCGTATTCCTCACCGGCGAGGTCATAACGGGTCAGGACACCGGACAGGTAGGCGTAGAAGTCCGTGACGGACTCGTGGAACAGGCGGTGGTCGTTGAACACACCGGTGACCTGGCCGGCAAGCAGCTCGGAATCGATCGGCCGGTCGCGGTAGGAGACCTGCAGAAGAATCAGCCGCAGGGTTTCCGAGACACGCGCGAGCAGTTCGCGCGCAACCTCCCGAGCACCCTCCGTGGCCCGCATGATCTCCTCGGCCTCGCGGTGAAGCCGGCCTCCCAGCTTCGAGACCTGATAGCGGGAACGGGAACGGTGGTACGCGGCAACCGTGCGCACGCGTGTCTCACGCACGGACGGCACCAGGTTGCCCCAGATGACCAACTGCCGGCATCGGGTCTCGACGGTGTCGGTGTCGAGCTCATGGCCGCGTTCGACCAGCTGCGTGGCAACCTCGGCCGCGGACAGGTCCGCCAGAAGCGTCTCGCTGAAGAGCCGCATCACCGCCATGTAGTCATCGGCAGCCTCGGCGGTGAGGTAGCTGAACAGCGCGCGCCTGGCCGCCCTGTCCTGCACAGCGGATTCGTCCTCTGCTCCGCCGCCCCCGCGCTCCTCCACGATCCCCCCTCGGAGTGGTTCCAGAGGAAGGTATCTCGCGGATCCGACATTTCCGTGTGCCCCCAGGTGGTCCTGTGCGCCATCGCGCGGCGTCACAAGATCACGGTCGCTGGAGCTCGGGCTGGCAGAGTTCGCCTGCGACGACTCGGCCAGCCCGCTGCCGGCGCCGGCGATCGTGCCGGTGACCAGCGAGAACCAGTTCGAGGCTGCTCCCGGTCAGATGTGCGGCGCGACCTCGGCGGCGACCAGCGCCAGGTGGTCGAGGTCGGTCAGGTCGAGCAGCTGCAGGTAGATCCGGCTGGCGCCGGCGCCGCCCGGGCCGTAGGCGGTGAGCTTCTCGACGACTTCGGCCGGGGTGCCGGCCAGGCCGTTCTCCCGCAGCTCGCCGAGGTCCCGGCCGATCCGCTCGGCACGGAGCTTCAGCTCCGCCTCGTCCCGGCCGCAGCACAGCACCTGGGCGGCGGAATAGACCAGCTCGTCCGGGTCCCGGCCGGCGGTCTCGGCGGCCTGGCGGACCCGGGCGAACTGCGCCGCGGTCCGGTCCAGCGGCGCGAACGGGATGTTGAACTCGGCGGCGTACCGGGCCGCGAGCGCCGGTGTCCGGGTCGCGCCGTGGCCGCCGATGATGATCGGCGGGTGGGGCCGCTGGAGCGGCTTGGGCAGCGCCGGGCTGTCGGTCAGCGTGTAGTGCGCGCCCTGGTGGGAGAACGACTCACCAGTCGGTGTCGTCCACAGGCCGGTGATGATCGCGAGCTGCTCGGTCAGCCGGTCGAACCGCTCGGTCGTTCCGGGGAAGGGGATGCCGTAGCCCGCGTGCTCCTCGGTGAACCACCCGGCGCCCAGGCCCAGCTCGACTCGTCCACCGCTCATCTCGTCGACCTGGGCGACCGAGATGGCCAGCACACCCGGCAGCCGGAAGGTCGCGGACGTCACCAGGGTGCCCAGCCGGATGCGGCTGGTCTCCCGGGCGATGCCGGCCAGGGTGACCCAGGAGTCGGTCGGCCCCGGCAGCGGACTGCCCGGCCCCATCCGCAGATAGTGGTCGGAACGGAAGAAGGCGTCGAACCCTCCCTCCTCCGCCGCCCGGGCCACGGCGAGCTGCTGCGTGTAGGAGGCGCCCTGCTGAGGCTCGATGAACACTCGGAGATCCATGTCCCTACCCTGTCAAACTCGTTCGGTGCCGCGATGGACGGGAGCGTCGGCCACGGTGCCGTGCCTGGCGCCGGCGCCCCCACGTCTGCGGCTCGGCTGCGGCTCGGTTCGGGCTCGTCAGCGCGACGGCAGGCCGAGGCGTTCGAGGATCTCGCGAAGCCGGTGGCGGCCCGCCATCGAGTCCGGGCCGGCGAGGCGGGACAGTGCCCGGTCGCTCCAGTTGCCGTCGAGGCCGAACCGGGCGTTGTAGGCGGACAGCCGCTCGTCGTAGGCCGGGATGTGCGCGTCCGCGGCGACGTCGTAACGCTCCCGGTGCAGGACCGCCTCCCGCGGCAGCCGCGGCTTGACGTCCGCCGCCTCGGTCGGGTCGGGTGTGCCGACGGCCAGCCCGAAGGCGGCCACGGCGTGCGGCGGCAGGCCCAGCTCGGCGGCCACCTCCTCGGGCCGGTTGCGGACGGCACCGACGAACACGGTGCCGAGGCCAAGCGACTCGGCGGCGACCGCGGCGTTCTGGGCGGCCAGTGCCGTGTCGACGAAGCCGACGATGGTGGTCTCCAGGTAGTCCACGGCGCCGACCGTCGTCCCGGCCTGTTCGGCCAGCCGGTGCACCCGGCTGAGGTCGGCGATCCAGACGAGGAACAGCGGAGCCTGCGCGATGAACGCCTGGTTGCCGGCGAGCGCGGCCAGCCGGGCCCGGCGCTGCGGGTCGCGCACCGCGACGACGCTCCACACCTGCAGGTTGGACGACGTCGACGCGGACTGGGCGGCGGTGACGATGGCGGCCAGCTCGTCGTCGCTGACGTCACGCGGCCCGAACCTGCGTACGGAGCGATGCGCGAGCTGAACCCTGAGCACATCGTTGATCGCGTCGAGTTTCGCGGCGGGATCGCCGTAGCGGGCGGCGGCAGGCATCGGGCGCGGACCTCACAGGAGTCGTCGGTGGCGTCGAGCGGGCGACCAGGAACAGTAAAATCATATTCCCGATCGACTTATTGTAGATTGCCTGGTCGTCTGACCGCTGAGAGGCTTGTTACTCCGGCTGCTCCGGGCGGATGGAACCCCGACCACGGCGCGCCCGGGATCGCCCGGCGGACCGCCCGACCTGTTGACCGGCTGACCTGCTGACCTGCGACAGGAGGTGACCCGCGGCTCTCGCGTGTGACGCGCACCTCGTCGTAAGGTACGGATCATGGTCGTGGCGCGGCAGCGGGCCCGGGACGCCGGTGCAGGATTACGTGCCCTGGTGGTCGACGACGAGGCGCCCGCGCTCGCCGAGCTGCGCTGGCTGCTCGAACAGGACGCCAGGGTCGGCCAGGTCTGCGCGGCGGGCAGCTCGGAGCAGGCCCTGCGCCTGCTCGACACCGTGCTCTTCGACGTGGTCTTCTGCGACATCCGGATGCCGGGCCTGGACGGGCTCGGCCTCGCCCGGGTGCTGGCCCGGTTCTCCGAGCGCCCGCAGGTCGTGTTCGTCACCGCCTACGACCGGCACGCCATCGACGCCTTCGAGGTGCGGGCCACCGACTACCTGCTCAAGCCGGTGCGGCCGGAACGGCTGGGCGAGGCTGTGCGCCGGGTGCTGGACGCCGCCGGCAGCCGCAACACCGCCCCCGCCGACGACGACGAGACGATCGCCGTCGAGCTCGGCGGGGTGACCAGGTTCGTCCACCGCTCCGAGGTCACCTATGTGATCGCCCACGGCGACTACGTCCGGCTATACACGGCGACCGAATCCCACCTGCTGCGGGTTCCACTGACCACGCTGGAACAGCGGTGGGCGGCGGCGGGCTTCGTCCGGATCCACCGCAGCGCGCTGGTCGCCCTCGGCGCGGTCGACGAACTGCGCAGCGACGAGGGCCGCTGCTCGGTGCGGATCGGTGAGCGGGTGCTCGCGGTCAGCCGCCGCCACACCCGGGAGCTGCGGGACCGGCTGGTCCGGGCCGCGAGCCCCGGCCGAGACCCGAGCCGAGGCCGGGAGCGTGCCACCTGACCGCGGCCGAGTCACCAGACCCACTCGGCCCGTCCGCTCTTGTGGAGCCCGGACCGCGCGGGCTGTCTGGGCCGCCGGGGTTGTCCGGGCCGCCGGGGTTGTCCGGGCCGCCGGGGTTGTCCGGGCCGCCGGGGTTGTCTGGGCCGCCGGGGTTGTCTGGGCCGCCGGGTCGGGGCGGACAACCACCGCGGGTGCGGGTCACCTCCCCGCGGATGTCGGCGGCCGTTGCCAGGCCGGCCC
Organism: Parafrankia sp. EUN1f; assembly: GCF_000177675.1. GTDB lineage: Bacteria > Actinomycetota > Actinomycetes > Frankiales > Frankiaceae > Parafrankia. The sequence goes on from NZ_ADGX01000122.1 coordinate 22,788, forward strand.
CGCGGCCGCACGCCGCCCGGGACGTCGACGAGTCGACCGGGGTGCGCGAGGTCTACCTGCGTTCGTTGCTGCGGGTGCAGCGCCGGCTCGCGCTCGGTGTGCTCGGCGTGGTGGCCCTGCCGCTGGCGGCGGTCCCGGTGCTCTTCGCGCTGGTGCCCGCGCTGTCGGCGTACCGGGTCGCCGGGCTCCCGCTGCCCTGGCTGCTGCTCGGTGTGGCGGTGCATCCGCTGCTGCTGGCGGCGGCCGCATGGTACGTCCGGCGGGTGGAGCGGACCGAGGCGGACTTCACCGATCTGCTGTCCGGCGGCGACAGCCACGGCCACGGCGGCAGCCGAAGCGACCACTGATGCCGGCCGCGCCCAGAAGGCAGCGATGACCCAGGCGCTCGCGGTCGTCCTCGTCTGCGCGGCGACCGTCGCCGTCGGTGCGCTGGGGCTGCGACTGTCCCGCACCACCAGCGACTTCTACGTCGCCAGCCGCATGGTCAGCCCGCGCTGGAACGCCTCGGCGATCGGCGGCGAGTACCTGTCCGCGGCCAGCTTTCTCGGGGTCGCCGGCCTGGTGCTCGCCGCCGGCACCGACATGCTCTGGTACCCCGTCGGCTACACCGCCGGGTACCTGGTGCTGCTGGTGCTCGTGGCGGCTCCGCTGCGCCGCTCCGGCGCGTACACGCTGCCCGACTTCGCCGAGATCCGGACGTCGTCGCCGGCCGTGCGCCGGGCCGCGTCGGTGCTGGTCGTCGGCATCGGCTGGCTGTACCTACTGCCTCAGTTCCGCGGCGCAGGGCTGACGCTGCGCACCGTCTCCGGCGCCCCGAGCTGGGTGGGCTCCACGGTCGTGGCCGTCGTCGTCGTGGCGAGCGTGGCCGCCGGCGGGATGCGCTCCATCACCCTGGTGCAGGCGTTCCAGTACTGGCTGAAGCTGACCGCGATCGCCTTCCCCGCGCTGCTCCTGCTCATCGCGTGGGGCGCCGACGGCGCGCCCGACCCGGTGACCGACCGGCCGCCGGTCGCCGCCGAGACGATCACGTTCACGCTGGCGGACCCCGTCCGCGTGCAGGTGGACGTCCCGGTCACCCTCACCGTCGACGGCACGGTCGACGGGGCGCCGGCCCGCGGCGAGCTGCGGCTTCCCGCACCCGGCCAGCTGACGTTCGGCGCCGGGACGACCATCGTCGTCCCGGCCGGTGCCGTGGTGCCGCGTGCCGAGAACGTCCCGGCCGGCGACGGCGCGAGCTGGATGGCGCCCACCGCGGCCGACGGCGCCGACGACCACCCGGTGTACCGGACGTACTCGCTGCTGCTCGCCCTGCTGCTGGGGACGATGGGGCTCCCGCACGTGATCGTGCGCTTCTACACCAACCCCGACGGCCGGGCGGCCCGGCGGACCGCGGCCTTCGTCGTCGGACTGCTCGGCGTGTTCTACCTGTTCCCGCCGATCTACGCCGCCCTCGGCCGGATCTACGCCCCCGACCTGCTGCTCACCGGGCGCACCGACGCGGTCGTCCTGCTGCTGCCGGAGCGGATGCTGCCGGCCCCGTGGGGTGAGGCGATGTCGGCGCTGGTGACGGCCGGCGCGTTCGCTGCCTTCCTGTCGACCGCGAGCGGGCTGACCGTCTCCGTCGCCGGTGTCCTCAGCCAGGACCTGCTGCGCGGACGGGCCCGCGCGAGTGTCACCGGGTTCCGCGCCGGCTCGCTGATCGCGGTCGTGGTGCCAGCGGCACTGTCCCTGCTGACCGTGCGGGTGGGCCTCGCCGACACCGTGGGCCTCGCGTTCGCGATGGCGGCGTCGACGTTCTGCCCGCTGCTGGTACTCGGCATCTGGTGGCGACGACTGACCGCGGCAGGCGCGCTGGCGGGCCTGGCCACCGGCGGCCTGCTGGCCGGCACAGCCGTCATCGTGACCCTGACCGGCGTGGATGTCCCCGGAATCGCGGGTGTGCTGCTGGCCCAGCCGGCGGCATGGACGGTACCACTGGCCTTCGCGGTCACGATCGGCGTCTCGCTGGCCACCCCCAGGTCGGCCCCGGCCAACGCGCAGCAGGTACTGGTGCGCCTGCACGCCCCCGAACGGTTGGCACTCGACCCCGGCACCCGACCGGCCTGAGTCGCGTACGAACCGGTCTGAGCCTCGGCAGCGACGATTCCGCTGCGTCTGAGGTTGTCGGACGGGGCAACTGGTTACAGCTGGGCCAGGAGGCCGCGGGCCGACTCGACGCATCGGCCAAGTCGGTCATGGGGGCTGATTCCTGCTTCTGCCTGGGAGCGGATCGGTATCTCAAGTCCGATCGGCAGGTCGCGGGGTAGCGCGGCGAGCAGGTCGAGCAACGGTAGCCCACCGGTGCCTGGCACCATCCGTTCGAACATCGCCTCTGTCATGTAGTCGGGGGTGGTGGGGACCAGTGGCGCGTCGCTGAGCTGGATGTAGCCGATGACGTCGGGTTCCAGGGCCGCGACGTCATCTGGTGTGGAGCCGGACCGGATGATGTGCATCGTGTCGATGAGCAGGCGGAAGTCCGACCGCCCGACCTGGCGGATGGCGTAGAGCGCCGTCGGCAGATCTCCGATCGTCAGGCCGGGACTCGGTTCCACGGTCGTCTCCATACCGAAGGCCGCCGCCGCCTCGGCCAGAAGCCCGAACTGCTCGACGCTGCGATTCAGGTCGGGATCGAGGGCGACGGTGTTGATTCGTTGGGCACCCAGCTCCGCCAGGAGTTCGAGGTCGTGGACTCGGTCGCGGATGCCACGGTCACGCATCGTCGCGATCATCTGGGCGCGCAACGCGGAATCCTCGCGCAGCGAGAACGGCAGGTACCCCATCGAGCTGTGGGGGTGGGATTCAAGGCCGGTCGAGATGTGCCGGCAGCCGAGGTCCGCGGCCAAGGAGACGAATTCTCGTGGTGGCATTCCGAAGACACTGAGGAACTCGATTCCTAAGAGCTTGTCTCACGTGGCCAGTTTCTTCCAGCAGGTCAGCGACGCTGCCAGGGTGAGGAATCCGAGGAAGTTGTGGCCGTTGCGTTCGTAGCGGATGGTGAGGCGGCGGTAGCCGCCGAGCCAGGCCGATGGGTCGGCCGCGCGGCGAGGTGCCAACCTGTGGGTTGGTCCTTTTCCGCGCAGCCTCCCGCCGAACCGGACTTGATAGTTTCCTGATCATCCGGCTCTCTGGTGACTATGGCGTGAGCTGTGTGGCTGGCTGTCCGCCGTGGATTTGGCTGTGGCAGCTGATGCAGACGACGAGTGTTTTGCGTCTGCGGTTTGCCATCGCCGTAGCCCAGGCGGGTGACAGGGGCCCGGGTGCTGTGAGGTCTTTGAGCGCGCGGACGTGGTGTACTTCAACGTTGCCCGTCTGCTGGCAGACCTCGCAGGTGTCCGCGAGGAGCCGGGTGAGCAGCTCCTTGTGCGGATGGTCGACCCGGGTCGGCGCACGGTCAAG
>NZ_ADGX01000121.1 GCF_000177675.1 Parafrankia sp. EUN1f
CCGGCGGCCGGCCCGTTGACCGCGGCGATTATCGGGGCCCGCACCCGGCGGAACCCGTCGGCGAGATCGGCGATCCGCTGCTGCAGCCGCATCCCGGCCTGCGTCGTCCCCTCCCCGGCCTCGGGGGCACCGGGGATCTCCCCATAGCCCTTCAGATCGAGGCCGGCGCAGAACCCGCGCCCGGCGCCGGTGAGGACGACCGCGCGGACCCGGGAGTCGTCCTGGATACGGCCCAGCACCTCACGTAGGCCCTCGACGAGCTCGGTGTTCAGCGCGTTGAGCGCGCGCGGCCGGTTCAGCCGCACCAGCAGGACGCCGGGCCGGGCTTCCGTCGTCTCCAGCACCGGTCCCGTCACGGCCTGCGCGCCCTGTTCGTCCATCCCGCGTTCATCCATCCGGCGTTCGTCCATCCCGCCCCGTTCGTCACTGACGACATATCACATATCACAAGTCGAGGACGAGGACGGGGGACAGCGCCCGGGAGACACACGGCATGAGCACCGTGCCGCTTTCCCGTTCGTCCTCGGTCAGCAGCGAGTCCCGGTGGTCGGGCACCCCGGAGATCACCGCGGTCTCGCAGGTCCCGCAGGTGCCCTCCCGGCAGGACGTCGGCACCCGCACCCCCGCGTCGGCGAGGGCGTCCACGATCGATCTGCCGGCCGGCACCGTGACCGCCGTGCCGCTGCGGGCGAGCTCGACGACGAACCCGCCGGCGGCCGGCGCGTCGGCGATCTGCTTCGGCGAGAACCGTTCCAGATGCAGCGTGCCCGCCGGCCACGGGCCGGCCAGCTGCTCGAGCGCGGCGAGCAGCGGCTCCGGGCCGCAGCAGTAGATCGCGACCCGGTCGCGCGGCGCGCCGAGGAAGCCGGCCAGGTCGAGCAGCCCGAACTCGTCCTCGGGCCGGACCATCACCCGGTCATCGCCGTGGCGGTCGGTGAGCTGCGCCGCGAACGCCATGGACGATCTGGTCCGCCCCCCGTAGAGCAGGGTCCACTCGGCGCCGGCGGCCTCGGCCCTCTCGATCATGGGCATGATCGGCGTGATACCGATGCCGCCCGCGACGAACAGGTACTCCGGGCTGTCGACCAGCGCGAAGTGGTTGCGCGGGCCGCGGGTCCGCACCACGTCCCCCGGACCGATCCGGTCGTGGACGTAGGCCGACCCCCCGCGCCCGCCCGGGGCCCGCAGCACCGCGATGCGCAGCGTGGACGGATCGCCCGGGTCGCCGCACAGCGAGTACTGCCGGACGAAGCGCTCCTCCGCGCCGGCCGGCGAACCGGGTCCGGGCTCGGCGCCGGCGCCGGGGCCGAGCAGCAGGTCGATGTGGGCGCCCGGTTCCCAGTCGGGCACCGCGCCGCCGTCCGGCCGGGCCATGGTCAGGCAGACGACGCCGTCGGCGACCGCCTCCCGCTGCTGGACGACCAGGTCGGCGGTCTGCTCCTGGGTGCGCACGTTCTCACCCCTTGTCGAGTCGACGAGACGTTGATGTCGGCGGACAACGGCCGACCCGGTAAACCTTATGTCATTAGGTTAACGTGCGTGTCGCCGAACACGGTCGGCAATACGTGCGGCTGGCCACGGCCAGCGACAACCCGGCGCTACGGCGCTACTACGAACGAGCTGGTTTCCAGTACGTCGCCGATCCACCGCATGCGCGTTGGCCGACAAGGCTCTATGAGCGGGAAGTCAACGCCGCTGGTCAAGGATCCCGCTTGCCCGCGACGCACGGGTAGGCCTCCTCAGGATTCGCCCTGCCCGGACACCGCCGCAGGCTCGCCGGGCGCGAAGACCGGCAGGACCTCGCCGGGGGCCTCGCCGCTGTCGGCCCCAGAACCTTCGTCGGGCTGGTGGGGCTGGACGAACCGGGCGCTCACCGGTTGGCCGGCGCGCAGATCGGAACCGTCGGTACCGACGAGACGAACCAGCAGCCAGGGGCCTTCCGCGAGCTCGACGACGGCGGTCACATACGGCACGGCGCCGCGCAGCACCGACACCGGAACCTGGTGGACGACGGCCCAGGTGACCAGCACGCCCCGACCGGAGACGACGAACGGCTCCAGGCGGGCCGAGCCGCAGCCGGGGCAGGTCCGGGCCTCGGGGCCGAGCACGTCGCCGCTGTCGAGGCAGCGGCGCACCAGCAGCTCACCGCGCGCGGCCGCGTCGAAGAACGCCGCGCTCGCGTCGTCCCGCGCGACCAGCGGAAACGCGCCAGCCGTGAACGCCCCGACCGCGAGCACGCCGGTCGGCGGGGGGCCTGTCGTCCCGTCGCTCATCCCAGGCCTCCTGAGGACGTCCGCGGATGCGGGCTGAGTACCAGCGTCGAGTGATGTTCGAGGATGCCGCCGTTGCCGCTGACCAGCACGATGTCGTTGCGGGGCGCCTGCCGGGCGCCGCCGGCGCCGCGGGCCTGGATCACCGCCTCGGACAGCGGGGTCATCCCCCACATGTAGTAGGAGGACAGCTGGCCGCCGCCGGTGTTGCAGGCGAGCTTGCCGTCGGGGGCGAGCCGGCCGTCGCCGACGAAGGCGCCGCCGTCGCCCTTCTCGCAGAACCCGTAGTCCTCCAGCGTCACCAGCACGGTGTAGGTGTAGCAGTCGTACAGCTCGCAGATGTCGACGTCACCGACCCCGATGCCGGCCATCCGCATCGCCGCAGGCCCGCTGCGCGCCGCCGGGGTGACCAGGCCCCAGGGTGAGCCGGCGTGCATCCGGCGCGGTTCGTGTGCCTGCGCGTACCCGTGGACGTGCACCGGCGGGTGGCGCAGTGCCCGCGCCCGCTCGGCGGAGGTCACCACGACCGCGACGCCGCCGTTGCTGACCAGGCAGCAGTCGAGCAGACGCAGCGGCTCGGCGATCGGGCGGGACGCCTGATGGTCCGCCACGGTGAGCGGTTCCCGCATCGCCGCCAGCGGGTTGCCGGCCGCCCACGCCCGCTGGGCGACCGCGATCGCGGCCAGCTGTTCCGACGTGGTGCCGTAGCGCTGCATGTGCCGCCGGGCGGCGAGCGCGTACAGGATGTTCGGGTTGACCCCGCCGGACGCCAGCTGCCAGCCGGCCAGCCCGGTCAGCGTGCGCGGCTTTCGGCCCGCGCCGCCCCAGGCCTCGCCGGCGCTGCGCTTCGGGGCCAGCGGCGCGTCGGCGAACACGCAGGCGACGGTGGTGGCGGCACCGGCGGCGACGGCCTGTGCGGCCTGGGCGACCATCACCCCGGCGGTGGCGCCGAACGCGTTGATGTCGGCGAGCAGGCCGAGCTGCCCGAGGCCGAGGGCGCCGGCCAGCTCCACGCCGACCTTGCCGGCGAGGCCGTTGCTGACCAGCAGGCCGTCGACGTCGCCGAGCCGCAGGCCGGCATCGGCGACCGCGAGCCGGACGGCCTCGGCGGCGAGGCTTCGCGCCGAACGGCCGTAGACCTTGCCCAGCTCGGTGATGCCCAGCCCGGCGATCGCCACGGTGCGGTCAACGGTCATCGGCGCTCCTCTCCCGTGCCGCGTGCTGCGGTGCCATGTGCCGCGCGGCTCCGCGGAACCGCATCACATGGCACGGTTCCGCGGAGCCGCGGTTCTGCGGAACCGCGTGCTGCGATGCCATATCCTGCGGTACCGCTCACTCCGGTGCCAGATACACCGATCGGTGCCGCCGGTAGGGGGCGAGGCCTTCGGGCCCGAGCTCCCAGCCCAGGCCGCTGGCCTTGGTCCCGCCGAAGGGTGCGCCCAGGTCGAGCGCGTAGTGGTTGAGGCCGATGGTCCCGGTCTCGACGCGGTCGGCGAGTGCCAGGCCGTGCTCGGTGTCGGTGGTCCAGACGGAGCCGGCCAGGCCGAATTCGGAGTCGTTGGCGAGGGCCACCGCCTCGTCGGTGTCCCGGTAGGGGATGACGCAGAGAACCGGGCCGAAGATCTCCTCGCGGGCGATGACACTGGTGTTGTCGACATCGGCGAACACGGTCGGCTCGACGAACCAGCCGACGGGCTGGTCCGCGGGCCGGCCACCGCCGACGGTCAGCCGTGCCCCGGACGCTCGCCCCGCCTCGACATAGCCCAGCACCCGCTCCCGCTGCGCCGCGCTGACCAGCGGCCCGATCGCGGTCGACCGCTCCAGCGGGTCCCCGATCGCCAGCCCGCGCACCGTCTCCGTGACGGCGTCCACGACCTCGTCGTAACGGGCGCGGGGGGCGAGGATGCGGGTGCAGGCGTGGCAGGTCTGGCCGTTGTTCGCCAATGAGACCTCGGGCAGGCGGGCCGCGAACAGGTCCAGGTCGGCGTCGGCGGCGACGATCGCGGCGGACTTGCCGCCGAGCTCCAGGGTGACGGGACGCAGCGACCGCCCGCAGGCCTCGCCGATGGACCGGCCGGCGGCGGTCGAGCCGGTGAAGGCGACCTTGTCGACGCCCGGGTGGGCGACGAGGTACGAACCGGCGTCCCGGTCACCCGCCACGATGTTGAGCACCCCCGAGGGCAGGCCGGCGGCGAGCGCGGCCTCGGCGAACACCAGCGCGTCGAGAGTGGTCTCCGGTGCGGGCTTGAGCACGACGGCGCAGCCCGCGGCGAGCGCCGGGGCGATCTTCATCGCGGCGAGCGGCTGCGGGTAGTTCCACGGGGTGATCGCGGCGACGACGCCGACCGGGCGGTGCTGGACGATCGTCCTCCCGCGCGGGACGCCGACCCGGATCTCGTCGGGTGCCGCGTCCCTGATCAGATCCGCGTAGTAGTCGACGATCATCGCGGGGCTGTGGCCGTTGGCGGCGCGGGACAGCCGGATCGGCATCCCGTTCTCCTGGCTGACCAGCACGGCCGTGTCGGCTGCGCGGGCGCGCAGCTCGGCGGCGAAGCGCTTCAGCAGGTCGCTGCGCTCGGGGCCGGTCAGTACGGCCCACGGGCCGCGCAGCGCGCGCCGCGCCGCCGCCACCGCGAGGTCGATCTGGGCGGGCCCGGCGAGCGCGACCTGGCCGAGAGTCTTCTCGGTGGCCGCCTCCAGCACGTCCACCGTCCGTGGCGCGGCCAGCCACTGGCCATCGATGAAGAGAGTCGACCTGTCCAATCCGGCACCTCCGCGAACCGACCGGCCGGCCACCCGTCGCGGTGCGGCGGGTCGGCTCGTGCCCAGGGAATCGGTCTGGCGGCGGGACGGCACTCGTCCTCATCCCGGCACCAGATACCTACAGGTTGTAGGTTAGTGGGGTCGGGATGGCCGGTCAACCGGTCGCCTGGTCGCTGCGGTCGGTGACGAGCAGGCGAGGTGGGTGCGGGCGGGTGATCAGGTCGCGGTCGCGGAGTGCGTGACTCGCGGCTGCTCGAACCGGGTCGCGACTCCGGCGAGCAGCGCCCGTACCGACTCGCGGAATATCTCGTCCACCGTCCACGGATTGGACGCGAGCCCGCGGGTGAGGATCGGGTGCTCGGCATGGTCCACGTGCGGATAAATGAGACCCCGCTTCTCCGGGGCCTTCATGACCTCCGACAGTGCGGCGCCGAGGGTCAGCTTCTCCAGCGTGTCGAGAATCAGGATGTGGACGTAGCTCGGGAAGTCGGTGTACTCGACCAGCACGGCGGCGGAGTTCTCGGTGACGGCGACCAGGATGTCGCGGGGCGGGAACTGCAGCATCAGCGGGGCCGCGTGAGGGTGCTCCAGCAGGACGTCCCGCAGGTTCGCGGCCAGCGCCACGAACCACTCCTGCCACTCGTCCCGGCTCGGTCGGGCCGGGATCGCGGTCTGCGAGACCATGTACCGGGCGACCTCGGAGAGAATCTCCGCCTTGTCGCGGAAATGATGGTAAAGCGATGCCGCCCGAACGGACATCGCGCTGGCGAGGCCCGGCATGCTGAAAGTCGCGAGACCGTCCCTGTCGATAAGTTCGAGGGATGTCGCGACAATGCTTTTCCGGCTCAGGAGCGGGCGACTCGGGCGTGGCATGGGGATGATTATGCCCGGATGGCCCTGTGTCGGGCCCCGGCCCTGTTTGCAATGCGGTCGAAATGTGCCCGCCGTCACAGCCGGGCATTGTTGGGGAGGGTGGTCGCCGGGCGCTGGTGAGAATCGGCGCCGGAGCCGGCCCCGAACCGGCCGCCAACAGTCGGCAGCCTGCGCGCTTCCTGGTGGGGTGACCCCTGCCGTCGCCCTGGGTGACCCTCTGCTCGCCTGCTCGCCTGCTCGCCTGCTCGCCTGCTCGCCTGCTCGCGTGCCGGGCGCCGGGCGCCGGGCGCTGGCGGCTGCGGGCTGGGGTCGGCTCGGTCCGGCCTGACGGGCTGACGGTAGTGCCGATCCAGGGGTGTCCAGATGCCCCCGGGATGGGTCTTGCCAGGTTAACCAAATGCCTTTAGGTTGTTCCGACACTGGTACCCACCCACCTGTACGCCTTCCTCTGGCCGGACCCGGGACCCCGCCGCGGAAGGCGCCACAGACATTTCTCGACGTGTGTTCCTGTACCTGTCCGGCGCCAGGCGGCGGCCAGGTGCTCCTTTCGCATGCCTTCGAACCCCGGTCTTGTATTGGAGAGATAGATGACGCGACCCAAGAGGCTTGTCGGCGGCTTAGCCTTGGCGGCCATGCTGCTTTCCGGTGCCGCGGCGTGCGGCGACGGCGAGGCCGAGGGCACCGGCGCACCCGCCGCCGCGAACAAGGCCACCGGCGAACCGATCCGTATCGGTTTCATCAACCAGGAGCAGGCCGCCTCCGGCTCCTTCCCGGACCTGCGCACGGGCGCGTCCGCCGCCGCGGAGTACCTCAACAACCAGCAGGGCGGCGTCGACGGCCGGCCGGTCGAGTTCGTCAACTGCACCGTCGACGGATCGCCCGAGGCGTCCCAGCGCTGTGCCAACCAGATGGTCGAGGCGAAGGTTCCGCTCGTCATCTCCGGCCTCGACTTCTCCGGGCCGTCCGCCACCGCGATCATCCGCGCGGCCGGCATCCCGTACGTGCCGATCCTGCCGATCCAGGGTACGGATCTCACCGGCGACGGCGTCTTCGCCTTCCTGGGGGGCAGCCCGGGCCAGTTCGCCGGTGTGGCGGGCTATGTGACCGATGAGATCAAGGCCGGCAAGGTCACCATCCTGGCCAACGACACCCCGCCGGGCGTCGCGGCGGCGGAGAGCCTCCAGAAGGTGCTGACCGCGAAGAAGGTGAGCGACGTCCAGATAGTCAAGGAGTCGCCGACCGCCACGGACTTCACCGCCTCCGTCACCGCGGCGAACGACGGCTCGCCGGACGCGATCGTCGTCATGTTCGTCTCGCCCTCCTGCTCGCTGATCATGCAGTCCGCCCAGTCGCTCGGCATCAGGACCCAGATGATCTACCCGAGCAGCTGCCTCGACCCGGCCAACCTGGAGGCGGCGGGGGCCGCCGCCGACGGCGCTCTGATCACCACCGAGCAGCTCTCCCCGCAGACCGACCCGGACGACCCGGACGTGTCGACCCTGGTGACCGCGATGAAGGACTACGCGGACGTCGCCGAGGACGAGATCACGTCCTCGCACACGAACGGCTTCGGCGTGGCCATGACCGTGTTCGGCGTCCTCGGTCGGGCCGGTAAGGACGTCACCGCCGCATCCGTGCTCAAGGCCCTGAAGGCCTCGAAGGACCAGGACGGCTTCCTCGACGACAGCTACACCTGCGACGGGACCGCGCTGACGGGGGTGCCGACGGTGTGCAACGGCAGCGTCCGCATCGTCCGGATCGAGGGCGGGAAGCCGGTGCCGGCCAGCGACTGGACGACCTCCTGAGCGTTCCCCTGGACCGGCCGGCCTGAGAGGTGCTCGGTGGACTTCCTGTCGTTCGTGATCCTGGGACTCGGGTCGGGCGCGATCTACGCCGCATTCGCGACGGGGATCGTGCTCGTCCACCGAGCCTCGGGCGTCATCCACTTCGGTTTCGGGGCGACGGCCCTGTTCGGTGTCCTGCAGTACGCGGACCTGCGCCGGCACGGGATTCTCGTGCTGCCCGTCGGCCACATCGACCTCGGAACCGAACCGTCCGTGGCGCTGTGCGTGCTGCTGGTGCTGGCGCACGCGCTGCTGTTCACACTTCTGATCTACCTGCTGTGTTTCGCGCCGCTGCACGCCGCGCCGCCACTGGCGCGGGTCGTCGCCTCGGTGGGCGTGATGCTGGCGGTCCAGGCGCTCATCGTGGCGCGGTTCGGGTCCGCGCCGCGGTCGGTGGCGGCCATCCTGCCGAACAAGCCGGTCACGGTCCTCGGGGCGACACTGCCGCGGGACCGCCTGTACCTCGCCGCCGTCGCGCTGCTGTTCGCCGCCGCGCTGCATCTGTGGTCGACCCGCACCCGGTTCGGCAAGGCCACCCGCGGTGCCGCCGAGAACGAGAAGGCGGCCATCCTGCTGGGGCTGCGGCCCCGCTGGCTGGCCGCCGTCAGCTGGCTGCTCGCCGGGGCCGTCGTGACCGTGGTCGGCATCCTGATCGCGCCGACCACCTCGCTGGAGGCGGGCAGCTTCACGCTGCTGATCGTGCCCGCGCTCGGCGCGGCGCTGGTCGGACGGCTCAGCTCGGTGGCCGTCGCCGCCGTCGCCGGGCTGGTGCTCGGGGGCCTGCAGTCCGGGCTGCTCTACCTGACCCGTGAGTTCAGCTGGCTGCCGCAGAACGGCCTCAAGCAGGGCCTGCCGTTCCTGCTGGTCGTGCTGATGCTGATGGTGGCGGGCCGGCGGCTGCCCGGCCGTGGCACCGCGCAGGACCGGCTCCCGCCGGCACCCGCCGGCCGGCTGCGGCCGGTGCCGATCGCCGCAGCGGTGGCCGCCGCCGCGATCGGGCTGCCCCTGCTGTCGAGCCAGTGGCGACTCGGGATGATCACCAGTGGGGTGGCGGCGGTCCTGTGCCTTTCCCTGGTGGTGCTGACCGGCTTCGTCGGCCAGATCTCGCTGGCGCAGATGTCGCTGGCGGGCGTCGCCGGGTTCACCCTCAGCAAGGTGACCGCGGACGGCGGCGTGCCGTTCCCGGTGGGGCCGCTGATCGCCGTGCTGGCGGCCACCGCGCTCGGCCTGCTCGTCGCGGTGCCGGCGCTGCGGGTCCGTGGCCTGCACCTGGCGGTTGTGACGCTGGCCGCCGCCGTGGCGATCGAAGAGTTCATCTTCAAGAATCCGAAGGTCACCGGCGGCCTGAGCGGCTCCACGGTGCCCCAGCCGGAGATCTTCGGGTTCTCGCTGGGCATCCGGGGCGGCGCCGAGGACTTCCCTCGGGTCACCTTCGGCTACTTCGTGCTGGTGGTCACCGTCGCCACGGCCCTCGCGGTCGCCGCGCTGCGGCGCCACGAGCTGGGCCGGCGAATGCTCGCGGTGCGCGGCAGCGAACGGGCCGCCGCGGCGGCGGGCATCAACGCCGCCCGGGTGAAGCTGACCGGCGCGGCGATCTCCTCGGCGCTCGCCGGCGTCGGCGGCACCCTGCTCGCCTACCAGCAGGGCCAGCTGTCGTACGCCTCCTACAGCACGTTCACCTCGCTGGGCCTGCTCGTCGCGGTCTACCTCGGCGGGATCACCAGCGTGTCGGGCGCGCTGCTCGGCGGCACCCTCTACTCGGGCGGTCTGGTCTCGGTCGCCCTGCACGAGTGGGCGGGCCTGGGTGACTACGAGACCCTGATCCTGTCGATCGGCCTGATCATCGTCGCGATCCGCAGCCCGGACGGGCTCGCCGGCCTGACCCGGCAGCGGCTCACCCCGCGGCTGCGGCAGCTGGCCAGACGGACGACCACGACGGAGTCGATCGCTGTGGCGGAGCCGATCGCTGTGAGGGAGTCGACCACCACCACGAAGGAGGTGAACCCGCATGTTGCTGCGGGCTGAGGGGGTCGGCGTGGCCTTCGGTGGGGTCCGCGCGCTCGACGAGGTCACGATGTCCGTGGCCGCGGGCGAGGTGGTCGGGCTGATCGGGCCGAACGGCGCCGGCAAGACGACGTTCATCGACGCCGTCACCGGGTTCGTGCTGGCCACCGGCACCATCCACTTCGGTGACCAGCAGATCCAGGGGCTGCCCGCGCATCGGCGGGCGGCCCTCGGCCTGGTGCGGACGTTCCAGCACCTCGAGCTGTTCGACGACCTGTCCCTCACCGAGAACGTGCTGATCGGGCACGGCCGGCGTCCCGGCGGGCGGCAGGAGGCCGCCGCGCTGCTCGACCGGTTCGGCCTCGCGGACCACGCCGGGGCGTGCCCCCCGGACCTGTCCCACGGGCAGCAGCGGCTGCTGGCGCTGGCGCGTGCGCTGGCCAGCCGGCCCCGGCTGCTGCTGCTCGACGAGCCCGCGGCCGGCCTCGACAGCCGGGAGTCAGCGGCGCTCGCCGATCCGATCCGGGCGATGGCGACGGGGGAGCGGGCCGTCCTGCTTATCGACCACGACGTCGATCTCGTCTTCTCCGTGTGCGACCGCGTGTACGTCCTCGAGTTCGGCCGGGTGATCGCCGCGGGCGGGCCGGCCGAGGTCAGCGCGTCGGCCGCGGTCCGGGCCGCCTACCTCGGCACCGCGGGGGACGGCGCGGACCACGACAGTGCGGACCACGACGGCGCCGAGGCGGGCGGCGTGGACCCGGACGAGCGGCAGAGCGAGAGACAGGAGAAGTCGCCATGACAGCCGCACTCGCCGTGACCAGCCTGTCCGCGGGGTACGGCTCGGCGCCGGTGATCCGGGGGATTTCGTTCGAGGTCCTCCCGGGCGAGATCGTCGCGCTGCTGGGGCGTAACGGGGCGGGCAAGACGACCACCCTGCTGGCGATCTCGGGGCTGGTCCGGGCCCGCGCGGGGGAGGTGTCGGTCGGCGGCAAGGTCCTGCCGGCGCACCATCCACGCGCGGTGACCCGGGCCGGGGTGGGTCATGTCCCCGAGGAGCGCGCGCTGTTCGCGAACCTGTCGGTGCGCGACAACCTCGCGGTCGCGGGCGCGCGCCGGGCACATGACCTGCGCCGGGTGCTCGAACTGTTCCCCGAGCTCGAACGGCTGCTCGACCGGCGCTCCGGCCTGCTCTCCGGTGGGGAGCAGCAGATGCTCGCGCTGGCCCGCGCCGTCTACCAGCGGCCGAAGGTCCTGCTGGTGGACGAGATGAGCCTGGGCCTGGCGCCGAAGATCTGCCAGCGGCTCGTCGGCGTCCTGCGGCGGCTGGCCACCGAGCAGGGGATGGCGGTCGTCCTGGTGGAACAGCACCTGTTCCTGGCACTCGAAGCCGCCGACCGGGCGTACGTCCTGCACCGCGGGGAGATCACCCTCTCGGGCACCCGGGCCGAGCTGGCCGAGCGCCGGGCCGAGCTGGAGGCCGCCTACCTCGGCTCGGTCACCGCCGGCGCGACGGCCGCCTGAGACTGCGGCTTTCGACAACTCCGACGACAGAACAGATCCAACGACAGTGGCCCGGGCCGCGGACGAGGTTCGTCGCGGCCCGGGCCACTGTGCTGCGCGGCGTCGGTGGTCGGCGCCGGTGGGAGTCGTCGCGGTGCCGGTCAGCCCCGGACGAGGTCCCGGCTGATGATCTCCTTCATGATCTCGTTGGTGCCGCCGTAGATGCGCTGGACCCGGGCGTCGAGGAACGCCCGCGCGATCGGGTACTCGGTCATGTAGCCGTACCCGCCGTGCAGCTGGACCCCGGTGTCGACGACCTTCCACTGCATCTCGGTGGCCCACCACTTCGCCTTCGCCGCGTCCACCGCGCTCAGGGTGCCCCTGTTGAGCTCGCGCACGCAGCGGTCGATGTAGGCGCGGGTCACCTCGATGCGGGTCCGCAGCTCGGCGAGGGCGAACCCGACCGTCTGGAACTCGGCGACCGGGCGGCCGAACGCCTGGCGCTGGCGGACGTAGTCCAACGTCCAGGCGAACGCGGCCTCCGCCGAGCACTGCCCCGCGATCGCGATGCCGAGCCGTTCCCGCGGCAGGTTGCGCATCAACGCCGGCAGCCCGCCGCCCTCGACGCCGAGCATGTTCCCGGCAGGCACACGGACGTCCCGGAAGAACAGCTCGGCGGTGTCCTGCGCGGCCAGGCCGACCTTGTCGAGCTTGCGGCCGCGCTCGAAGCCGGGGGTGTCGCGCTCGACGACGAACAGGCTGAAGCTGCGGCTGCCGCCGTCGGTGCCGGTCCGGGCGACGACGATCACCAGGTCGGCGAGGATGCCGTTGGTGATGAACGTCTTCGACCCGTTGATCACCCAGTCGTCGCCGTCGCGGACCGCCGTGGTGGCGATGCCGCGCAGGTCGCTGCCGGTCTGCGGTTCGGTCATCGCGATCGCGCCGACCGTCTCGCCGGTGGCGAAGCCGTGCAGCCACGGGGCCTGCTGCTGCTCGGTGGCCATCTCCAGCAGATACGACAGGACGATGTCGTCGTTGGTGGAGAACGACGACTGCAGCGACGAGGCACCGACCCGGGCGATCTCCTCCTGCAGGACCACGCGGAACCGGTAGTCGCGCTCCCCGGCCCCGCCGTGGCTCTCGGGTACGGCGAGGCCCAGCAGCCCGGCGGCGCCGGCCCGCTTCCAGGTCTCCCGGTCGATGAGGCGCTCGGCGTCCCACCGTTCCAGGTTGGGGACCACCTCACGGGTGACGAACGCCCGCACCGTCTCCCGGTAGAGCTCGTGGTCGGACTCGAAAAGATCTGTGTTCACAGGTTCATCGCACCTTCGGGAAACGTTCGGTGACGTCGCGGTACTCGTCCCGGATCGCGGGCTTGGCGAGCTTGCCGCTGGGCAGCCGGGGCAGGGGATCACGGCGGATGACGACGTACCGGGGCACCTTGTAGTCCGCCATGCGCGTCGCGCAGGCCGCGACGATCGCAGCCTCGTCGAGGTCGGAGTCCGCGGCGACGGAGACGATCGCGGCCGGGGTCTCGCCGAACCGTTCGTCGGGAGCGGCGATGACCGCGACCTCCTGGATGCCGGGGATCGTCATCAGGGCGGCCTCCAGCTCGAACGGGGAGATGTTGATGCCGCCCGAGATGATCAGATCCTTGAGTCGGTCCGCGAAGCCGATGCGGCCCTCGGCGTCGCGGACCCCCAGGTCGCCGCCGTGCAGCCAGCCGTCCCGGATCGCCTGCGCGGTCAGCTCGGGTGCCGCCCAGTAGCCGGGGGTCACCCCAGGCCCACGCATGATGATCTCGCCGGGTTCGCCGGGCTCGCAGTCGGTGCCGTCGGTCCGCACGACCCGCAGGTCGGTGAACGGGGAGCCGGCGCCGCAGGTGGCGGCATGCTCCGCGGCCTCCTCGGGCAGGGTCGCGGTGGCGATTCCGCCGACCTCGGTCATGCCGTAGATCTGGCGCAGCACGACACCCTTGGCGCCCCAGGCCCGCAGCAGCGGCACCGACACCGCCGCGCCGCCGACCACCGCGGAGCCGAGGCTCGACAGGTCCGCCTCGGCGAACCCGGGCGTACGCGCCATCGACTCCCACAGCAGTGGCACGCCGAACATGGCCTGGATGCGATGCTCGGCCAGCCGCTGGACCGCCCGCGCGGCATCGAAACCCGGCTCGATGACGAGGGTGCCGCCCAGGACGCCGGTCATGAACAGGCCGTAGACGACACCGGGGGTGAAGCACAGCGGCAGCACCAGCAGGGTCCGCACCCCGGTGTTGAGCGCGTCCTCCCGCAGCGAGGCCTCGAAGGCGATGTCGAGCATCGTCCGGTTGGTGCAGATGACGCCCTTGGACCGCCCCGTGGAGCCGCTGGTGAACAGCACCGTCATCGGATCGTGCTGGTCGCGGTCCACCCGGAAGGCGCCCGTCTCCCTGCCCGTCTCCCCGCCGGCCTCGCCGCCCGTCTCGCCGGCACGCAGCGCCTCGACGGCCGCGATCTCGACGATGTCGAGATCGCCGTCGAGCTGACCCGCGACCTCCTTCAGCGTCGCGGTGAAAGCGCCCTCGGTGATGACCAGCCGGACCCCGGCCTCCTCGAAGAAGGACCGGATCTCCCCCGCGACCAGCCGCGGATTGATCGGAACCAGGACGCCGCCGGCCCGCAGGACACCGATCGCGGTGACCGCCCACTCCAGCGAGTTGTTGGCCAGCAGCGCCACCCGGTCACCGGGTGCGACGCCACGGGCGACGAGTGATCTCGCCACCCGGCTGGTCCAGTCCCGATACCGCCGGTAGTCGATCTGGTCGTCACCGAAGACTAACGCGACCCGGTCCGGCTTGGCGCGCGCCCACCAGTCGAGAACCGAAACAACCGACGTGGCCACTTCTCTCCTCCTTTTCGCATGGATTCGGCGATTCAGGTCTTCGGCCGCGGCAGCGCGGGGCCGGCCAGAGCGGAACAGAGGCCCGCCCGTTCGCCCGCTGCGGTGGTTGAGATGCCCGGCGCGGCCGGCCGGTCCGCGAACGTGTACTCGACATCGGTGCGACGGTGCTCGAAGCCGGCCAGCCGGGCGCTCGTCACGAGCGGGCTCTCCGCCGCCGGCACGACGATCACAGCCGCCATGCGGTGGCGCCCGGCCATCCGTTCCATGGCCGCGCGCAGCAGCTGGTCCCGCACCGTGCCGGGCCGCGCCGCCGAGCCGGCCACCGCGAGGCCCTCGATCCGCCCGGCGGTGCCGTACTCGGTCCGTTCGACCGGACCGGGGGCGAACCAGATCGCGCCGGCCACGTCGCCGGGCGTCGGGATCACGAGCAGCTCACCGCCCGGCGGCGGTGACGGCGTGGCGGATGCCTGCCACAGGTCGGCGGCGCGGGTCCGCTCCCGGTCGGTCGCGGGTGGGCGGGCCGGCGCCGCGGTGCCGTCGACGGGCCGGGGGAGCGGCCGGTCGCCGTCCACGGCCGCACCCAGATCCGCGAGCAGCCACCAGCGCCGATCGTTCACCTCGACGCCGAGCCGGCGGAAACGGCGGGCCACCCGGGCGGCGGCGGGATGGCCACCCTGGGCCCAGATCCGCAGTTCCGCCGCGTCCTGCGCGGCGATCCCGCCGGCCCAGCCGGGTCCGCCGAACGGGCCGAGCTCCTCCAGGAGCAGGGTCGTGACACCCAGGGAGCGCAGCGCTGGACGGACCACATAGCGGGCGACAGCCTGCCCAGCGCCGGCCGGTTCGATCCGCAGGTAGGCCGCGAGAACCGGTGCCGGTGCGAGGGACGGGGCCGGTACCGCGGCCGAGGCCGCCATCGGCGCCGAGGTGGTCGGCGTTGAGCTGGTCAGCGTTGAGCTGGTCGGCGTCGAGGTGGCTGGGGCGGGCGTCGACATCCACCGGCCGCGGCCGCGCTCGCCGGACATCCAGACCAGCAGCTGTGTCGTGCCGGGCGGGAGCGGCTCGGCGATTCCGGGCTGCAGGTAGCCGGTCTCCTCGTCCTCCCGGGCGGCCTCGGCGAGCAGCGACGCCAGCTCGGCGGCCTCGCGCGCCGACAGGTCCGTCCGCCAGCCGTGCTCGATCAAGACAGCAGCCTGCCGATCTCGCGGTGGAAGACCTGGTTCGCCACCTCGTTGCGGCCCAGCACCATGCCGCCGGCGTCCGCGCTGGCGAGACCCGCCTGGGAGGCGCGCAGCAACGGGAAGTCCTCGGCGTGCAGCACCGCGAGCAGGATCTTCCAGTTCTTCTCCCAGCGGGACTGCCACTTCTGCTCGTCGAGCCCGCTTTCCGCCACGCCACGGACGATCAGGCGCATCTCCATCCGGGAACGGTCCGGGTCGGTCGGATGCGGCCGGAAGGTGAGCAGCTCGAAGTGGTCCGGCTGACGCAGCAGGGTGCTGTTCGGCAGCAGGAAGTGGGTCTCGGTCACATAGCGCCCCAGCGGAGTGTCGCCGGGATCCTCGGCCAGCCACCGATCGATGCTCTTGCGCGGCACCACGAACCGGCAGTGCCGGCCGAAGTCCTCGAACGCCATGACGTTCGTGTGGATGTGCAGCCCCGCCGTGTTGGGGTGGGCGTACTGCACGTGGTAGCCGTCCAGGAAGGCGTCCTGCATGATCTTCCAGTTGACCGGCTCGTCGAAGCCCTCGGCCTGGAAGCAGATGTGCCCGCCGAGGTCGTACCCGCCGAGGATGCCGTCCATCTCCGGGCCGAGCCAGGCGGCCACGTCGATGTCGGTGGCCTCGGCGTTGTCGATCACCCAGATGAAGCCGTGGCGCTCCTCGCAGGGGAGCTCCACCAGGCCCAGCCGGGAGCGGTCGACCTCCCCGAAGGTCGAGTCGAGCGTGATGGCGCGCAGCGATCCGTCGAGGTCGTAGGACCAGCGGTGGTACTGGCAGGAGAACAGCCGGCAGCGGCCCTTCTCCTGGTCCTCGAGCAGCGCTCCCCGGTGCCGGCAGAGGTTGACGAAGGCCTTCACCCCGCCGTCGCGCTGGCGGGCGACGATCACGCGGTTACGCGGCAGCTGCAGCGTGACGAAGTCGCCGGCCCTGGGCAGCTCCGAGCCATGCGCGACGATCGACGGGACCCGGCCGAACACGCGGTCCCGTTCCTGCGCGGCGACCGCCGGATCGGTGAACTCCGTCGGGCCGAACGGCGTGACGGTGTCGTACTCGTCCGTGGTCTGCCCGCGCAGATGCTCGAGCGCGCGCCTGATCCGTGTCTCCCTCGACACGATCGACTGGGTCATGACTCCTCCTCGAGGGATCCCCGTCGCGCAGCCACCGGGGTGGCCGATCGCATAAAACTAATGAGTGTAGATAAAAGTTCCGAGCCCTGCTCCGGGTGGGCGATCGGGCTGCCCACCCGGAGATCCGGCGCTGTGTGCCAGGCTCAGCCGGTCGCGGTCGCGGTCGCGGTCGCGGCAACGGCGTCCGCGGGCGGTGCGTCCTCCTCGAACGTCATCGCGACCCGGGACAGCGTGCCACCGTCGGTGGCGGGCACCACCACTCCCGACATGTACGCCGAGTCGTCACTCGCCAGGAACAGCGCGACCTTCGCGTTGTCCAGCAGCGACGGCGGTCGGCGCAGCTTGAGCGGGATCGGTGACACACCCGGGTTCCACGGGCCGGCCACCTCCTCGTAGGACTGGCCGACGACCGGCGAGCCCGGCGGCATAAGGAAGTTCGGTGACATGCCGTGCGTGGGCGCCAGCGCGTTCACCCGGATGCCGAACTTCCCGAGATCGAGGGAGAGGCCGCGGACCAGCCCGTTGACCCCGGCCTTGGTGGCCGAGTACAGGGAGATGCTGTGGTAGGCCACCAGGGACGCCGCCGAGGAGGTCACCACGATCGCGCCGCCGCCGCGTTCCCGCATCGGGCGCACCGAGTGCTTGCACGAGTAGAAGACGCCGCTGAGGTTGACGCCCAGCACCTGCTGCCAGTCGGCCTCGGTCAGGTCCTCGAAGGCCACCGGCTCCCCACCGGCGACCGACGGAACGCCGCCGCGCGACACGACGCCGGCGTTGGCGAACATGATGTCCAGGCCGCCGAACTCCTCGACGGTGGTCGCGACCGCACGGGCGACGTCGGCCTCCACCGACACGTCGGCGGTTACCGCCAACGCCTTGCCGCCCTGCTCGGTGACGAGCCTGACCGTCTCCTCGGCGCGGTCGGCGAGGATGTCGACCACGACGACCGAGGCACCTTCCTGCGCGAACAGCAGGGCGCTCTGCCGGCCGAGCCCGGAGCCGGCCCCGGTGATGACTGCGACTTTTCCTGCGAGCTTCATACCTGCACCTCGGTGACTTCGGCGTCGACGTTTCCAGGGGTGTTTCCAGGGATTTCCTGCTCCGGGCCGAAGGTGATGCCCATGCGCTGGAAACCACGCACCTGGCTCGGGAGAATGACGGGCGGATCGGCCGGGTCGAGGGCGTAGTCCGGAATGCGGCGGTGAATCTCCTCGAGCGCGATGCGCAGCTCGATCCGGCCCAGATGGGAGCCGATGCACCGGTGTGGGCCCGAACCGAAGGAAAGGTGCCGGTTCGGGGTGCGGTTGATCCGCAGCTCGTCCGGGCTGTCGAACTGCTCGCCGTCGCGGTTCGCCGCGCACAGCATCACCAGCAGCTGGTCGCCCTCGCGCAGCGCCACCCCACCCAGCTCGGTGTCCTGGCGCACCCGGCGGCCGGCCGACACCGCCGCCTCGTAGCGCAGCACCTCCTCCACCGCGTTCGGGATGCGCCCGGGATCGTCCACGAGCAGTTTGCGCTCCTGCGGATGGGCCGACAGGTGCATGAGCGCCCAGCACAACGAGCCGCGCACGGTGTGCAGCCCGCCGATGAGCAGGAGCAGGAAGACCCGGCGCAGCTCGTCGTCGTCGAGTGGCCGCTGGGCACCGTCGGCGGCCACCATCGCCTGCATCACCTGGGCGGTGACGTCGTCGCTGTCGGCCGGTGCGCCCCGGCGTTCGTCCACCATCCGCTGGAAGTAGCCGAACAGCGACATCGCCGCTTCGGTGCGCGAGCCGACAGCCTGCTCCGGGGTGTCGCCCGGGCGGCCGTTGAGCAGGATCTCCGTGGCCTCGGCGAACATCGAGGCGTCCGACAGCGGCCAGCCGAGGAGCTCCAGGAAGACCCGGGTGGGCAGCTGGTGGGCGAACTCGGAGACGTACTCGCAGCGCCCCCGGGCGGCGAAGCCGTCGATCAGCTCGTTCACCGTCCTGCGGATGCCCTGCTCCAGCACCTTTATCCGGCTCGGGCTGAAAAGCGGTTGCAGGGCGTGCCGGTAGAGGGTGTGCTCCGGCGGATCCAGCTCCAGCGGGATGAACTTCCCCTGCCCGGCGTCCACCAGGTTGTTGGGGTAGCTGGAGAAGGTCTCGTGCTCCCGCAGCACCCGGTGCACGGCATCATAGGAGGTGACCACCCAGTGGCCGCCGTAGGCGGTCGAATAGACGACCGGCCCGCGTCTCGCCAGCTCGGCGACCTTTTCCTGCATGCGGTCGACCGGCATTGTTAACGTCGGATCATAGACGTCGAAATCTACTATCAGGTCGGGCGGGACGTCCACCAGTTCAGTGACCACGACGCTGCGCTTCTCCTTCCAGCCATGCGGCATTTCCGCGGGCGGGGACGAGCCGGGCGCGGAAAGTCGGCGAGGCGCTCCGCGGAGGAGGGGATTCCATCGCTCCGTACCGAGGAACATAAACCTATTGGCTGTAGGTTAGCGGCCGGCTGACAGGTGGTCAACCCTGACGGTCTCCGGCGGGACGGCGGTCGAAACGATCTTCGATCGATTCTGACCCGTCCGGCGCCGGCCGGGATCACCGGTGCCTATTCGGTGCGTTCGGCCCTGGTCCGGTCCATCCAGGTGAAGAAGTTCTTCAGCGCGGTGGAGGCACCCGGGTGCGATCGGTGATCGGGTTGCCGCCCCCGTCCGGCGTGGTCAGCACGCCGGAGCAACCGATGTGGCCGTGTCGCTGTAGACGTTCGCGTCCGGGATGTAGCCGCCGGAGGCCAACTGGTTCCAGTCGCTGCTCGTGGTGTGCAGCCGCGCCGGCGGGCCGACCTCGTCGCCCCGCACACGGCAGCGCAGGGTGACCAGGTCGCCGTCGCGCAGGCTCGCGACGCTCGCCGCGCCCAGCCGTGGGTTCGCCCGGACGGGCAGGACGCCATCGGCCGCCACCGCGTACGGCCCCGCGGCCGGGCGCGGCGGACCGTCACCGAGCCGTGGGTCGGACAGGGTGTGCACGCAGGCCGGCACCACCGGGTCGGTCGTGCCGGTGTGGGTGTAGGTGTCACTGATCCAGCCCGAGTCCGTGTACACCCACAGCGGGGACGTCGCCCCGCGGGCCGTGACCGTCTGGCCGTAGACCCCGCAGTGCACCGCCACGGTCGACCGTGCCGGCAGCGTCGCCACCTGGCCGCCGAACACACTCGTGCTCGGGCCGGCGTAGACCGGCACCCGGCTGCTGCTGCCGGAGAGAACCTCCAACTGCCTGCCGGCTCCGCGCGGCCGGCCGGCGGCTGTCGCGCGCGGCAACGGCGCGCTGGCGGTGGCTTGTACAGATCCGGGTCCTCCGGCCTGCTGGGAACCATCCGCCGGCGGTGCTGTGCCCGCAGGCAGGCCCGGCTCCGCGGCAGGTGACGGTGAGACCGGAACCGCCCCCTTTCCCGCCGCCGCGGTCGCGGTGGTCGCCGAGGCCACCGGGGCCGTCGTGGTGGCCGAGGGGTCGAGGCTGGCCCGGCCGGGTGTCTCCTCGGTGGCCTGGTTCTGCCTGAGCCCGGTCAGCAGCACACCGACCACCGCCACGCCGGCGACGAGCACACCGACCAGCAGCACCGCCAGGACGGGGGTGCGTCCGAGGCGGTGTCCAGGACCGGCGGGCCCGCCACTGCCACCGCCACTGCCACCGCCAGAGGCACTGCCACCGGCCGGTGCGCCGGGCAGCGGTGACTCCACCCTGGTGGTGTGGTCCGCGGGAGTTCCCGGGAGAGGGCCTGCCGTCAGCCCCGGAACGGGTTCCGCGGGGGTGACGGGCAGGACCCAGCTCGCGAGGATGTCCCTGGTCCGCTCGGTGCTCCGGGTGCCGTCATCGGGCGCGCCGTCCGCCAGCTCCGTGAGCGCCGCCAGCAGGCCGGCGGCGGTGGGGCGGTGGGCCGGCTCCCGCTCCAGCGCCCGGCCGAGCACGGCGGCAAGCCCCGCCGGTACCGCGGACAGGTCGGGCTGGCCGGTGAGCACCCGCACCATGATCGCCTGGGGAGTCGGGGCGTCGAAGGGATGACGACCCGTGGCGGCGAAGCCCACGCACAGGGCCCACGTGAAGACATCGGCGGGCGGCCCCGCCTGCTGGCCTCCGTACTGCTCGGGGGACATCCATGAGACGGTGCCGATCATCTGGCCGGCGCCGGTCAGGGTCCCCGCGGAACCGTCCTCGGTCGCGATCCCGAAATCGATGATCTTGGGGCCGTCCCAGGCGAGCAGGATGTTCGCCGGCTTCAGGTCCCGGTGCGCCAGCGCGGCCGCGTGCACGGAGACCAGAGCGTCGGCCAGGCCCACCGCGAACGCGGTCAGGTTCGGGCCCGTGATCGGGCCGCGGCGCCCGATGGCCGTCGCGAGATCGACACCGTCGATGTACTCGGTGGCCATCCACGGCTGAGGGGCGTCGACATCGGCGTCGAGGAGCTGGGCGACGCAGCGGCCCCGGACCCTGCGCGCCGCACCGACCTCCCGGGCGAACCTGACCCGGAACCGTTGGTCGGCGCAGAGGTCAGGCCGCACCACCTTGATGGCGGCCGGCGTTCCCTCCGGCGAAAAGCCCAGGTAGACGGTCCCCATTCCGCCCGAGCCCAGCCGGCCGTGCAGCTGGTACCTGCCGACGGCGGTCGGGTCGTTCTCGGAAAGTGAGGAAAGCATCGCGACAATGGTGCCACGGGGGAGACGCGGACATTCATCCGAATGCGGACAGCAATCCGTCGGCAGACTCGGACCCGCTGTGCGGTCCCGCTGCTCGGTTCCGCCTTGTCCGCGTTGGCCTGCTCAGACCTGCGCGGTGAGACCGGCGAGCAGGTCGAGGGTGCGTTTCCGGGTCGGCTCGTCGCCGAAAAGGCCGACCAACAGATCGGTGGCACCGGCAGCGGCGAAACGCCGAATCTCGCGTTCGACCTCGCGCTCGTCACCCACCACGGCGGTCTCGTGCACGCCGGTGAGGCCCTGGCGATCCAGCAGCGCCCGGTAGCTCGGCAGCTCGGCCGCGAAGCTCAGCTGCTCCGAGAGTGTCTGCAACGCGCCGGGCCGGTCGTCGGTCACAGCAGCGAGAACACCCGCGACGATGCGGGGCGCGGGGCGGCCGGCAGCTGCGGCGGCCGCGGTGACCGCAGGGGTGATCGTCTCCTCCAGGTGGCGCGCGCCGGTCCAGACGGTGATGGTGCCGTCCGCGAGCTCACCCGCGAGGCGCAGCAGCATCGGCGCCAGCGCCGCGAGCAGGACGGGCGGCGCCGACGCGCCCGGTACGTCCACCCGGCCGACGACGGTGAGTGTCTCGCCCTGGAAATCGACGTCCTCACCGTGCAGCAGCGGGCGCAGCGCGGTGAGGTACTCGCGAATGTGCCGGGCCGGTCGGTCGAACGAATGACCGAACTGCCCCTCGATGATCGGCCGGTGCCCTGGGCCGATGCCCAGGACGAACCGGTTGCCGCTGGCAGCCTGCGCGGTGAGCGCCTGCCCGGCCAGGACGAGCGGATGCCGCGGGTAGGTGGGAACGATCGCCGTGCCGACCTCGATGCCGGGTACCCGCTGCGCGCACAGTGCCGCCGTGGTGACCGCCTCCCAGGACGCGAGCTGACCGAAGTAGGCGCTGGCCAGCCCGGCGTCGGCGGCCTGGCGGACGTCGCCCACCAGTGCCTCCAGGCCTGGACCGCCGGCGATGTGGACACCGAGACGCATGCGCTCCCCTAACCTGAACAGGAACCTCAGCTTCTGGCTACGACTGTAACCTGAACCCGTGGTTCCGCCTAGGGAGGCGATCGGATGCGATCGGATGCGCGGCGAAACCGGGAACTGATCGTTTCCGCGGCGCTGACGGTGATCGCCGAGCGCGGGCCGCTCGCGTCGATGGACGAGATCGCGCGGGTCGCAGGTCTCGGCGTCGGCACCCTCTACCGGCACTTCCCGGACCGGCAGGCGCTGCTTGACACCATCACCGTCGACACGCTCCGTGAGCTACACGCCGTCGGTCAGCGGCAGGGGGTCGGCAGGCCGCGGAACCCTGAGTGGAACGGGGCCCATGCGGGCGCCGCCTGGGCGGCGCTGCGAGAGGTCGTCGACCACTGCACCCACGCGCCACTCACCCTGATCAAGACCCTGAACGAGAGCGCGAGTGATGAACCCGAGATCGCCCGCCTGCTCGCCGACGTCAACGAGATGCTGGTGGGAATCGTCGAGGCGGCGCAGGCCGAAGGGACGCTGCGGGACGACATCGCGCCGGCGGAGGTCGTCCAGGTGATCAGCGTGGCGGTATGCCGACCCGGGGCCCAGCCCGACGACGCGCTCACAACCGTTCTCATGGACGGCCTACGCGTTCGCCGGCCGGAAAACGAGGCCGGACCGGCACCGGCACCGGCACCGGCGTCGGCGGAACACGGAGCGAACTAGCCGGAATCCCTCGTTCGCCCCGAGGCGCCGGGGCCCGGCCCGTCCGAACAGCGGAGGATTCTCGTCGTTCCAGCGACCAGAATCCTCAGTTCCTCGCTACTGCGGCTTGTTGCTCTTGTCGAACATCCGGGCGAGGTATTCGGTGCGCAGCACGCCGCGGCCGTCGGCGCCGATGTAACCGACGTCGCGGGTGAGGTAGCCCTCCGGGTAGTCGTAGCCGGCGGCGGTGACCTCGCCGTTGCGAGTCCACCAGGCCTTGCGGTGGGTGTCACAGCGGTCGCACGCGTGGATCACGTGGTAGGCACGCGCCTCGCGGTCCCAGGTGGCGCTGTGCGGCTGCCAACGGTGACCCATGGTGCGGCATTCCACGAAGCCGACGGGCAGGTCGCGTGCCCAGGACTCGATGCTGCGACGGGGAGCCTGCTCAGGCACGGCGGGGACATCCTCTCTGACGCACTGTGTGCGGGACGGGTGAAGCGCGCGGGACGGGTGAAGCGTGTGGGGTGGGTGACGACCGTCGCCGAACCCGCCGGCGATGTTCTGTGGGGTGATCCTGCCATCCGGACGGGTCCACGTGCCTGCCCATTGCTCCCCTTAGGGGCAGCCCTGTGACCTGCTCGGACACCTTCGGATCGGGTTCGTCGCGACGGCGGCCCGCCGGCCGGCCTCCCACGGCGTGCCGACGGGCATCAAACGATCTGTCGGTCCGCATGTTCGTCCGCCAGCTCGCCTGCCAGCATCGCCTGCCAGGGCTACCGTCGTGGCGGGGCAGGGACGGTGGCCTCGCGGCCGGGTGGACGGAGGCGGGTGGCATGCAGCCGAGCGGCATGCAGTCGAGTGGCACGGGGCCGAACAGCCTGAAACCGGGTGGCGGGGACCCGGGTGGCATGGGGCTGCGCGAGGCGATGCGCACGTCGGGCGCGGAACGAGAGTTCACCGAGGAGCCGGTACCGGACGAGGTGCTCGCCCGAGTGCTCGACGACGCCCGGTTCGCCCCCAGCGGCGCCAACGCGCAGCCGTGGACGGTGATCGTCCTGCGTGACCCGGAGATCCGCCGCGGTGTGCGTGAGCTTGCCGTGCTGGGCTGGCGCGAGTACCGGGCGCAGGTCAAGGCCGGGATGCGCCCATTCGCGCCCGGGCCGGACGGCCGCTGGCACGGCCCGGGTATCGACCTGGCCGAGGCCGCGGCGACACCCCAGCCGATGGCGTTCATCGACAATCTCGACCGGGCGCCCGTCTTGCTCGTCCTGTGCGCAAGGCTGACCGCCCTCGCGGTGGCGGACGTCGACCTGGATCGGCAGAGCATCGTCGGCGGCGGGTCGGTCTACCCGTTCGCCCAGAACGTGCTGCTCGCCGCGCGGGCCGAAGGGCTCGGCGGGGTCCTGACGACCTTCCTGGTGCGCCGGGAACCGGCGGCGGCGAAGCTGCTCGCAATCCCCGCGGACCATGCCATCGCCGGTGTCATCGCCCTCGGCTACCCCCAGCGCCGGGCCACCCGGCTCACCCGCCGCCCCGTCGAGGAGTTCGCCCGTCTCGACACCTTCGACGGCCCCGCGTTTCCCGGCCCCGCCAGCCGCGGGACGACCCTGTAGGCGGGTCGATGGCAGCCTCTGCCGTCAATTCGTTGCGCCGGCCGATCCGCGGGCCGGAAAATGCTGTCGGCAAGCAACAGGCAGGGGCGGCGGGTTTCGCGTCGGGGCCATCGGCCCCTCGCGACGGGCGAGCCGCGCGGGATGTGGGGGAGCGCACCATGACGCCGACGCCCGAGGCGGCTGCGCCTGACACGGCACAGCCGTCCCGCTCCTTCATCGAAGACGCGGCCATCACCCAGTACCTGGTCTCCGACCAACGCTGCCTGATGGTCGTGCCGGTCAGCGACGCCGTCCGTTCGCCGGGCGGCTCGGTCTCGGCGGGAATGGTCCTGACCGTCTTCGACGTCGGCGCGTCACATCCCGCCATCATCGCGAGCCGGCCCGACTGGACGGCCACCCAGGACATCTCGCTGCACGGCGCGGAGCCGATCACCGAGGGTCCGATCGTGCTGGACAACCAGCTCGTACGGGTCGGCAAGAAGGTCGTCATCGCGTCCACGGCCGTCTACGACGGGCACGGGCTGGACGACGTCGACAAGCTCACCCGGCTGATCGACCAGGCCGGGCCGTCGGAGGCCCCCACCGGCCTGACCCGGGCCGGCAGCGGCCTGATCACCTTCGCGCGCATCCCCCGGGCGGCGGCGCCCGGCATGGACGACTACGACCCGGGACAGTGGATCGGGCAGGTCCACCGCCCCGCCGCGGGCACCCCGGTCGAGAGCTCCCTGTACGAACGGATGGGGCTGAAGCTCGTCGACGCCCGCACCGGCCAGTTCGACCTGGAACGCACCCCGTTCGTGACCAACAGCATCGGCACGATCCTCGGCGGCGCCCTGGCCGTCATGGTGGAGGCCGCGGCCGAGGTCCTGCGCCCCGGCCTGGTGGCGACGGACCTGCAGATCCACTACCTGTCCCAGGTGCGGACCGGCCCGGCCCGCACCGCCGGCACCGTCCTGCGGGACGCGGCCGACCACGCGGTGGTGACGGTGCGGGTCACCGACGCCGGCCACGGGGACCAGCTCCTCGCCCTCGCCACCGTCACCCTGCGAAAGGGATAACGAGAAAGATCACCCGGGCCGGCGCCGGCCGGGGGCGGGCAGGGGATGCGGTTGCAGCCAGCGGCCGATGTGCTGGACCTTCCATCGCGTCGGGTCGTGCAGGGTGTGGATGCGGGCGTCCCGCCAGTAGCGGTCCAGGCCCAGGGCCGCGGACGCCGATAGGGTCCCGCCGAGCTCGAACAGCGTCGGTCGGTTCGGCGTCGGCGGCGTCGATCGTGCCAGCCCGCTGGATCACCAGTGGCTCGGCGGCGGCGCTCGCCGCGCCGGACTCGAACCACGGCCCGACTGCTGATCGGATCGCGGCGGCTGAAGAACGGCCTCCGAAGGCAGGTCACGCGACGGCTACGCGGTCCTGGAGGAGCACGAACAGGGATTCGCCGAGGTTGAGCCGGCCGCCGTCGCGGGTGGCGACGGCATTCGGTGCGACATGCCCGGTTTCGTCGGCGAGCGTGGCGATGGGCTGTTCCCCGGGGGTCACCGGTGGCGCCGGGACGAGGGTCCGACCGTCGGGGAGCAGCGCGACGATCGTTGCGCTGCTGGTTCTGCGGAGCACGATCCCCTCCTCGTGGAGGTGACGGTGGTGGCTGCCACAGGCGAGGGTGAGGTTGTCCAGGTCGGTGCGGCCGCCCTCGGCCCAGCCCACCAGGTGGTGGACGTGCAGCCATCGGGTGTGCGCGCAGCCCGGGTACTGGCAGGTGCCGTGGTCACGGGCGTGAACGGCGGCCTGGAGACGGCGGGG
>NZ_ADGX01000120.1 GCF_000177675.1 Parafrankia sp. EUN1f
CCGGATCGACGTGCTCTACGCGATGCTCGCAACGCACCTTCTACCGACGGCCCCGACCCCCTCACCGGCTTGACGAAGGACATAGGGGCACTTTTTGCTCGCACGCTCGCGGAGTCCACGATCGCCGAGGTCCAGTCCACGCTTCCGGCGCCGCCGTGCCGGTCGAGCACCGCCCGATGTATCCGGGGCCATAACCCCGCCCGGGTCCAGACCTGGAACCGGCGGTGCGCCGTAGGCGCGGACACCCCGAACGACGGCGGGAGATGCCGCCACGCACAGCCCGACGTCAGCACGTACACCACCGCCGTGAACACCGCCCGCTCGTCCACCGGAGCCGTCCCCCCACCCTGCGGACGCGGGGTGAAGGAGGGCAACAGAGGTTCCACGAGCTCCCAGAGCTCGTCCGGTACCAGCCGCAGGGCAAGGCGGTCGCTCACGCCTCAGATCATGCAAGAAGATCCACTACACCCACGTGAGACACGCTCTTAGTAACGGCTGTCCGGAATCAACGGGGCACACCATGCCGAACATGCCGCTGTCCTCATCGCCCCTACGAGGGATTGCAACATGACGCGGATCTTCGTGATGCCGAACATGCCGCTGTCCTCATCGCCCCTACGAGGGATTGCAACGGGGGATTGGGTGGCTGGTCCTGCTAGCGATCAGATGTCCTCATCGCCCCTACGAGGGATTGCAACGGTATCGCGTCTGTGTCCCGGAGGTTCCACCGTGCTGTCCTCATCGCCCCTACGAGGGATTGCAACGTGAGACGTCTCGCCCGGACGGGAGTACGGTGGCCGGTCCTCATCGCCCCTACGAGGGATTGCAACTCCGGATACCGGCGGGCCAGCGCGGCGAGCGCATGAGTCCTCATCGCCCCTACGAGGGATTGCAACGTGCCGCCGATGTCCCAGCCGGGTGCGGCGTGCTCCGGCCCTCTGTAGGACCCGGTGCGGTTCATGTCAATACCTACCTGGTGCTCTGGATCAGACGGAAATTTAAACGGCTCAGGTCGTTCGAGAAGGCCAAACGGTGGTGGAACGGGTTGCTGCGCAGACAGCCACGCCTGTTCGCTCACTGGGTCTGGATGACTGAGTTCTGACGGACTGGATGGGACGAGCGGAGTGACGGGAGACTGTCACGCTCCGTTCTGTGGTAGCCCGGGGATGAGATTCCCCCAGGCCACCCGGCGTTTCGATCCACTCATCGTGTTGTTTGGCGCCACCATTAGTTCCTCGCCGAACCCCTCGGCATCGGTCGCGGTCGGATGCACGGCTATCGCGTATTTTCTCATCGATTCGCTTCGCCGCTTTCTCGTGAGGACCTCGTGGCCGCTTTGCGTCACGGACGGCACTTCTGTGAGTCGCTGGATGATCACGATACGTATAGCGTGTTCCTGGCCTCCGCTCCCACCGCCAATGGTCGCTCGACGCCGCACTGGCGGGGCCGGTCGGGCCGATTCGGATCACCGTTGCCATTCGATGGGTGGTCGCCGGCCGGCGGCGGCGAGCGCGCCTCGCGGCTCCGGGCTCACGTACCTCGCCGGTGCGGTGGTGGCCTGTCCGTCAGAACTGTCGGAGGGGTAGTGCAAGATCGGAGGTCGCGGGCGACATGTACGGTTCGTGTTCGAAGGGTTGCGATGAGCGCTGCGAGTTGCGGGGGTGACTGTTATGCGGCTGAGAATCGCGGTGCGCACTACGGCGCGTGAGTTGCCATGGCAGAGTGTGCAGGCGCCGGGGCGTGGGCTGTGCTACGGCCTGCTGCGCCAGGTGGCACCGGAGGTCGCGTCACAGCTGCACGAGCAGGGGTGGGGCGAGCATCGGATGGTGCCGTTCGGGTTCGGTCCGCCGGTCTTTCCGCACGCGCCGCGTTTGAAGGGCCGGTATGCGATCGGCGGCCGTGGCTACGTCGAGCTGGGGAGTCCGCTGTTCGCGCTGGTTGAGGCGTGGGCGAAGGTACTCGCCGGCATTCCGATGCTCGATTGGGGCGGGGTGGCGCTGCATGTCGAGGGTGTCGAGGTGGTGGAGGCGCCGTCGTTCGAGTCGGGCCGCGCGGTACTGCGGACGGTGACACCGGTGGTGGTGAAGGGCTCGGGCCTGGGACCGGACGGGGTGCGGACTACCCGGCAGGCGTTCCTGCTGCCGCAGGAGCCGGAGTTTGCCGGCTACTTCGCGCAGAGCCTGCGTCGTAAGGCGGAGACGATTGGTGTCGATCCACAGGTCGCGCTGCACGCGGTGACCTGGGTAGGCGCTCGGCGGTCCGTCGACGTGGGTAAGGGGAAGAAGTCCGGCGCCCCCGTCGAGGTGGAGCTGCGTGGGGCCGCGGAGACGCTGCGGGCGCTGTGGTCCTGGGGCCTGGGGCAGTCGAACTCCGCTGGTTTCGGATGGGTGGCGGCGTGACAGCCGTGCCCGTTAGGAAGGTTGACGGCCGGGCCGCGCAGCGGTCCGTGGTGCTGACAGCGCATCCGTTGCAGCGGATCGGCGCGTTCGCATTGGCCGCGATTCAGGCCGAGGAGCCGGTCGACGCGCCACACCCGGCCGATCTGACGCCGGTGGGGTTCGACCGCGCGGTCGAGCTGATGATCGAGGACGCCTGCCTGGCGGCGGATTACGGGCGCCGCGGCAAGGACAGTTTCTGGCTGAAGTCGAGCGGCGCGTTCTTCCCCAACTCGAAGATGAATCATCGGCCCACCCTCGGGAAACGTCCGCGCGCGGAAAACGACGAGCGTATTCGCGCGTGGCGGACGATGCCGGAGCCGGCGGACTGGCCAGCGGCGCCGTGCGTGCTGTGCGGTCGGAATGCTGTGGGGTTCTACGGCAAGGTGGATGTTCCGCTGGTCGACGCGGCTGGCTACTGCAACAGCACCCCGCGCGGGCACGGCGGGCTGGCGCTGTGTTGGCCGTGTGTGTGCTGCTTCCACGCACTGCCCTACGGCGCCCGGCTGACGGGCGGGCCCAGCACCGCGGTGCACAGCTGGGACGAGGAGTTCCTCGCGTGGGCGACGCTGGAGCAGGCCGACACCACCTGCCGGGAGATCACCGGAGAGAAGAAGCCGGATCCGTCGGGCCGCTACCAGCACGAGCGCACCGCCCTGTTGGCCATTCGGCGCTACGAGCAGCCGATGCGGGCGGGTGTCGAGCTGATGGTGTTCAGCAATGACAACCGCGGCCCGAGCCTCGGGATGTACGGGCTGGAAGAGCCCCTGGCGGAGTGGCTGCGTTCGACGCTGCGAGAGCCGGTCTTCCGCCGAGCGTGGCGGTCACTGATCGCGGCGTACGAGGTGCCGCCGGTGCAGGGCAACCGCCGACTGGCCCGCGACGCCTTCCACCGGCCCTTGCGGATCTTCCTGACCGCTGCCGACCGTCTCGCAGGCGGCCGCGGTCTCCGGGCCGTCACGCGCTTCGACCGGCCGCTGGCAGACCTGACCCTGTCCTTTCTGCGTGAGGTGATGGATGTGAATCAGGCCGACGTCGACCAGGTCGAGCGGCTGGCCCGCGAAGTCGCGGCCGAGATCAGCCAGGAGGACAGTGCCGGCGCTCTGATGGGCTTCCGGGTGGCCTGCCGCAGTGTAGTCGCGTTGCAGAAGTGGCTCGAGAAGAAGGCGGTGCTCCGTGCACTGCGCCCGTCATCCACCGCGCGGCGAGACCCGCTGCTGAACACGGCCCAGTTTCGGCTGCTGTTCGACCCGGACGGCCAGGGCTGGCTGTACCGCCGGCTGCTGCTGATCGCCGTGCTCGGCGCCCTGCACGAACTGGGGTGGACGCCGCAGGACGCGGACGACGAACTCGCCGAGATCGAGGCAGAGAAGATCGACGACGTGCCTCTCGCCGCTGAGGACGAGGCGTTTTTGGGGGGAGTCTCAGAATGAGCTATCTGGTCGGCAAGGTGGCGCTGGACGTGCGGGCGGGCGCGCCGAACAACGGCGCCGGCGACGACAACGTCTCGCGGGTCAAGCAGCTCCGTGTGGGGCGTGACCAGTACCCGTATGTCAGCGCGCAGAGTTTCCGCCGCTGGCTGCGCGACTCGGTGCCGGCGGACGAGCCGCGTTCGGCGGTCACCCGCAGCGGTAGCGGCAAGAACCAGCAGGCGTACACCGCCGGGCGGCCGGACCGCTTCTTCGACGACGATCTGTTCGGCTACATGGTCGCGGTGAAGGGCAAGGACGGGCAGAGCTGCCAGCGCGACACCGTGCTGGCAACCGGCACGCTGCTGTCGGTGGCGCCACGCCGGCCGGTGGAAGACTTCGGCACGATGAGCCGCGGCTTCGAGGCCGGGCAGAACCCGGTGCTGCACGGTCACGAGCTCTACAGCGCCGAGCTCGCCGGCGACATCCTGCTCGACCTGCCCCGCATCGGTACCTTCGAGACCGCCGGGTCCGGGCTGAAGATCGCGTTGACGTCGCAGGCGGCGAAAGAAGCCGCGGCGGACGGGGCGGAGGCGCTGACCTTCCGCGGCTCACCGGCGCTGCGCCTGGCGCTGCCGGAGCGCCGCCGGCGAGCGGCGATGCTGCTGCGGACCCTGACCGCGGTGCGCGGCGGCGCGAAACAGTCGCTGCACTATGGCGACCGCGCGCCGGCGCTGGTCCTGCTGGCTCCGCTGAAGGGTGGCATCAACCCGTTCACCCGCGTGCTCGCTGTCCGGGACGGGCGGGTCGTGTTCGACAGTGCGGTGCTGCGAGAGGAGCTGGCCGCCTGGGCTGACGAGCTGGACGGACCTGTGCATCTGGGCTGGTCGCCGGGATTCCTCGGTGACCAGCGGGACGTCGCCCGCGGTGAGCTGGCCGACGAGATCAGGGCGGGCCGGCTTCTCGTCGATCACCCGCGGCTCGTGCTCGGGCGGCTCGCCGACGAGATCGAGGCCGGTAACAGGGACGCCTGGTTCGACGACCCGAAGTCATGACCGCGGCCGACCCGGATCCGGGCCTGTCCCCGAGCGTGGCCGACGCGGTGATGGCCCTGCAGGTGACCGTCACCGCGCCGATCGTCTCGTTCCGCAATCCGCTCTACTCGTCGGTCGCGCTGTGCCTGCCGTGCCCGCCGCCGGCCACGGTGGGAGGGCTGCTCGCCGCGGTCGCGGGCGGGTGGGAGGAAGTCGACCCGGGTCTGCGGTTCGCCATGGCGTTCACCGCGGAGGCGACCGGGATCGACCTGGAGACCTTCCATCCGCTGGAACAGCAGGGAAAACGAACCGACCCGGTGCCGCGTGAGCGGCACTTCCTCGCCGGGGCGAAACTCACGATCTGGCTGGTCGACGACGTCGAGCTGTGGCGGGCACGGTTTCGTCGACCGGTCTGGCCGTTGCGGCTCGGGCGGAGCCAGGACCTCGCCACCGCCCGGACGACCACCGTCACCCTCCGCCGCGGCCAGGGGAGGGTCGGCGGCGCACTGCTGCCCGCGGACATTCCCTCCGGCGGCACCCTGCTGCAGTTGCCCACCGCGATCAGCCGAGACCGGTCCCGCACCCGGTGGGAGCCCTATCGTCACCACCGATCCGTCGGCGGCGGTCGCCTCGGGCCGGACGCGGCCCGGCACACGGCGGTCGAAGGGTGGGCGGCTCCGGACGGCCGCGCGGTGTGTTTCCTGCCCTCGGCCCATCCGGCGACGGTGGAAGTGGCGTGATATCTCGTGCGCCCTCGCCCACCGCCGCGTCCCAGCCCCAGGCAGGCGAGCCGGGCGATGACGTCGGGCGGCTCGACGTCATCCTGGCCAAGTCGCCCCGATCGCGGCGGCCCGGCGAACGGCTGACCGCTCATTCCCTGGCGACCCTGCGGGCCGCGGGGGAGATCCGTGACCGGTTGGGCGCCGCGCCGCCGGTCGTCGCCGAGGCCGCCGACCTCGGCGACAGATTCTGGATCCTGGTCGCCTGGGCCGCCCTGCTGCACGACGCCGGGAAGATCGCCGACGGTTTCCAGCGGATGCTGGCCGACGGCACGCCCTGGGGGCACCGGCACGAGGTGCTCTCCCTGGGGTTCCTGCCCAGGCTGCTGGAGGATCCGGCCGAGCGGGGATGGGTCGGGTTGGCGGTCGCGACCCATCACCGGGCGTTGATCTCGTCGGGTGACGGGGGAGCGCCGTCGCTGCGGCAGCTCTACGGAGACGGAACGGTCGAGTGGCTGCGCTCGGAGCTCGGCCCCTCCGATCCCGCCGCCTGCGCCGAGCTGAGCACCTGGTTCGGCCGCCAAGGCGCCGCCGCGGGCCTGCTCCCCAGTACTGACCGTGACGACCCCCGCCCGGACGCCGCGCCTGCGACACGGTCGAAGGACATCGCCGACAGGCCGAAGGACGCGGATGTCGTCGACGACGCACACCGGCTGCTCGCCGAGATCCTCAACACCTGGGGCAGGTCTGTGCGCAGCGACCGCGGGCTGGCCGCGGTACTTCTCCAGGGAGCCGTCACTCTTGCCGATCACCTCTCCAGCGCACACGGCGCCCTGCACACCACCCAACCGTTCGACGGCGACTACCCGGCGCGACTCACCGCCAGGCTCGCTACCCAGGGCCACCGAACGCGCTCGCACCAGGCGGCGGCCGGCGCCGTGGACGGCCATCTGATCCTGCGGGCCTGGACCGGCAGCGGAAAGACCGAGGGAGGTCTGCTCTGGGCCGCCGGCCAGGTCGAAGCGATCCGTCGCCAGAGCGGCGGCGTTCCCCGCCTCTTCTACAGCCTGCCGTACCTCGCCTCCATCAACGCCATGGCGAACCGCCTCGCCGCCCAGGAACTAGCCGACCACGGCGGTATCAGCGCGGTGGGAGTCAGCCATTCACGTGCCGCCTCCTACTACCTCTCCCGCTCCCTCTGCGGCGACGAGCCGGAGGCGGGGCCCGACGACAGGGCGCCGGCCACCGCGGCCGACAAGGCCGTGGCGCGGGCACACGCCACCCGGCTGTTCCGCGAGACTGTGCGCGTCGGAACGCCCTACCAGCAGCTACGCGGCGTGCTCGCGGGGCCGGCCCACTCCAGCGTCCTGCTCGACTGCGCCAACTCCGTGTTCGTTCTCGACGAGCTCCATGCCTACGATCCGCAGCGACTCGGGTACATCCTCGCCACCGCCGGCCTGTGGGCGCGGTTGGGTAGCCGGATCGGCGTGCTCTCCGCCACCACGCCCAGCCGTCTCGTCGGCCTGATTCGCGAGACGCTCACGGAGATCGGAACGTCCGGCGGCGATTCGACGGTGGCCGCCACCGTCACCGTCATCGACGCCGACTCGGGCACCGCGCCGGTCCGGCACCGCGTCCGCACCGCCGGGCAGCCCCTGACCGACCCGGCCACCATCGCCGCGATCAGGCGCCGCCTCGCGGCCGCCGAATCCGTGCTCGTGGTCGCGAACAACATCGCCGACGCCCAGCACCTCTACGCCGAACTCGCCCCGCACGTGGCTCCCGGACCAGACGGATCCCCACCGGCGCACCTGTTGCACTCCCGCTTCACCCGCCGCGACCGCACCCGCATCGAACAGGCCCTCACCAGCCGCTACCGCAACGGCCTGCGGCCAGCGGACCGCCAGCCCGGCCTTGTCGTCGCCACCCAGGTCGTCGAGGTCTCCCTCGACGTCGACTTCGACGTCCTGGTCACTTCCGCCGCGCCCCTGGACGCCCTGATCCAGCGCTTCGGCCGCGTCAACCGCACCGGTGTCCGCCCGCCGGCCGACGTCATCATCTGCCCGGCCGAGCCCCGCACCCGCCGCGGTAACAGCACGGACCTGTTCGCCGACGGCGTCTACGACTACTCGCCGACCGAAGCCACCTGGTCCGTCCTCACGCGGCATGACGGGCAGGACGTCAGTGAAGCTGACCTCGCTCGCTGGCTCGACGGACTGTACGACTCCGACTGGGGGCACACCTGGGAGGCCGATGTCCGCAGGCATCAGCAGAAGTGGAAGACCACGTTCCTCAGGTTCTCCGCCCCGTTCACCGACCGCTCCGGGCTCGCGGACGAATTCGATCGCATGTTCGACGGAGTGGAAGGCGTGCTCGCCGCGGACACCGACGAGTACAGCCGCCTGCTCACCGCGGGCAACGGACCCTCGGCCGGCCGGCTCCTCGCCGCCGACCTCCTCATCCCGCTACCCCACTACGCCCGAGGCCTGGGGCGCTGGGACCGCGACCTCGACGTGCTCGTCATCGACGGCGACTACAGCCCCGCCACCGGCCTGACCGACATCCGCCCGACGAAACGGACGTCCGTCACCTACGAACTCGGTGAGCTGATCTGATGGACGCGGCCGATGTCGGCGGAGTGCACATCAAGTATCTGCACCATTGCCGCCGCCAACTCTG
Source organism: Parafrankia sp. EUN1f (assembly GCF_000177675.1). Taxonomy (GTDB): domain Bacteria; phylum Actinomycetota; class Actinomycetes; order Frankiales; family Frankiaceae; genus Parafrankia. Next base: position 8,277 of record NZ_ADGX01000120.1, read on the forward strand.
GCTCTACCTTCGTGGCATCCGCCCCGAACACCTCAGTGCCCGAGTACGTCTCGGCGAGGCAGTACACGACACCGCCTACGGACGCTTCCGCCCGGTTGACCTCGGTGCCGCAAAACTCGACCACCTCGACGGCGACCTGTGGGTACATGAGGTCAAATCCTCCCGCCGGCCCACCGCTGCGGACGAGGCGCAGGCCCTCCACTACTGCCACCGTCTCGCCGACGTCGGTGTCGATGTCCGCGGCGCGATCCTGCATTACCGCCCCACCCGACGCACCGTGCGGCTGCCCTTCGACGACGCCTGCCGCGACCGAGCTGCCGCGGACGTCGCCGCAGTGCTCGCGGTAGCGGCCGAAACCACCACGCCGCAGCGGCTTGATCGGCCTGCCTGCACCGGATGCAGCTTCCTCGACTACTGCTGGACGGACTGACCCATGCCCGAAGCGGCTCGCACCTACTGGCTGACGACCGCATGTCGGATCCGACGCAAAGACTCCACCCTCGCGATCGAACGCGAGGACGGAACCCGCGTCCACCTTCCCGTCACCGACATCCGCGACATCATCGCCACCGCCCCGGTCGACATCAACACCGCGGTGATCACCCTGTTCAACCAGTACGGCATCGGCGTTCACCTGCTGAGCTACTACGGCGACTACGCCGGCTCCGTCCTGCCGTCCGATGCGCACATCTCTGGACAGACCGTCCTCGCCCAGGCCAAGGCGGCCACCACACCCGAAATCGCGCTCACGACCGCGGCCGATCTCGTCAAGGCAACAGCGTTCAACGTCGCCCGCGTCATCGACCGCACCGCTCTGCGTAAGCCGCTCAGCACGCTCGAGGACGCCGTCGATCTCGCCGGATCGACTGCGCAGCTTATGGCCGCCGAAGGAAACTTCCGGCGCACGGCTTGGGCCGCGCTGGACACGAAGCTTCCCGACTGGTTGCGGCTCGACGGCCGCAGCCGACGACCACCCACCAACGCCGGAAATGCCTTCATCAGCTATGTGAACGGCATCGTCTACGCCCGCACCCTCACTGCGATCCGACTCACGCCCCTTCACAGCGGTATCGCCTTCCTGCACAGCTCACTGGAACGACACAGGCACTCCCTCGCACTGGACCTCGCCGAAGTATTCAGACCCCTGTTCGCCGAACGGCTCCTGCTCCGCCTCTCGGGTCGTGGCCAACTCACTCCGGATCACTTCGACGCCACCGTCGGCAACGCCATGCTCTCCGAAGCGGGGCGTCGGTTCGTCGTTCAGACCGTCCGCGACGAGCTCGCCACCACCATCACCCACCGCGCCCTCAAGCGCTCCGTCGCCTACGACGAACTGCTCTACCTCGAAGCACTCAAGCTCACCCGCACCTGCCTCGAAGGCGAGCGATACAAGCCACTCCGAATCTGGTGGTGACACAGCGTGTACGTGATCGTCGTCTACGACACCGCCGCCGAGCGCAACAGCAAGATCCTCGGGCTCTGTCGGCAGTACCTGCACCACGTGCAGCGCAGCGTCTTCGAGGGCAACCTCAGCCCAGCGCAGGTCCTGCGCTTCCGTCGCTCCGTCGAGAAGGTCATCGACCACTCCTACGACCACGTGCTCGTCTACACCCTGCCGCCGGGCGCTGACGTCGCCCGCGAAAGCCTCGGTGCGGGCTGGGCGGCCCCAAGTGACATCCTGTAGACGATCGGCAGGTCACGTGATCTCGGAGATGTTGATGTCAGACCGGAGGTTCGCTGCAGATCGGGCCCTGCGAAGCCTCGCAACACGCCGTGTGACCTGCGGGTTTATACTCGGGTCCTCATTGCCCCTACGAGGGATTGCAACTACGCCGTCGGCGCGGCGGTCTCTACCTGGTATCCGGTCCTCATTGCCCCTACGAGGGATTGCAACGCGGGGATCGCCAGCGTGCCGAGCGAGTCGTAGCAGGGTCCTCATTGCCCCTACGAGGGATTGCAACTGGTGGGGGTAGTCGTGCCCGTGGTGGTAGTCGTGTCCTCATTGCCCCTACGAGGGATTGCAACGCGGCTTTGCCGTCGAGGGTCTCGATCTCTACACCGCGGTCCTCATTGCCCCTACGAGGGATTGCAACAGCGGTCGGCTCCACTCCATGGGGATTTGCTGCGGTCCTCATTGCCCCTACGAGGGATTGCAACGGAACGTCCTGACGCTCGCCGCGATCGTCCCCACGAGTCCTCATTGCCCCTACGAGGGATTGCAACTGGTACCGGCGTGGCGGGGCGCCGCGCGTGGAGAGCGTCCTCATTGCCCCTACGAGGGATTGCAACGTGAAGTCCCCGTAGACCCCGTCCCCGCCGAGCTTGGGTCCTCATTGCCCCTACGAGGGATTGCAACCTCCACATGTCAGTCGAGCTTGCCGGCTGGCTGGACGTCCTCATTGCCCCTACGAGGGATTGCAACTGTTCGGGGTCAGAAAACCTGGCTCGCCGGGTTCGGGGTCCTCATTGCCCCTACGAGGGATTGCAACCTGTAGGCGGTGCCGGCACTGTTGGCGACCTTGAGCGTCCTCATTGCCCCTACGAGGGATTGCAACTCGAGGACCTGCGTGATGGCCATGATGCTGGGCTCGCCGTCCTCATTGCCCCTACGAGGGATTGCAACGAGGCTTTCCACTGGGATGGGCTCGGCCTGATGCCGGTCCTCATTGCCCCTACGAGGGATTGAAACTGTACGCTGGACCGTGAGGGCAGGCATGGGAGTCCTCATTGCCCCTACGAGGGATTGCAACGTGCGGCGGCACCTACTACCCGGTCCCCGGACGGTCGTCCTCATTGCCCCTACGAGGGATTGCAACTGCGGGAGTTGGCCATGCTAGGAGGTAGGTCGGGGTCCTCATTGCCCCTACGAGGGATTGCAACCTCGTGCCGACCCGGGACCGGTACCACTCGAGCGCGTCCTCATTGCCCCTACGAGGGATTGCAACCCGAGATGGCCCTCGGCGCTCCAGTGGGCCGCGTCGTGTCCTCATTGCCCCTACGAGGGATTGCAACGCCATCCGGACGGGGACGAGGTGCCGGGTGACGCAGGTCCTCATTGCCCCTATGAGGGATTGCAACCGGGAGCTGGATCGGGCGGCGTGGGAGGCCGAGCTCGTCCTCATTGCCCCTACGAGGGATTGCAACTGACCATGCCGTGAGGGGTGGCCACGCCGTCCAGCGGTCCTCATTACCCCTACGAGGGATTGCAACTACGGATTCGAGATCGCCGCGCCGAAGAGAGCCGGAAGTCCTCATTGCCCCTACGAGGGATTGCAACATCGAACGGATATCGACCCCGGCCCTATCGGTGATGGTCCTCATTGACCCTACGAGGGATTGCAACGTGGCGGAGGGGACCCGCGCGGCGGCGGCGAGTCCTCATTGCCCCTACGAGGGATTGCAACTCGATCGTGAAACCCCAGTACTTTTCCTGGTCGACCGTCCTCATTGCCCCTACGAGGGATTGCAACTGGAACCCGTGGTACGAGCCCCGGAATTTGATGATGGTCCTCATTGACCCTACGAGGGATTGCAACGACGTTGAGGAGAGGATCCGTCAGGCGTACTGGCGGGTCCTCATTGCCCCTACGAGGGATTGCAACGTCACGGTCATCGGCACCCGTAGCCCCAGCCCCCACGTGTCCTCATTGCCCCTACGAGGGATTGCAACTTGATCATTCGAAGACGGCGCAGTCATAGACGGTTCTCATTGCCTCGACGAGGGATTGCAACTCCGGTCCGGTCCCGCGGATGCTGGCCATTGACCGTCCTCATCGTCCCTACGGGGGATTGCGACATCGCGGCCTCGACCTGCTCGACGAGGATTGGTGTGCCCCGTTGAATCCGGACAGGCCGGATCTGGCGGCTCTCGAAGCGGTGGCTATGATCGGGACCGGTTGCGTCGGGGGGTGTTCGTGATGCGTCTGTTCGTGCATGTGCTGGGTGAGTCGGACCTGGGCGTCGACAGCCAGGCTGGTCGGTTCGGCCGGTCTATGGGACCGTCGCTTCTTCAGCAGGTGACGCTGCTGAATGACGCGGTTGACGCGAGGGATGCGGACGCGGTCCGGGAGCTGCTCGCGACACCCGTACCGGGCTGGTCGGCGGCGCCGCTGCGGATACTTCTGGATGGTATGGGCAGTGGCGATCTGCTGCTGCTGGTCGCGACGAAAGGGGGTGATTCGCGCGATACCTGCGACGCGGCGGTGGCAATCGAGCGGGCAGTTGGGCTGGTGCCTGACCTGTACGGTCCGGCGGTCGAGGCGGGCCGTCAGATAGCGCGACTGGTCGTGCTCGACCGGCCGAGTCTTCCTGCCGGTAGGGATGCGCTCCAGAAATGGCTGGAGCAGTATGACGCGGCTTCCACCAGCTCCGCCACGGCGGTGACCGGTTTCGTCACCGGTATCGGAACAGGGTCGACTCAGCTCACGATGGGCTGCCTGATGGCGACGCTCGCTGACGGCCGCCCGGTTGTGGTCCGGCCTCTGCAGGAGTCGGAGGTAGGAGCACCGTCGATCGAGAGGTCCGACGCCGAACGGCCGCTGCCGGAGTCCGGAGAGGACCGGGAAGCGGCACCGGCGACCGTGGACCTGAGAGTGAGGGGCGATCCGGCACCGTGGCTTGCTCGTAGGCGGATGTTCGGCTCCCTCGCCGCCTACATCGGTGACAGCGATCCGCGTGCGTCGGCAACGCTGTTGATGTTGGATGCGCGGCAGCGGCTGGACATTGTGGCCTTCGCCGACCAGGCCTGGAAGGCGGGGGTTGATCCGGCGGGGGAGCTGGACCCCGCGCGGTTCGAAGGGCTGGAGGGCGCGTTCATCGATCGGGCCGTGCGCCGTGAGGTGCAGGCGGCGATGATCGGTCGTGCCTGGCTGGAGCGTGAGTATGACGGCCTGCGGGCGACCGGCGACCCGGAGATCGACGTCGTGGTCCAGGGGTCGGCAAGGGTTGGCCATGGCGGCAGGGGTAAGCCGAAGCCCGACCCGGAAATGCTGGGGAACGTTATCCAACGGGTCCGCCAGATTCGGCCCGACAGTCGGAGCGCGGCAGCCAGGTTTCTGGTTGAACACGAGTGGATAAACAAGTGGGCCACGAACAGTGCGGGTAACCACACGTTGCGGGCGCTTACGGCGGGGGACGTCCAGAAGATCGCCAAGATCGCGCGGAGGGCGGATGAGCGTGATCCACGCCGCCGGATGGCCGAGGTACGGGAGTGCGCCGCACCCTATGGGGTTCCGGATCTTTTTGCCTGGTCGTCGGCCTCCTCAGGTGAGGTTCTGGTCGCCTACTGCGTCGGCGGGCAGGAGGTGCAGGGGAACGGGCAGCGTCCCTTCGCCGACGCGGTCTGCGCCGCGAAGTCCATCGAGGCGTTCACGAATCTTCTCGATGATCGGCCTCCGGGGAACCGTGGTGAGTTTCGCGCGCGGCTTCGCGTCGTGTTGATCGCGAGCGAAGCAACCGCGGAGCTCGCACGGCAGTCGATTCGGTATCTCTCCGCCCGGTTGGGATCGGCTGGGAGGGTGGAGCTGGAGCCCATCCGCGTCCCGCTGAACGTAGCGGGAGCGCGGGAGGCCATCACCGCTGGGCTGCGGGCTGTTCCCGGCGTTCTCGATGTGGAGGCGGTGGCGGTCCTGGCTGGCCCGGGAGCGAAACCGATGAACACCGGTCTGCTGCTGGCCGGTACGGATGCGGCGACGGCGGTGGGCTGCCCGGTCTATGTCGGGGCGATGGCGCATGACCGACAGAAGGACCGGACCACGATCGAGCTGGGGGGCAGCCAGGTCGCCGCTCTGCCGGGGTATCCCGACCTGCTGGCCCGGGTGGCCCTGGAGCATCTGGCGGATCTGGAACTGACGGCGGCGGCGGTGACGCTGCGCCGGGGTGGGCGCCGCCTCGAGCCGCTGGCGCGGATCGCCGACGATCTCAGGGGGCAGTTCGTTCGTCCACGCTCCGGAATGAGCGAGACGGCGGCGAGAGCGGATGTCGCCTGCCGCATCGAGTTGATCAAAATCCTGGTGGATTCCCCTACGCGCCGTACCGCGTTCGATGAGCAGCATGCGCTGCATCTGGCGATGACGGTGGCGGACCGGGTCCTGGGCAGGGAATGGCGTAAGCCCGACGGTATGCGGTACAGCCGGATCGCGTACCGGATGCGAAATGCGCTGCCCGTCCTCCACGGCAAGCAACTTCGCACGTTCGGCTCGCTGCTCGAAGAGTACGACGGCCGCGCAGGCCGTGGCCCGCGGGGCATCGTGATCAACAACTGCGAGGACCTGCTGAGCGCGGTACAACAGGAGCTCGATCCACCGGGGCAGGAACGCCGGATGTATCGGGACATCCATGATCGTCTGGTGGCTGGTCTGCTGCGGCTGACGGAGACGCCGGGTACCGGTTGAGTGCCACACACGCGGCGAGAGTCGGCCGGCGAAACCCTTGCTGTCGCGGATGGCCCCGGGGTTCGCGGTGACTTCGCCAGCCGCGGTTGCGGGCCCCGGGCCCGGCGTGGAGCCGATCCCGTCCGTCTGGATCGGGCGGAGACCGCGCCGCCGGGTCTGGATTTTCGCCCTGTCCTTGGAGGTCAGATGCCACCGATCGCCGCGGACGAGCCGGATCCGCGTGCCGACAGCCGGCATGCGCGGAGCATCAGCGGGCTGCGAACCGTCGTCGAGCCCGGCGTCTGCGTCCCGCTGACGGACCTGCCACCCTTCAGCATCGCCCTTGACGGGTATGTGCAGGGCCCGGCGCTGGACACCGATCTACATCGGTTCAGCTTCGACCACCACGGCGAGTGCCTGCGGCTGATGACCGCGGCGACCTGCCGGCAGGTGGCGGACGCGCTGCTGCTCGGACTGGAACCCGCGCGCTACACGGTCTACGTCAACGACCTCGACGCCGACACGGTGCTGGCGACCGCGTTGCTGGCCCGGCCGGACCTGCTCGGCCCGACGGTGTCCGTCCGCGCGGCGACCCGCGCCCTGGTTGAGGCGGTCGCCGGTCGGGACGCGCTCGGGCCGGCCTATCCCGTCACCGATCCGGCGCTGCTCGCCGCGTTCGCGCGGCGGGTGCCGCTGCCCGCGCCCGGTGCCGCGCTGTCGGCCGAGGCCATGTCCGCCGCGCTGGCGGAATGCGTGTCCGCCGTGGTGGCTTTCCTGGTCGAGTCCACTGCGTCGCCGGCCGCGAAACGGCGTCTGTCGCCGTCGGCGATGCGGTTCGGATCACCGTCCGGGGGACGGGCCGTGGCGTCGACGGTAACGAGCGGGTCCGTCGATGGGCACCGCGGGTCCTCGGCCCGGCATGTCGGTCGCCGCCCGCGCCGGCGTGGCGGCGGCTACGTCGTGACGCACCGGGGCACCGGTTGGATCATGGCCCGGGGTTTCGAGCAGGGTGTGTTCGAGAGTGTGTACGCCGAGGGGTATCTACGTGCCGTGGTGTGGAGTGAGCGGCCGGACGGCTCTGTCGCCTACACGGTCGGGCGTCGCAGCGATCTTGTGGCCGCGTTCCCGGTCGGGCCGGCTGAGCGCCCAGGCACCATTCTGGCCGCGCTCGCCGCGAGGGAACGGGGCTGGGGCGGGGGCAGCACCGTCGGTGGCGCCCCCCGCCACAGCGACGGCCGGCGCAGCGTTCTGCGGCCAGACGAGGTGTTCGCCCTGGTGGAGGCGGTCGTCGTGGGTGGATGAACCCCGTGTTCCGGCCCTCTTCGTCGCGCTGTCCGTCTGTGTCGGACAGGCGGCAGGTGATGGCGGTGAGGGCGCGGTGACGGCGACTTGTATCGTCCCTGCGTTCCGCCGGGACGCGGGAACGAGAGCGAAAACGGGGAGGAAGGCGCGTGGGCGATCGGTGCTTTCTGGTGCACCTTGAGACGTCGGCGAAGCAGCGGTTCATCTTTGACACCACGAAACGCCGCGAGAACGTCGGCGCCTCGGAGCTGATCTACCGGCTTGGTGTGTGGACCCGGGAGGCGCTGGGGGCGGGGAATGCGACCGGTGGTCTTCTTCCCGGCTTCCGGCCGGCTCAGTGGTCGATTGGGCGCGGGGATCCGGCTGAGCTGCTCACCGAGGCTGGCGGCGCCGTCTCCGTGCTGGTGCGGGACGCCGACGCCGGGCGTGCGCTTGTCACCGAGGTGACACGGCGGGCATTGCACGAGGCGCCGGGCCTGGACGTTTGCGGGGTGCTGAGTTCACCGTTCGAGTGGAACGGGGCCGAGGAGGACGAGTTCGGCCGGGTGAGGTCCCCGCTGGCGTTGCGTGCCGCCGAGGTGCGGCGGTTGCTTCCACGGGTGCGGTCCCGCCGCCCCGGGCCGGTGGCCAGGTTCGCCAGGATCCCTGTCGTCGCCTCGTGCGCGGCGAGCGGGCTGCCCGCCTGTGACGTTGTCCCGGATGGTGACGGGGTGCGTGTCTGGCAGGCGCGTTCGGCGTCCAGCCTTGCCAAGCGTGATCACCGGCAGCGGGGCTATGAGCGGCTGGCCGAGGCGGCGGGGATCAACGCACCGGCCGTCGCCGCGGGCGGGTCGGAGGTTTCTCCTGCCGATGTGGTGCGGGCGATCTCCGACCTCCTCGGTGACACGGATGACTGGGTCGCCGTGATCCACGCTGACGGGAACAGCCTCGGTGAGCTGTTCCGCAATCTTGACCTGCGCATTGTCGAACGCGACGGCTCCGTTGACTGCGCCACATATGCGAGGGAGTTGAAGGCGCTCTCCGCGGCGGTCGACACCTGTACCCGGGCGGCGTTCCGGGTCGCGTTCGGCGAGGCCACGCGCCGGTGCCCGCCGCAGATGCGGGTATGGGGCAACGCCCCGGTGCTGCCGTTGGTGCTCGGGGGCGACGATCTCACCGTGCTGTGCCTGGGCGACGTGTCGCTGCCTTTCCTGAGCTCCTATCTGACCGCGTTCGAGGAGGAGACACGAAACTGCCCGGACATCGCCGCCCTGCTCCCCGAAGGGCTGACGGCGTGCGCTGGCCTGGCCGCGGTGAAATCCCATTTCCCCTTCTCCGACGCGCACGAACTCGCCGGGGAACTCGCCGAGGAAGCGAAGCGAGCAGTCAAGGCCCACGCTCCACAGACAGCCCCTGCCAAACGCACGGCCGCGGCCATGGCCCCGAGCGACGGCGAAACCAGCGGTGGTGGGCGAGGGCGACCGACGGTCTCCGCGCTGTCGTTTCACGTCGTCACCGACAGCACGGCGAGCACTCTGCGGGATTTGCGCCGTGCGCTGACGATCGACGGCACCAGCCTGGTCGCCCAGCCGTATGTGACGACGCCCGGTGCGACCGGGGGGTGGCTGCACGGCCGGCACTATGACGATCTGTGCCAGCGGGTCGCGCTGATCACCGACCGTTCCGGTCAGCACGGCGCTCCGATTCCAGACGGCCTCGCCCACGGGGAGAGCGGTGGGTACAGCGCCCGGGAACGTGCGCTGCCGGCCAGCCAGCTCCACGAGCTGCGGGAGGCGCTGTTCTCCGGGGCGGAGGTTGCCCGTGGCCTGTTCCAGCAGATGCTGCCCCGTTACGGCTCGGCCGGTCTGAGGGAGATCGGCGGGCCCGACGGCGATCTGTTCTTCGACGTCGACCCGCCGCCCGCGGGCACGTCCCGTCCCCACGAGCTTCCGACCAGGATGACCGGGCTGCTCGACGCCATGGCAGCCGTCGACCTCATGCACGGAGGTGTCGCATGACCACGGGCGATGCCTCGAACGGCGCACCCGCCGGTGGCAATGCGCGCGGCGGGCGAAGCCCGGGCGTGGGTGCGCGGCCGCTGTCGCTCGTTCTCGACCTGACGAGTGACTGGCACTGCGGCACCGGGACGGGCGTGCCCGGCGGTGTCGACAAGATGGTCAACCTGGACGAGCGGCGGCTGCCCTTCGTGCCGGGCAAGACCCTCACCGGGGTGCTCCGGGATGCCTGCGAGGTCGCCGCGGCCGGGCTCGATGGCTCACCCGCGCCGGACGGGCCCTGGCACGCCTGGGTGGAGTGGCTTTTCGGCAGCCAGCCGATGCTGACCGCCGGCAGCGGTGCTCCGGCGGATCGGCCGCCGAGCCCGGCGATGCTGTCGATCCGCCCGGCCCGGTTTCCGGAACCGCTCGCCGCGGCGCTGGCTGCGCGCCCGCGGGTCCGCGACGCGGTGACCTTCGTCCGGCCAGGCGTCCAGATCGATGACCGTACCGGCCGGGCCGCCGACCGATTGCTGCGCTTCGAGCAGATGGCCCGGGGCGGGGTGACGTTGTACGCCGACGCCTCGCTGTCCGGCTGGGACCTGCTCGACTCCGACCAGCGAGCCGCTGTCGCCGCCGTGCTGGGCATCGGCGCCAGGCTCGTCGACCGGATCGGGGGCATTCGCCGCCGCGGCGCCGGCGAATGCGCCCTCGCGATCGAGGGCATCCCCGGCCTGCTCGACACGACGGTCGCAGGGCTGGGAGTCGTGGACTGGCTGCGCAGCCTGGTGGAGGTGCCGGCGACACCGGCCCCGGCCGCGTTCCCGGCTGAAACCGAGGCCTCGGCCGGCGAGGCCTCGCCGGCAGCCTGGGACCGAATTGTGCTCACGCTGTTTCTCGACACGCCGTTGCTCGCCGCCGGGCGGACGATCGGCAACTCCGTGCGCGGGGCGCGGTTCGTACCGGGGTCGACGCTGCTGCCCGCCGTCCTGCGTCAGCTTGCACGCGTCATGCCGGATGCCGGCCCGCGGGCCAGGCGCGGCGATCTCGTCATCACCGACGCAACGGTCGAGGTGGCCGGTGCCGCAGGGCGCCCCGCGCCCCGCACCTGGGCGCACCCCAAAGGCGACGAACGCACGGTGGTCAATCGGCTCGTCACGGAGAGCGGCCCGCAGGCGATCCCCGCGAGCAAGGCGTTCGGTGAGTACTACGTCGGAGCGGCCCGCTCCGAAGGCCACAGCGCAGCCTCCGCAGCCTCCGCCTCCGCCGCTGCCGACGCCTCCGCCGCTGCCGACGCCGACGCCGACGCGGCCGTGGCGGCAGAGGCCGCCACGGCGGTCGAGCTCGTACGGCCCGAGCTGGGGATCCGTGCCCACAACGTGATCGATGACGGGTCCGGTCGCCCCACCTCGGACCTCGTGGGGCTGTTCACGTATCAGGCGATGGTGACCGGCACGGTGCTGCGCGCGGAGGTCCGTGCCCACCGGGGAACGTTTCCCGCCGGGGCCGCCCGTGCCCTGGCCGGAACATGGCGGCTCGGTGCTTCCTCCAAGGATGACTACGGCCAGGTGACCGTCGCCGCGCACGGTCCGCGGCCGTGCGCCGCTCGGAGCATCTCCGGTGCCGCGGCGAGGGAAGGGCAGGACATCCACGTCTGGCTGTTGTCCGATCTGCTGCTGAGGGATGACCGGCTGCGCGCCACCACAGATCGCCGGGTGATCGCCGCGCGGCTCGGTGAACACCTCGGCGTCACTCTCACTCCTGTGGAACCGGACGGCTGCGACCAGATCGACGACGGGAACGCTCCGAACACCCGGCCGGGTGGCACCCGTCTGCTTACCGAAGCGGTCGCGGTGAGCAGACGCGAGAGCTGGCACGGCTCCTGGCAGCTGCCGCGCCCGACGTTGACCGGGCTCGCGGCCGGCAGTGTCCTCACCTTCACCGTCGAGGAAGGCGTCGTCGACGCGGCGCGGGTCGCCGCGGTGGAGGCGTCCGGTCTGGGCGAGCGCACCGCCGAGGGTTTCGGTCAGCTGCTCATCGATGATCCGCTGCTGACCTCCGCGCCGCTGGTCACGCAGTTGGCCGAGGAGGCGGCCGACACGGAGACCTCCGAGCCGGGCATCGGGGCGGCCGATGACCCCCGGATTGTCGACATGGCGAACCTGCTGGAACGGGAGGCGTGGCGCGCTCACGTCCAGCGAGCGGCCCGCGAGCTCGCGGCCTCGGCGGAAGGCCGGGCCCGGGTGCTCGGCGTCGGCTACGACGACCGCCCGGCGACCCAGCTCGCGAGCCTGCACGACGTCCTGTTCCGGCTCGGCCACGACGACGAGGTGACGGCGTGGATCGACCGGCTGGCCGCGAAGAGCACGCAGCGGGCCGACGGCCGCACCACCGGATGGCCCCTGCCGGTCAGGACACAGCTGAAAGCACTCCTGACCGATCAGATGGCGGTGTGGGATCTGGTCGGCCTTGGAACCGGCTCGTCCTCGGTGGCCGACAAGCTTGTCGTGACCAGCGGTGGCGCGCGGGCCCGCCGCGCTGACCGCGCCCTGTGGGCCGAGACCGTCCGCACGGTCGTCACCGCCTGCCTGCGTGCGCACCGCCGGCAGGCGTCCAGCCCGTCCAGCCCGTCCAGCCAGGCCGGTACCGCGGGCGGGTCTGGCGCGACCGGTGATGCGGGCGACCGCGCGGCCCGCAGAGGCGCGGTTTCCGCCGGGACGAAAGGAGTTTCCGGATGACGACGGCACGGGAGGCCCGGTCGGGGCGGCCGGAGCAGGACCCCGCGCAGTGGCCGGAAGCCCCGGTGTGGCCCCGGCCCTGGGCGGGGCGGGGGCGGCCGCTGCGCCGCAGGCTGCGTGTGTGCGGCTGGCTGCGGCTGGAGACGCCGCTGCATGTCGGCGGGCTCGGGCACGACCCGAACGTGGATCTGGCCCTGGCCGTCGACGGGCAGTCGCGGCTCTACGTGCCCGGCACCAGCCTCGCCGGCGTGCTGCGGGCGGCTTGCGGGCATACCTTCGGCTCGCGGGTGACCGACGCCTGGGGCAATGTCCCGCGCCGGCAACCGGGCGCCCGTCCAGGGCAGGCCGCGGGGCACCCACCGGCGGGCGCGACCGTCGCACACGGCTGGGCGAGCCGGATTCTGGTCTCGGACGGACTGCTCACCCTGGAACCGGACGGTGCGGCTCTTCCCGTCCAACTTGTCGAGTCGAGGGTGGGTAACGGCATCGACCGGCACCTGGGCACGGTGGCGGAGAACTTCCTGTACGGGCGAGCCGTGGTGCCGCGCGGTGCCTGGCTGCGGCTCGCGCTCGACCTGGAGTCGGAGGCCGCGTCCTGGGCCGACGAACCGGCCGAGGTGATGGTCACCCGGCTGCTGCGGGCGCTGCTTGACGGACAGATCCGGCTCGGGGCGGGTCGTACCCGCGGCCTCGGCCTGGTCCGGCTCCATGCCGACCGGCTCATGATCCTCGACCAGGACCTGAGCAGTCTCGACGGCCTGCTCGACGCGGTCGGCGTGCCCGCAGGGGACGGCACCGGGCACCGTACCCGTTCGGTCGCCGACCTGCCGGTCGAGGGTCTGGCCGGCGGACGGACGACGGTCGAGGTCGCCTGGCGCCCGCTCTCCCCGGTTCTGGTGCGCGCGGCGGTGGACGGCTACGACACCAAGGCGTTGCCGCTGTTCAGCGCGGTCCTCGGCGAGGCCGGCGACCCGGCCGCAGGCACCGCGACGAGAAGAAGGGAGGAGCACACGCCGAAAGGCACGGCACCGTGCTCCGGCGTTGTCGGCGGCCCGGGTGGAGGGCAAGGCCAGCAGCGGGCCGGGGACGACCCGCGGCCCCGGCTCGCCGCTGTCATCCCCGGAAGCTCGATCAAGGGCGTCCTGCGGACTCAGGCGGAGCTCATCGTCCGCACGGTTCTCGAACGCGACGCGCCGGCGCCGAGCGACGAGCAGCCTGAGCGGGAACGTCCGCGACGCTTCCGCCGGCAGCTTGAGTCGCTCGACGTGGTGAGCGTCCTGTTCGGCTCCGCAGGCCGCGATCCGGAACCTGCCGACGCAGCCGCTTCCGGTTCAGGCCTGCCCTGGGGGCGAGGCGCCCTGGGCGCCGACGACTGCTACAGCACCTCGACCATCCCGAGCACAACATGGCGGGACCTGCTGGGCGCCGCACCGAGAACAGCTACGCCCACCCCCAGCCGGCCAATCCCCGACCAGCCCGACCACGGCCGGCCCCGTCCAAGCCAGCGCCAGCACCAGCGCCCGCCGAAGCCTGGCGGCCCCAAGGGGGCTCCGGGCAAGCCCGAACCCGTCGAGTCGCAGGCCGCGCGAAAGGCCGCCTTCGACAAGCTCGACGACAGGTACGGACTCGTCCGCGCCGATCACGTCGCCATCGACCGGTGGACGGGCGGCGCGGCATCCGGCCGGCTCTACAGCACACTCGAGCCGTACCGCGTCGAGTGGGAACCCCTGCGCCTCACCTTGGACGAAGAGCGGCTGCGGCGCTTCGCCGAGCACGATCCCGATCTCGCCGACGCGGCCCGGGCGCTGTTCATCCTCGTGCTGCGCGACCTCGCCGCCGGGCGGGTGCGCCTGGGGCACGGCACCAACCGTGGCCACGGTGACCTGGCTGTCAGCGCGGTGCGGGTGATCGGATTCCCCGAGGCCGACGGCGTCGAGGACCTCGACGCCCTGCGCGCCCACGCGGTCACCGGCTCACTCGCCCGGGCCTGGCGGCGCTACATCGAGCGCACCCGCGCGGAGGACGGAACGCGATGACGATCGTGACGGAGACGGCGGCGGTGGGCACTGACCGCCCGGACGCCGACCACCGCAGCGGCGCACCCCGCCCTCGTCCCACCTGGCTGTTCTCCAGCACGAGCCAGGGCGTGACACTCATCGAGGCCATCGATGCGGCCGAGTTCCATACCGGCACGGCACTGCTCGCCAGCGCGCAGGCCTACCACGTGGCCCGCCTGGTGGAAGGCCGGCCCAGGGTCCTGCGCCCGGCGACCGACGGGGGCGGCGCGGAGAAGGACCTGCCGCTCCCGGCCACCGGGCGGTCAGCGGTCTTCGAAGCGCGCCTGTTCGACGGGATGAGGGAACTGCGCTGGCTGCATGACCGGGATGGGCTCGGGACCGCGGTGCTGCTCGGCGAGGACGAGGTCTGCGGCGCGGGACTGGCGAAATCACTGCCGGCCCTGGAGGCCATCGACACGATCGGCACCCGCTACCTGCTGTGGGGGCGGCCGGTCACCGGCACAGCGACCCCGGCGGGTACAGCGGGGGAACCCGGCACGGACGGCTGGCTGGTGCTCGCCGATGCCCGCATCGGCCTGATGCCCGTGCCCATGGGCGGACTCGAGCCGCCCGATGCCGCGAGAGCCGGCGCCGGCTGGGCCCGGGAGGAGCACGTGTACCTGCACACCGTGGAGTACGTGGCGACCGATGACACCGCGCACGTAAACGCGGCTGTCGTCGAGGAACGGCTGAGCCATCTCGCGCTGCGCCCGCGCAGGCAGGTGGCCAGCCCCAGGGCGGAGCAGCGGGGAACGGGGGAGCGGTGAGCCACAACGGACGGATCGTCAGCAAGACGGTCAACGGCGAGGAACGGCTGTACGTCCAGCCGGACCAGGGCAAGAAGGCCCCGCCGCTGCGCCGGGATCACCTCGTCGGCTCGCTCGCCGCGAAGAGCGACGCCGAGCTGGTCGGAATCCGGGTCACGTACGAATGGGATTCCGGGACGGCCCGTGAGATCCGACCGTTCGACCCGCCCGGGCGGCGCGCCGGTGCGGCGCCGGCGCCGCGTGCTCCCCGGCCCGAACGCACCCGCAACCTTGAGGAGTTCCACAACCCCTACGCGTTCGTCCCGCCGATGCCGCGGGACACCGCCGATCCTGATCTCGGCGACCGTGGCGCGGATCCCACCGGCCACGGTCATGACCGGCTTCGCCCGGGGCGCCTCACCGGGACGATCGCCGTGCAAATGCGGGTGGAGACCCCGCTGCTGCTGCTCGACACGACCCGGTTCGACCAGGTGGAACAGGGGGACAAGACCGGAGCCGCCGGCCATCGGACCTACCCGGTGCTCGAACGCGTCGTCGACGGCGTGCTGCGCCCGCACCTGCCGTCCACCGCCGTGAAGGGCATGCTGCGTGCGGCGTATGAGGCCGCCACCAACTCCCGGTTCGGAGTCTTCGCCGGTCACGACGATCCACTCGGTTACCGGATGCTCGCCACCACGGGTCTCGACGCGATCCCCGCCCGGGTGGGCGACGACGGCCGAGTACATCTGCTGCCTGGCACCACCCCGCTCGGCGGCCAACGGGTCGGGCAGGGACGGACGGCGCGCATGCACGCGGCCTGGCTGCCTCAGTACTGGAAGGGCAGGGAACAGGGGCGTAACGTGCGCCTGCCCCGCGGTGAGCCCCTGGTGCACGGGGACCGGGTCCACGCCCGCATCCAGCTCTTCGAGCACGTCAAGCCGACCTTCGAGTTCTGGTGGGTCCACTCGATCGCGAGGATGCCCGCCGATCTGCCGGCCACAGGCTCGATCACACCGCCCGGGGGCGAGCCCCCCAGGTACGTGGCCAAGGGCGAGCCGCGGGTGGTCGAGGGTTATCTCTGCCTCACGGGCGACAACATCGACCGCAAGCACGACGAGCGGCTCTTCTTCACCCTCCCCGCGGACGACCCCGATGCCGTGCGGCTTCATCCGGAGCTGGCTCGCGGCCTTCCGCTGGAGACCGTGCGGCGCCACTGGGAACGCACCATCTCGTCCTACCAGGCGACCCGTCAGGCATCGGCGGAGAACCTCAGCCGCCACCTCGCTGACCTGTCCGCGGCGGGGACCTTGAAAGAGGGCGACCTGCTTCACCTCCATTTCGACCAGGGCGGGCGCGGCACCCGGGTGACCGGTGCCTACCCCGTCCTCATATCCCGTGATCTCTACGGTGCCGCCCCGCTGCAGCTGCTCCCGCCGGAACTGCGTCCAGCGGACCGGATCGAGGAGCTTTCACCGGCGGACCGGGTCTTCGGATGGGTGCGCACCGACGCGAAAGACGACGAGAACGCGCCGGCCATCGGCGCCTGGCGCGGCGGTCTGCGGGTGGGGCCGGTGCACTGTGACCAGCCCTCGGACCTTCCCCCGGCCGGCCCCCCGCCGCCCGCGGCCCAGGGCGTGAGACCCGTAGCTGCAGCCGCGGGTGCCGTGGATGTGGGCGCCGTAGCGGCGGGCGCTGTGGTGGCGGCGGTGACCCGCTTCGAGCCGGCCGGGCTGCCTCTGGCCATCCTGGGCGAGCCCAAACCGACCACCGGCCGTTTCTACGTGGCGGCCCGCACCGGACCCGCGTCTCCTGGCCGCCCGGGCACGCCGCCGGCGCGGTCGGGTTTGGGGAAGAGCACCAGACGGGACGCAAGAACGGCCGGTCGCGAACCGGAACCGGACGGCTTCGGCCTCCGGCCACTGCGCGACGAGCCCAGGCCACGCTGGTACGACTCGCCCGACAGTCGGATCCTGCGCGGCCGCAAGGTCTACCCCCATCACGCGGGCCTGCCGGCGGACCACTGGTCTGATCCGATGGACCCCACCTGGACCCAGGCGCCCTCCGAAGGCCGGTTCCGGGAGTATCGCCGTCCGTTGGCACTCGAGGACGACTCCGACCGTGGCGCGCTGCAGCGTGACGGCAAGGCTTTCCGCCAGCGGCCGGCCTCCGACCCACGAGCCGAGCAGCGCGACGATCAGAACCGGTCGGTTCGCGGATGGGTGAATCCGGGAACCACGTTCACCTTCACCATCGACGTCCGCAACCTCAGCGAGGTCGAACTCGGCGCACTGCTTTGGCTGCTCGACCTGAACGCCGACTGGGCGGCTGAGCCGATCGTGTCCCAGGCCGCCGGTGAGCACGACAACCCGAGCGATGCCGGCGGCTCAGGACGACCCGGCAGGCGTCCGGAAACGGGCAGGCCGGCCCCCGAGACCGCCTGGTGTTCACCGAGGGCTAGCGGCCAGGCCCAGCGCTTCCACCGCTTGGGATTCGGCAAGCCGCTCGGCTTCGGCAGCGTCTCGACCGTCGTCGACTGGGCCCACACCACGCTGGCAGACGGATCCGCCTGGCGTGACTACTACCTCGACCTCGACCTCGACTTCGGCCCAGCGCCGGCGCCGGACGAGCCGGGGGAGACCGGCCATCCCGCCCGAATGTTCGTCCTCGGGCGGAATGCCGTCGTCCGCTACCAGCAGGCCACCGTCCGCAGAGGCTCTGGAGGCTCTTTCGGCCAGGCCGCGCACATCAGAGCCATCCTCGCCGCCGCGCAGGGAGATCCGGATATCCCCGTGCACTACCCACGAACGAAGCCCAGACTCTGGAACGGCGGACTCCCGATACCCCCCGATCCTCGTGGCCGCTCCTACACCTGGTTCGTGACCAACGAGTCACCGACGTGGACTGCGCAGACGCTGGACGAACCGGGCGGCGAGCCGTTGACCGTCA
>NZ_ADGX01000119.1 GCF_000177675.1 Parafrankia sp. EUN1f
ACCCGGACGCTGAGGTCCTGCTGTCCCACGCCCGGCCTGGGGCACGGTCCTCGCTGCCCGGGTGCTCGCCGAGTTCGGGGACGACCCGAAGCGCTACACCGACGCCAAAGCCCGCCGCAACTACGCCGGCACCAGCCCGATCACCCGCGCCTCAGGCCGCAAGACCGTGGTCATGGCCCGCTACGCCCGCAACAACCGGCTCGCCGACGCCCTGCACCAGCAGGCCTTCTGCGCCCTGAACGCCTCGCCCGGCGCCCGTGCCTACTACGACACCGTCCGCGGACGCGGCAAGTCCCACCACGCCGCCCTCCGCCAGCTCGGCAACCGCCTGGTCGGCATCCTCCATGGCTGCCTCAAGACCCATACCCCCTACGACGAGGCAACCGCCTGGCCGCGGAACGTCACGCTCGCACCCGCCCCTTGACATCCAAAAACATGGGATGTCTGACCTGCGGAAATGTGGGTGGTGATGTGTACTCGAAGCTCTAGTCGAAGCGTCACCGCCCGGCGACACCCCTCATCCGCTGGTCCGGGAAGTCGAGCAATGACCCCCGGGCGGTATGGCTGCTCAGGGACTGAGCGCCGAGCGCCGGCCACGCGGGTGCGTGGCCGGCCCCGGGATGGCGTCCCGCCTGTGTTCCGCGGAATCAGACCAGGTCGTAGCGGTCGAGGTTCGACACCTTGACCCAGGCGGCGACGAAGTCCTGGACGAACTTCTCCTTCGCGTCGTCGCTCGCGTAGACCTCCGCGAGCGCCCGCAGCTCGGAGTTCGACCCGAAGACCAGGTCGACGCGGCTCGCCGTCCAGCGGACCTCACCGGTGGCGTCGTCGCGGCCCTCGTACAGGCCCGCCTCGTCCGCCTTCGGCGCCCAGGTCGTCCCCAGGTCGAGGAGGTTGACGAAGAAGTCGTTCGTCAGCGACCCGGCGCTGGTGGTGAGGACGCCGACCTGCGACTGCCCGTAGTTCGCCCCGAGCACCCGCAGGCCCCCGACCAGCACCGTCAGCTCGGGCGCGCTCAGGGTCAGCAGGTTCGCCCGGTCGACGAGCAGGAACTCCGCCGGCAGGCGGCTGGCCTTGCCCAGGTAGTTGCGGAACCCGTCCGCCTTCGGCTCGAGCGGGACGAACGACTCCACGTCGGTCTGCTCCTCGGTCGCGTCGGTGCGTCCCGGAGTGAACGGCACCTCCACCTCGACGCCGGCGGCACGGGCGGCGGCCTCGACCGCGGCCGCGCCGGCGAGCACGATCATGTCGGCCAGCGAGATCTTCTTCGCGCCGGTCTGGGTGGCGTTGAAGCCCTCCTGGATCTCCGTCAGCGTGCGCAGGGCCGTGGCCAGCTCGTCCGGCTCGTTCACCTCCCAGCCGCGCTGCGGCTCCAGCCGGATGCGGGCGCCGTTCGCGCCGCCGCGCTTGTCCCCGCCGCGGAACGTCGACGCGGATGCCCACGCCACCGCGACCAGCCGCGACACCGACAGCCCCGAGGCGAGGACCTGCGCCTTGAGGCTGGCGACGTCCGCCGCGTCGACCAGCTCGTGGTCCACCGCGGGCACCGGGTCCTGCCAGATAAGCCGCTCGGCCGGGACCTCCGGGCCGAGGTAGCGCTGGATCGGGCCCATGTCACGGTGGGTCAGCTTGAACCAGGCCCGGGCGAAGGCGTCGGTGAGCTCCTCGGGGTGCTCCAGGAAGCGCCGCGAGATCGGCTCGTAGATCGGGTCGAAACGCAGCGCGAGGTCCGTCGTCAGCAGCGTCGGGGCGTGCCGGCGGGACGGATCGTGCGCGTCGGCGACCGTACCGGCGCCGGCACCGTCCTTCGGCTTCCACTGGTTCGCCCCGGCCGGGCTCTTCGTCAGCTCCCACTCGTAGCCGAAGAGGATCTCGAAGAACCTGTTGTCCCAGGTGGTCGGGGTGTCGGTGAAGATGCCCTCAAGACCACTGGTGATCGTGTCGCCACCCTTGCCGGTGCCGAAGCTGTTCTTCCAGCCGAGGCCCTGCGCCTCCAGCGGGGCGCCTTCGGGCTCCGGGCCGACGTACTCGTCCGGGTTCGCCGCGCCGTGCGTCTTGCCGAAGGCGTGCCCGCCGGCGATCAGCGCGACCGTCTCGACATCGTTCATCGCCATCCGGCGGAACGTCTCGCGGATGTCGCGGGCCGCGGCGAGCGGGTCCGGGTTGCCGTTCGGGCCTTCCGGGTTGACGTAGATCAGGCCCATCTGCACCGCGCCGAGCGGCTCCTCGAGCTCCCGGTCGCCGGTGTAGCGCTCGTCGCCGAGCCAGGTCTGCTCCGGGCCCCAGTAGACGTCCTCGTCGGGTTCCCAGACGTCGGGGCGGCCACCGGCGAAACCGAACGTGGGCAGGCCCATCGATTCCAGCGCGACATTACCGGTGAGAATCATCAGGTCGGCCCAGGACAGTGCCTGGCCGTACTTCTTCTTGACCGGCCAGAGCAGGCGGCGGGCCTTGTCCAGGTTCCCGTTGTCCGGCCAGCTGTTGAGCGGCGCGAAACGCTGCTGGCCGGCCCCGGCACCGCCACGGCCGTCACTGATGCGGTAGGTGCCGGCGCTGTGCCAGGCCATCCGGACCATAAACGGGCCGTAGTGCCCGAAGTCCGCCGGCCACCATTTCTGGGATGTCGTCAGCACCTCGGCGATGTCCCGCTTGACGGCGGCAAGGTCGAGGGTGTTGAAGGCCGCCGCGTAGTCGAAATCCGGGTTGAGCGGGTTCGCCACGGCCGGATTCTTGGCGAGGATCTTCAGGTTGAGCTGCTGCGGCCACCAGCCGCGGTTTCCGCCCCCCTGGGTGGGGTGCGGGGCGCGGCCGTGCGCCACCGGGCAGCCTCCGGCCTCGTTGCTTTCCGTGTTGGTAGGAAAGACTTCCTTTTCCTGGTTCTCGGACATGCAACCCTCCGGGCAGGGATCTCATCAGGGCGAATCGGGTCACGAATCACACGCCGAGAGTGACGGTCTGATCGATGGCTGATCGAACGGTGGTGGATCGCACGGCGATCGGGTTATCGGTTTATCGGGTGATCCGGTGATCGGGCAGCGGATGGATCGGGTGATCGGATGATCGGGTGTGGGGGATCAGAAACTTCCGGCCTCGGAGCCGGAACAGGCGGGGCAGCGGCCCCAGTAGACGACCTCGGCCTCGTCGATCGAGAACCCGTTGTCGTCGGAGGCGGTGAGGCACGGTGCCTCGCCCACGGCGCAGTCGACATCCGAGATGGCGCCGCAGGATCTGCAGACGACGTGGTGGTGGTTGTCTCCGACCCGCGACTCGTACCGGGCCACCGAGCCGGCCGGCTGGATGCGCCGGACCAGGCCCGCGTTCGTGAGCACCCGCAGCGAGTCGTAGACGGCCTGGTGGGAGGCATCGGGGAGCTCCGCGCGTACCGCCCCGATGATCGAGTCGGTGTCGGCGTGCGGATGCGCGTGGACCGCGCCGAGCACGGCCACCCGCGGACGGGTGACGCGCAGGGCGGCCCCCCTCAGCATCTGCTGGAAGTCCGCGGACGTCGTCATGCGCACTACGGTGCGCCCTTTTTCTGAACGAGTCAAGAAAACAGTTCAAGATCTTTTTGGGGCGGGGTGCGGCGACGCTCCCCTGCCGGGCGCGGGCGGCCGGGTCGGGTGTGATCGGGCGAGGCCGGCCCGGGAACGAGAATGCCGCGGCCGGAAGGGATCCGGCCGCGGCTTCGGCGAAGCTGGTTGATCGACTACGGCTTGCGGGCGACGCCGCCGTACATGTAGACGTGGCTGTCCTCGATGGCGGCCGACTCGGCGTCGGGGTGCCAGCGGTGGACGAGGACGATGCCCGGGTCGAGCAGTTCCAGGCCGTCGAAGAAGGCCTCGACGGCCTTCAGGTCACGCGAGACCATCGGGATCCCGCTGGCCCGGTAGGCGGCGGTGCCGTCCGCCACCTCCTCGGGGGCGAAGTCCGCCGTCACGGTGGAGATCGCCAGGATGCTGCCCGCCGCCAGCGGCGCCAGCAGCGCACTGATGACGTTCTTCACGATCGCGTCATCCGGGATGAACTGCACGACCGCCAGCAGGCTGACCGCCACCGGCTTGCTGAGGTCGAGGGTCTCCCGTAGCTGGGCGGACTGCAGGATTTCCTGCGGCCGGCTCAGGTCGGCGTCGAGGTAGGCGGTGCTGCCCTCGGGAGTGCTGGTGAGCAGCGGCCGGGCGTGCAGCAGAACGATGGGGTCGCGGTCGACGTAGACGACCCGCGACTCGGGCGCGACCCGCTGGGCGACCTCGTGCAGATTCGGGGACGTCGGCAGCCCGGAGCCGATGTCGAGGAACTGCCGGATGCCGTGCTCCGCCGCCAGGTTGTGTGCCACCCGGGCCATGAAGTTACGGTTCGCCCGCATGGACGTCGGCAGGTTCGGCAAATGCCTGGAAAATTCTGCGGCTGCCGCGCGGTCGGCCGGGAAATTCTCCGTCCCGCCGAGGATGTAGTCGTAGACCCGGGCCGGGTGCGGCACATCGGTTTTCAGGTCGACGTCCAGTGGCGTTCCGTCGGCGGTGATGACGGAACCGCCGTCGTTGGGCTCGGCCTCAGTGGTCACGAATTCCCCCGTAGTGGGCGCGAATATTCCTCCGGCGCCTGCGTGCGGGTCACATCTGCTGCCGAACGCGGCACTGGCACCGCCGGCGGACAATGCCGACGTTGCGGGTAGAACCCTACCGTTCCGCTGGTGGGGCGGGCGCTGTTTTGTCAGAAGGGAGCAAATGGAGTTCCAGCCCATCCAGGCCCGGTGGACGGCTGCCGGCCGTCGCGGCAAACGTGGCCACTGGTTGCTTCTGGAGCCGAACCGGCTCCGCGGAACCGCCACACGACGGCACGACGTGCGTGAAATGTCTAGTCAAGTAGGCCCATTGCCATCTTGTCTGCGCAGTGGATGTGTGTGCCGGTGCGGTGAACCCACGTTCTCGGCCCGAGGCCACTACCTGTCGGACCAGGCGTGCCTGTGCCTGCCTATCTGGCTGGCCCGGGGGCTCTGAGGCCATCCAGCAAGAGGTCGAGCAGGCGCCCGACCTGGGCGCGGTCACCGCGATCCGCGGTCGCGAGGGTCACGCCACTGATGCCGAGCAGGAGATCGTCGGCGGTGACGTCCGCGCGCAGCGCGCCCGCCGACACCCCGGCGGCCAGCAGTGTCGTCACCGCGTCGGTCAGCCGGCGGCGGCTGTTCGCGAACGGATCACCGCCGGCGGCGACCAGGGCGCGAAGCGCGCCGCCCATCCCGCGCTTCGTCGCCATGTACTCGACGAACCTGTCCATCCATTCGCGCAGTGCCTGATCCGGAGGCAGGTCGCGGACCAGTTCGTCAACGGAGTCGCACAGCCGGTCGAGCTCGCCGCGGTAGGCGGCGTCGACGAGCGCCTCCCGGGTGGGGAAGTGGCGGTACAGCGTCCCGATGCCGACGCCGGCCTCCTTGGCGATCGCGGCGAGCGTGACCTCGGAGCCGTCCTCCTCCTGCGGCAGCAGGCGGACGGCCGCGTCGAGCAGCCGCTGCCGGTTGCGCTGGGCATCCACACGCAGGGGGCGCGCGGATGGCATCAGCTCTCGACCTCCTGGCCGGCCGGGCTGGCCGGCCGGGAAATTTTCCGGAGCCCCCTCCGGTTCCTGTCGAGTGGAACGGAGGAGACTCCGGATAAGCGTATCGAGGAGAACCGGATCATGACTGATCGGATCACAACCCCGTTCAACGCCGAGTCGACGGCCGCCGAGGTGATCGCCGGCATCGACCTCACCGGCCGTCGCGCCATCGTGACCGGCGGCGCCTCCGGCATCGGCGTCGAGACCGCCCGCGCACTCGCCCTTGCCGGAGCCGAGGTCACCCTGGCCGTCCGCGACCTGGCCGCGGGCGAGCGCACCGCCGCCGACATCACCGGCACAGGCGCGAGCGCGGGGGCGAGTTCGAGCGCGGGTGAAGGTGCGGGCTCCGGCACGGCCGCGGGGCGGGTGCTCGTCGAGGTGCTCGACCTGGCTGACCAGGCCTCGGTGGCCGCGTTCGTGCGCCGCTGGGACGGCCCGCTGGACATCCTCGTCAACAACGCCGGCGTCATGGCCTCGCCGCTGACGCGCACCCCCGAAGGCTGGGAGCTGCAGTTCGCCACCAACCACCTCGGCCACTTCGCGCTGACCGTCGGCCTGCACGATGCCCTGGCCGCCGCGGCCGTGGCCGCGGGCGGCGGCGGTTCGGCCGGCGGTGGTGCGCGCGTCGTCTCGGTTAGCTCCAGTGCCCACCACCGCTCCCCGGTGGTCTTCGACGACATCCACTTCGACCGCCGTCCCTACGACCCGTGGGGGGCCTACGGCCAGTCGAAGACGGCCAATGTGCTGTTCGCCGTCGAGGCCAGCCGCCGCTGGGCCGACGACGGCATCACCGTGAATGCCCTGATGCCCGGCGGCATCCGCACCAACCTGCAGCGCTACGTCTCCGACGAGGAACTCGCCCGGCTGCGGGCCGCCGCGGGCAGTGCCGACCTGAAATGGAAGACCCCCGAGCAGGGCGCCGCGACCTCGGTGCTGGTCGCGACCTCACCGCTGCTCGCCGGAATCGGCGGTCGCTACTTCGAGGACTGCAACGAAGCCCAGGTCGGCATCCTCGGCGCACGAAACGGGGTGGCCGCCTACGCCCTGGACCCGGACGCCGCCGCCCGGCTCTGGGACGTCTCGGAGCACACCCTCGGCCTCGGGGTGGCAACCGCCAGCTGATCCCGCTCCGCCGCCGTCCGCCCGGTGCCGGGCCGGCGGTCACATGTCGACGGACGGCCGATGCCGCTGATCGGTCGTCCGTCGAGGTCTGCCTTGCCGACCTATATATGCATAATCCGGGCCGGCAGATACCTTACGCATGGTTACGAATGCTTACCGTAAGCAACAATTTACATGGGTTAACATTCCGGACACATCCAGCTGGCGCTTCTGTCCGTAGACAACGGGCATGGCTCGTACGCACTCCTCCACCGGCAACATCAGCAGTCACCGTGTCGACCGGCGTGCCCGGCAACGCGTCGCTGCAGTTGGGGGCGCTGCTGCTGTGCTGCTGGCGTCCAGCGCGGTGGCGACCGCCGCGGCCACGGTCACCGGCACCGCCGGGCTGACGACGGTCGCGTCGACCTCGGCGCTGGTGCATTCCGTCGACTCTTCTCCCAGCGCGGCGGCGGGTCTGGCGGAAGCCACGCCCACGCCCACGGCCACGACCACGACCACGCCCACCGTGACGGCCACCGCTCCGCCGGCCATCCCCGCGACGACGGCCGAGCCCACGGCCACGGCCGCGGACGCGGGCTCGGTCGGGTCGAATGCCGCCGGTTCCGCGGAGGCTCCCACTCCGCTGGCGGCGAGCAGTGCTTCCACGCGCGGGGTCACCGCGAGCGCCCTGGCGCAGCGGTTCCGCGCCTACCTGGCCGGACGTCCCGGCTCGACCAGTGTTGCGCTGTACGACGCGGCGACCGGCGAGACCGTCGTCAGCAGGAGCGCGACGACTCGGACGGGATGGGAGACGGCGAGCACCGTCAAGCTGGACATCCTGGCCGCGTTGTTGTCGAAGACCGGTGCGAGCGGTCGGCTGACCGCGTCCCAGACGGCGCTGGCCAAGAAGATGATTTCGATCAGTGACAATGCGTCGGCGACCTCGCTGTGGAACCAGGCGGGTGGCAGCGCCGGCATGAACGCCTTTTACCGCCGGCTCGGGATGAGCGCGACCACCGCCGGCGCCGGCGGCAAGTGGGGGCTGACGAAGACCACGGCGAGTGACCAGCTCGCGGTGCTGCGCGCGATCGCCTACCCCAACACGACGCTGTCCACCGCGGCCCGGGCCACGGCGAAGAGCCTGCTGAACACTGTGATCTCATCCCAGCGGTGGGGCCTGACGGCGGGTGTGCCGTCCGGGGTGGCCGTGGAGATCAAGAACGGCTGGCTGCCCTACGACGGCGGATGGGTGATCGACAGCCTGGCCCACGTGCACGGCAACGGCCGCGACTACGTGATGGCTGCCTACACCCGGGACAGCGCCAGCGAGAGCACCGGCATAGCCACCGTCGAAGGCCTCTCGCGGATCGCCTGGGCCGCCGGGACCGTGCGGGGCTGACCTGGACGATGCGCGGCCGCCGGGCGGCGCCGACGGGCGGTGCGTAGCGGACGGGCGGTGCGTAGCGGACGGGCGGTGCGTAGCGGACGGGCGGTGCGCGGCTGACGCGGCCTGGCACTGCTGCGTCAGCCGCGTGGCGCAAGCTGCGACGGCGCAAGCTGCGACGGCGCAAGCTGCGACAAGGTGCGAGGAGCGTGCTGGTCACCGCTTCCGGGTACGTACCCGTACCGGGGGACACGGAGGCCGCCGCGACGTGAATCCGGCCGGTGATGTGCGGCGGCCTCCGGCGCTTGTGTGATCGGTCCGCCGGGCGAGCCCGGTTCTGGAACGAGCCGAGGCTGACGGTCCGGTCGACCTGTCTTCGCTGTCGTGGCTGGGGAACCACCGTCCAGGAAGGCGCTTGCGCTGTGCCGATTCTCTGTCGTCCTGCGGTGATGGTGCCGGAGCATGTGATCTCCATGGAACGGACCCTGGAGCTGGCCCGTCAGCTGCACAGCGATCATCCGCGGCTCGACCTGGTGCTGCGGCTCATCGAGAACACCGGGGTGCGTCAACGTCATCTGGTGCGTCCGATCGCGGAAACCCTGCGGCATCCGGGTTTCGAGGCCCGCAACGCGGCTTACGAGCAGGAGGCGCGGCAGCGGGTTCCCGCGGTGGTGCACGCCGCGCTGGCCAGCGCCGGGCTCGACGTGGCGGACGTCGACGCGATCATCTTCGTCTCGTGCACCGGGTTTCTCATGCCGTCGATGACAGCATGGATGATCAATCGGATGGGCTTCCGTAACGACACCCGGCAGCTTCCGATCGCCCAGCTCGGCTGCGCTGCCGGAGGCGCCGCAATCAACCGGGCCGGTGAGTTCTGCCTGGCCTATCCGACGGCGAACGTCCTCATCGTCGCCTGTGAGTTCTGTTCCCTGTGCTATCAGCCGACTGACGACGGCGTGGGAAATCTGCTGTCCAACGGACTGTTCGGTGACGCGGTCGCGGCGGCGGTCGTCCGTGGGCAGGGCGGTCACGGCGTCCAGCTGGAGCGGAACGGATCCTTCCTGGTTCCGGACACCGAGGAATGGATCTCCTACGCCGTCAAGGAGACCGGATTCCATTTTCAGCTCGACAAGAGGGTTCCGGCGACCATGTCGATGCTGGCGCCAGCGCTGCGGACCCTGGCGAGCAGCCATGGCTGGGACGCCTCCGGGCTCGATTTCTACATCATCCACGCCGGCGGTCCGCGCATCCTCGACGATCTGCGCGACATTCTCGGCGTCGATCCCGCCTTCTTCCGCTTCAGCCGGGCGACCCTCACCGACTACGGAAACATCGCGAGCGCAGTCGTTCTCGACTCGCTGCGCCGCCTGTTCGAGGACGACACGCTCGAGCACGGCGCCCGCGGGCTGATCGCCGGATTCGGGCCCGGTATCACGGCCGAGACCTGTGTGGGTACCTGGTCCCGGGCTGGCGGCGGTGGCGGCGGTGGCGGTGGCGACCGCTGAGAGGTGGCAGCGGTCGCTGAGGCAGGAACCGTGCGAGCGGGTCATCTGGGCGGGCTTCCTGGGCTGCCCGGGCGGGCCGTGCGGGCTGTGCGGGCTGTGCGGGAAAACCGTTTGATTTCCGGCTTCGTAGGTTCAATGAATGCCGCGGATGGTGCTTATCCAGCCCAATCAAATGGCGACTCCAGCGTTCTGCCGGGCTGTTGGGTTAACGTGCACCCAGCGTCTGTAGTCGCGCCGAAAAATCATCTGGAGAGGGATCAAGAATGAATCAGCAGGAGCAGCGCCAGCAGATCGAGCAGCAGCTGCGCCAGAACTGGCGGCAGCTGCGCTACCGCCTGCTCGACCAGTTCGGCCAGGTCAGCACCTCGGACCTGGACGCCGCAACCGGGATCAACGACCTCGTCGCCCGGATCTCGGACAGGACCCACCACAGTGAGCGGTACGTGGAGAACCGCCTGCGGGAACTGGTGGGAATCGGCGCGGGCCAGGGCAGCCAGTCCGGCGGGCGTTTCGGATCCGAGTCGGCGGGGCAGGGCCAGCCGTTCGGCGGCTAGTAGCAGCGGAGGAATTCTCCACAGGCAGGCGCGGTACGGGGTCACGATCGACCGGGCGCGCCTGTCTGGCGTTCACAACGCCGCGCCGGGCTGTTTTCGTCGCCCGGCGCGGCGTTTCCAATGCCTGGTCCTATTGTTCTGTGAAGTGATCGTCGACGTGGCCGCGGCTCGGCCGGGTCCGTGCTCGCCGGCTGGTCTCACTGGTGGCCGGTGCGGTGGCGCCCGCGGTTGCGCCGTGCTCCGCAGGACCGTCGCCGCCGAGCGCCATCCGTCAGGGTTTCCCGCGGCATCCCGAGGCGGAGCGCGCCGGCGCGACACCAGCAATTCATCTCAAGAGGGGCAAAAGGGGCGAAGAGTCGCCTGGTGACCCGCAAGAAGTCAGAATTTTGGTCGTCGGAACGACCAAAATCGTTCACTCTTGCGACTCGCCAAACCGGGCCACCGGGTTACCGGGCCACCGGGTTACCGGGCGCTCGGAGATCCGGCTGCGTTCGTGCAGTGCGAACCTCCCCGCCCACCGCCCACCGCCCACCAACTAGCGATCTTGATCGGCCAACCTGCGGCAGGCACCAGAACGACGAGAATCCGCAGATCTTCGAGCGGCGCTCCGGGCTGCCGCTGTTCGCTGGGCAAGATCTGATGATCGTGGTCGTCGGGGCGACGAACATCCTCAGGTCTTCGAGTTCCGGCTCCGGGCTGCCGCTGGGCATGGGCGGTGGGCGGAGTGCGGAGTGCGGAGTGCGGAGGACTGTGGCGAGCCTGCGTAGACCGTCCTGCTTTATGGTGATGGGGTGAGCCACGGAGGACTTCGCGCCACGCCTGCCTTATGGGGTTGCGCCGCCTGGCTCCACATGGTCGAGGAGCTTCCTGCTCTGGCGGGATCGCGGTCGCGGAGGTCGTCATGGCGGGTGGGCTGAAGCGGCGGCGCTGGGGTGTGGCCGATGTGCCGGACCTGACCGGGAAGACAGCCGTTGTCACCGGGTCGAACACCGGAATCGGCTTCGAGGCCGCCAGACTGCTCGCCGTCAACGGGGCGACCGTCGTCATGGCGTGCCGCAACGAGGCCAAGGCGCTGGGCGCCAAGGAGAAGATCGTGGCCGCCGCCCCCGAGGCGGAAGTCTCCGTGCTACAGATGGACCTCAACTCGCTCACGTCGGTCCGCAAGGCGGCCGAAGCGCTGGTCAGTGAGCGCCCGGTCATCGACCTGCTCATCAACAATGCCGGTGTGATCCTGCTGCCGCACGGCCACACAGAGGACGGCTTCGAGCAGCATTTCGGCATCAACCATCTGGGCCACTTCGCCTTTACCGGGCTTCTGCTGGACGCAGTGCTGGCCGCCGACGCCGGCCGCATCGTGACGGTCGGCAGCAACGGGCACCGGATGGGGAAGATCGACTTTGAGGACCTCGCCTACAAGCGGAACTACAAGCCGCTGCGGGCCTACGGCCGATCGAAGCTCGCGAACCTGATGTTCTCCTACGAGCTGCAGCGCCGACTCGAGGCGGCGGGGAAGACGTCGACGATCTCCCTCTCGGCGCACCCCGGCGGCGCGAACACCGACGTCGGCGGCTGGGGTGACACCCCGATCAGGCGGCGGCTCAAGCGGTTCATCGACAGCATCCCCAACCCCATCGTGCACTCGGCGCTCAAGGGCAGCCTCCCCATCCTGCGCGCGGCGTTGGATCCGGAGGCCAAGGGTGGCGAGTACTACGGGCCGTCCGGGCTGCTGAAGATGACCGGTCGCCCGGTCGTGGTGAAATCCAACGCGGCGTCGCACGACGAGGAGGCCGCGCAGCGGCTGTGGGAGGCCTCGGAGCAGATGACGGAAGTGACCATCTCGCTCTGAGGAGCAGCCGGGTGGCTCCGTGGGCCCGTGGCTTTTCGATCCCCGGGCTTGCGCCCTCGCCCGATCCCGGGCTTGCGCCCTCGCCGGTGCGGGCTGCCAGCCACCCGCAGGACTGCCGTAAGAGGCCGACTGCGGCGCGCTGTCCGGTGGCCAACCGGCGTGGGCGTGAACGATCCGCGGCCTGGCCTCCAGACGTGTCGGCGTCCCGGTGTGTCTGCGTGTGGGCGCGGTTGGTGGCTGGATAGTCGCTGGTTTTGGCCGAGGTGTGCCTTCTCCTTCGAGGGATCCGGTGGACGTCGCCGTCGCCGAAGGTGTCAATAGGGGTCATAAGGGACGTAACAGCCCGACGATTGTCGATATTAGTCGCATCGTCCTGAGTCCAATATTAATGAACTGTCGTGTCAGTCGATCGGCGTAGATGTTGCCGACATCACTGCTCGGCTGGGAACGGCCGGATATTCGGCGGAAGGCGTGCTACAGTCGCGATGGCTCAATGGCCAGAAGGCGCCACTGCCGATCCGGGGGGTTCTGCGTTTGACGCCAGCCATGTCACAGGCGGCGGAGTCTGTGCTGTATGAGGTCATGCATCGTGCTCCGCGATTCCATTTGCGCGGCCGGCCGTGCTCTGAACAGTGCTGCGTCCGGGCGGTGCCCGCCTCTGATGAGGCCGCCCCGGCCCGATGCCGTATGCCCGTCTTCTGAAGCAAGTAAACGCAGTATGTCCTCATTAGAAACATAGCCCGAACGGGGGCTTCGGGGCAACTGTGTATACAAATTCATGGCTCTTTTTGACATGCCGCCGACTGGGGGATCGGTTCATGCTGCCCATGAAGTCATACGGGCCATCCGGAAATGAAAGCGCGGCGCGCCCTGTCGTGTTTCCGAGAACAACCCGTGCCAGCGTGTCCGCGAAGGTCTGGCCGGCCCCGGTGTCGGGGGCCGGGGGCGCGGGGCGTGGAGCGCAGTGATGAGCAGACCCGGCGCATCTGACCGCGGCGACGTCGATGTGGCGAGTCTGCTGCCGCCGCCGCGCCGCCCGGAATCCCCGACCGCGGTGGCACCGCCACCGGCCCCGACCCCGGCACCGCCACCGACCTCCGTTGCCGCCGCGGCTGGCGGTGCGGGGGCGCCCTCGCCGGCCGGGCCGCCCGCTGTCTCGGTCATCGTGCCCACCCGGAACGAGGCCCTCAACGTCGACCCGCTGCTGCGCCGCCTCGATGCCGCGCTCGCCGGCCTGACCTGCGAAGTCATCTTCGTCGACGATTCCGACGATGAGACTCCGGCAGCCATCGAGGTCGCGCGCCGCAGCTGCGGAATCCCGGTGCGCGTGTTGCACCGGGCTCCGCAGGAGCGCCACGGGGGTCTCGGCGGCGCCGTGTGCGAGGGCATTCGGATGTGCGCCGCGGCCTACGTGGTGGTCATGGACGGCGACCTCCAGCACCCGCCGGAGACTGTTCCCGAGCTGCTGGCCACCGCGCGGGAACAGTCCGCGGATGTGGTCGTCGGCAGCCGGTACGTCGACGGCGGCAGCGCGAACGGCCTGGCCGGAAAAGGCCGCCGGCTGATCTCCTCGGGGTCGAACCGCGTCTCGCGGCTGGTGTTTCCGCGGCGGCTGCGGGGCGTTTCCGACGTCATGAGCGGATTCTTCCTGCTGCGGGTGCAGGCGTTCGATGTCGACACACTACGCCCGGACGGCTACAAGATCCTCCTTGAGCTGCTGGTCTCGGCCCGGAAGCTGCGGGTGCGGGAGATCGCCTACGAGTTCGGTGAACGGCAGGCCGGTGCGTCCAATGCCTCACTCACCCAGGGTGTGCGCTTTCTCCGCAGGCTGTTCGCGCTGCGGGTGCCGCGCCCGGCCCGATTCGCGCTCATCGGTATCTCCGGGCTGCTCCCGAACCTCGCCACAACCTGGCTGCTCCACCACGCGGCCGGTCTGAACTATCTGGTCGCGGCGACGGTCGGCACCCAGGTGGCGATTGTCTGGAACTTCGCCGGATGCGAGCTGCTGGTCTGGCACGGTCGTGAGCGGGTTCCACTGCGTCGGTTCCTGCCGTTTCTCCTCATCAACAACGCTGACCTGGTCCTGCGCCTCCCGCTGCTGACGCTGCTCGTCGACGGCTGGGGCCTCGGGGTCGGCCTGTCCACGCTGATCACTCTCGCGGTGGCCGTGGTTGCCAGGTATGTCGTGGTCGACCGGACGATCTACCGGGCGCGCTCGTTCGACGCCGACCCGCGAGCCGAGTCGCCGCCAGCGCAGGCGTCGGTGCCGGTGGCCAGGACCGCCGCGACCCGTTCGCTGCTTCCCGCGTCGGTGTCGGCACCGGTCTCAGCACCGGTCTCAGCTCCGACCGGCGGTGTGGTCGATCTGCGGCCGCAGATCGAGAACCCAGGGGTGGAGTGACCTGTGTCAGCAGCTGACCTGCGCCGACCGAAGCGAGACCGGGCCCGTCGCGGCCCGGCTCGCCAGCGTCGCCGAATCCTGGTGGCCGTGTTGGTGTTCGCGCTGATCGACCTCGGCGCGCTGCTGCTGGTGGCACCGTCGGCGAACGCGATCACCTGCCCGGCCGGCCAGTGGGCCGCGGACTACTACGAGGGCACCAGCCTGACCGGCACACCTGCCGGCTCACGCTGCGACAGCGAGATCTACTTCACCTGGACGGACCAGGGACCCGGCATCGGCGGCCTGGGCACGGAGAACTTCTCGGTGCGGTGGACGCAGACCGTCACCTTCCCCGCCGAGGGCACCTACACCTTCACCGGCGTGGCCGACGACGGGATCCGGGTGATCCTCGACGGCACGACCGTCATCAACGGCTGGGTGGACCAGGGGCCGACCGCCTACACGGCCGAGCCGCACATCACGGCCGGTCAGCACCAGGTGGTCGTCGAGTACTACCAGCACGGCGCCGGATCCGTCGTGGCCTTCGACTGGTCCGGCGGCCCGCCATCGACGGCGTCGTGCGAGCCTGGCCAGTGGTCGGCCGCCTACTACGCCGGGCGGACCCTGTCGGGCACCCCGACCCTGCAGTGCGAGACGGCCGTCAACCACGACTGGGGCGCCGGCGCGCCAGGGGTCGGAACGCTCGGGGCGGACAACTTCTCGGTGCGCTGGATCCGGACCGACACCTTCGAGGCGGGGCCGGTGACCTTCACTGCCACCGCCGACGACGGGATCCGGGTGTGGCTCGACAGCACCCTGGTCATCGACGAATGGCGTGACCAGGGCACGCCGACGTTCACCGGGACCGTCTCCGCGGTCACCGCGGGTGAGCACACGATCAAGGTGGAGTACTACGAGGCTGGCGGGGGAGCGGTCGCCCGGGTCAGCTACGCGGGCGCGCCACCGCCGGCCCCGGTGTGCCAGGCCACCCAGTGGTCGGCGTCCTACTTCGCCGGCATCGCGCTCGCCGGCAACGCGGTCGCCCAGCGCTGCGAGGACGCGGTCGACCACGACTGGGGGGAGGGCACGCCCGGCCTGCCCGGTGTCGGGGCGGACAACTTCTCGGCGCGCTGGACCCGGACCGACACCTTCCAGGCCGGCCAGGTGACGTTCAACGCCACCTCCGACGACGGCATCAGGGTCTACCTCGACAACACCCTGGTCATCGACGAATGGCGTGACCAGGGTCCGGAGCCCTACTCGAAGACCGTCGACGTCACCGCCGGCACGCACACCATCAAGGTCGAGTACTACGAGAAGGGCGGCGGCGCGCTGGTCCGCGCCGGCTACACCACGACCGTCGAGACCGGAGTGTCGACGTGCACGTCGATCGAGTGGTCCGCGGCCTACTTCAACAACAGAACGCTCGCCGGCGCTCCGGTCGCCGAGCGGTGCGAGGCTCCGCTGAGCTACGACTTCGGTGAGACCGGCCCGGGCGTGGGAGGCATCGGCGGCTACAACTTCTCCGCCCGGTGGCTGCGCACCGACCGGTTCCGCGGCGGCACCACGACCATCTCCGCCACCGCCGACGACGGGGTGCGGGTGTGGCTCGACAACACCAAGGTCATCGACGAGTGGCGGGCCCAGGGGCCGACAACCTTCACCGCGACCGTCCCGGTCACCGAGGGCGTGCACACCGTTCGGGTGGAGTACTACCAGGGTGACGGCGGCGGCCTCGTCCGGGCCAGCTACACCGGTGGCGGCGCGCCCGGCCCGCTGCCCGTACCGCCGCCCGGCGGCTGCACCTCCAACTGCCAGGGCTCGTGGACGGTGCTGCCCTACGAAGCACCCGTCCGATCCATTCACGCGACCGTTCTGCGCACCGGGAACGTGCTGCTGGTGGCGGGCTCCGGCAACAACCAGCAGAACTTCGAGAACGGCGTGCTGACGTCCAAGGTCTGGAATCCGAACACCGGCGCCTTCGCGGACGTCCCCACCGCGGACGACCTGTTCTGCGTCGGCCACACCCAGCTTTCCGACGGGCGGATCCTCCTGGCCGGTGGCACCAAGGCCTACCCGACGCCGACCGAGAACTACCACGGCCTGGACGTCACCTACATCTTCGACCCGATCGCCGGCACCTACGAGATCGTCGGGGACATGCCCGGCGGCGGGCACTGGTACCCGAGCCTGGTCAACCTCGGCAACGGGGACGTCTTCGCCACCGGCGGCCTCAACGAGACCGGTTCGGGCAACGTCTCGGTCGAGATGTGGGACGACAGCGCGCAGCGCTGGAAGCAGCTCAACGAGGTCCAGCAGACCTACTCCTACTGGGGCCTCTACCCGAACATGATCCTGATGTCGGACGGGCGTCTGTTCTACGCCGGCACGCACACCTTCGGCAACGCGCTGCCCGGTACGTCCGGCTCGGAGATCTACGACCTGGACGCCGGCACGATCACCGAGGTCGCCGGGCTGCGCGACATCGACTTCCGTGACCAGGGCGGCACCGTTCTGCTGCCCCCGGCGCAGGCCCAGAAGGTGATGACGCTGGGCGGGGGGAACTCGTACAGCCCGCTGGACCCGACCGCGAAGACCGACAT
Source organism: Parafrankia sp. EUN1f (assembly GCF_000177675.1). Lineage (GTDB taxonomy): Bacteria > Actinomycetota > Actinomycetes > Frankiales > Frankiaceae > Parafrankia. The sequence goes on from NZ_ADGX01000119.1 coordinate 16,966, forward strand.
CATCGATCTCAGCACCCCCGACCCGTCGTGGACGGCGGGCCCGGACCTCGCCGCCGGGAAGATGTATGTCAGCCCGGTGATCCTGCCCGACGGCAAGGTCTTCGAGACCGGCGGCGCACGGCACAACTACAACGAGTACGCCGTGCACGAGGCATCGATGTACGACCCGGCGACCAACACGTTCACCCCGATGCCGGCCGACCCGCTCAACCGGATGTACCACTCGTCGGCCTTCCTGCTGCCCGACGGCCGGGTCGCGGCAATCGGTAACAACCCGTCGGACGGCTCTTTCGACCTCGGTATCTCCGTGTACTCGCCGTGGTACATGAACCGTGCACGTCCGACTGTTTCCGACGCCCCGGCACAGTTCGACTACGGAGGCAGCTACAACCTGACGGTCAGCGGCGGCATCGGCCGCGCCACGCTGATCCGTCCGTCCTCGGTCACCCATTCGTCCGACCCGAACCAGCGCAGCGTCGACCTGCCGATCACCGGCACGGGCACGTCGATCTCGGTCGAGATGCCGACGAACCCCAACCTGGTGCCACCCGGCTACTACATGCTGTTCGTCCAGGACTCGTCCGGTGTCCCGTCGGTGGCCCGATGGGTGCATGTCGGATGAGCCGGCTCGACCGGATCCGGGTCCGGCAGCTGCGCCCGAGCCCGCGCGTCCTGCTGGCCCTCGGCACGGTGGTGCTGGTGGCCGGTGGGATCACGGCCGGCCTGCTGCTGGCCGGCGGCGGGTCGCCGGGCGCCGGCCGGGCGGCGGGCGGCAGGCCGGCGACGGATCCCGCCGCCACCGCGACCACCGCCGCCCGCGATCCTGTGGGGATTCCGGTGGTGCGGCTGCCCACGCCGCTGGGCAACCCGGACCTGAGCGGCCGGGTTCTGCCGCGCGGCAACGGCAGCCCGTCGCCGGTGCCTCCGGGGGTCGACGGCTGCGACCGCAACTACGTCGATGCCAGCGACACCCGTACCTTCTGTGTCCCGCGGGTGGCCCCGGCCGGCCGGACGCTCGACTGCGACTTCCTGCGGGACGTCGGCCTGGCCCCGCTGCGGATCGTCGGCGCGGACACCCTCGAACTGGCCGGCGCGGGACGCCAGGCCGGCCCCGGCGATGTGGTCTGCGCGTGACGCCGATGCGTGATCCAGCGCGTGCGCCGTTGCGTGATCCGAAACGTGATCCGAAGCGGCGGGACCTGCTCGCGGTGGCGTTCCTCGGCGCCCTCGCCCCGCTCGCGGCCGGCTGCGGCACCGACAGCACCTCGGCCAAGGCCACCTCGGCCACACCGACCACCGGGGCCACCTCGACCAGGCTGCCGGGTGCCGGGGGAACCACCGGCACCGCGGGAACGGCCCGCCCGGCGTCGGGCCCAAGATGGCACGGGACGGTTCCGCCGAACGCCGGCCCGAAGCCGTCGTTCACCCTCACGGATACGTCCGGGGCGCCGTTCGCGTTCGCCACCGCGACCGCGGGCCGGCCGGTGCTGCTGTTCTTCGGCTTCACGAACTGCCCGGACGTCTGCCCGACCACGATGGCCGACATCGCCGCCGCCCGCACGCTGGTCCCCACCCGGATCGCCGATGCGGTGCGGACGGTCTTCGTCACCACCGACCCTGCCCGGGACACCCCGGCCGCGCTCCGGCGCTGGCTCGACCAGTTCGACAGCACGTTCATCGGGCTGACCGGCGACCTCGCCGAGATCGACGCCGCCCAGCGTGCCGTGGGAGTCCCGCTGGCAATCCGTCCCAGCCTGGCGCCCAGCCAGGCGCCCACCGCCGACTACAGCGTCGCGCACGCAGCCCAGGTCGCCGGCTACGGCGCCGACGACCGGCTGCGGGTCCTCTACTTCGCGAACGCGACCGTCGCCGACTACGCCGCAGATCTCCCGGAGCTCGTTGATGCACGTTGACCACGAGATACCGCCTTCATCGCCGCCGCAGCCGCGGTCATCGCCGCCGGAGCCGGCGACGTCGGGCGGTGCCGACTCCCGCGATGCCGACTCCCGCCGCGCCGACTCCGGCCGCGCCGCCCTCCCGCGCCCGGCGCGGCACCGGCTGCGGCCACGGCCGCGGGTCTGGCTGCTGTTCGCCGCCCTCGGCCTGGTCATCGTCTGGGCGGCGATCAGGCTGGGGCCCACCGGGTTCGTCGTAGCGGCCTGGTCGGCGGTGTCGCTGATCATGTTCATCGTGGCGGCCCTCACCCTGAGCCGCACCCAGTTCGCCTGGCAGCGCCCGGAGCGGGTGGACCACGTCGATCTCACCGACCAGGAGTCACCCCAGGTCCCGATCTCCCTCATCGTGCCGGCGCGGGACGAGCCCGTTCTCGGTCGGACGCTGCAACAGATCCTCGCCGGTGAATACCCGCACGAGCTGATGCAGATCCTGGTGGTCGTCTCCGAGGACGAGATCGACCGGGAGACCCGCGAGATCGCCCAGTCGTACGCGGACCGGTATCCCTGCGTCGAGGTGATCGCGCCGCGCGGTGACCGGCGCAGCAAGCCCATCTCGCTCGAGGACGCCCGGCCCTACTGCCGCGGCGACCTCATCGGCGTCGTCGACGCCGAGTCGCTGATCGCCGCCGGTCTGCTCGGCCACGTGAACACGATCGCCGTGCGCCATCCGGACGTCGGAATCATCCAGGGCGGGGTCCAGCTCATGAACATCCGGGCGGCCCGCAAGCCAGATGGCGCATCCGGTGACGATCCCGCGGGCGATCCCGCGGGCGATCCCGCGGGCGATCCCGCGGGCGATCCCGCGGGCGATCCCGCGGGCGATCCCGCGGGCGGTTCCGCGGGCGATCCCGCGGAACCGCAGCCGCGCGGCCGGCGCGGGCGGCGGGGGCGGAGTGGCCGAAGCGGACCGAAGGCGCTGATCGCCCGATTCCTCACCTGGTGCAACGAGGGGACCTCGTGGTGGCGGGTCCGCAACTGCCTCGAGTACTACGTCTGGTTCATGTCCCGGCTTCGCTTCCAGGCACAGGCGCGGCTGATCCCGCTCGGCGGCAACACGGTGTTCGTCCGCCGCGACGTCCTCACCGCTCTCGGCGGCTGGGACGCCACCGCCCTCACCGAGGACTGTGACCTGGGGATCCGCTCGTCGGCGCGTGGTGTGCGGACGCTGGTCTTCTACCACCCGGCGCTGACCACCCGGGAGGAGACACCGGAGAGCCTGCAGAAGCTGGTGGTGCAGCGCAGCCGCTGGATGCTCGGCTTCATCCAGGTGCTGCTGAAGGGCGACTGGCGTGACCTGCCGACGCTGCGGCAGCGGCTGCTCGCGATCGAGATGCTGGCCATGCCGTTCTTCCAGGCCCTCGCCGGCCTGCTGCTGCCCACCTCGCTGGTCCTGATCTTCGTGTTGCGGGCGCCGGTCGTCCTGGTGCTGCTCTACTGGCTGCCGCTCGGGATCGCGGTGATGCTCGTCGTCGCCGAGCAGGCCGCCTTCGGGGAGTTCCGCCGTTCCTATCGCCTGCGCTCGACCTGGCTGGACAGCGTGCGTCTCGTCATCGGCGCGCCGTTCTACCAGCTGGTGCTCTCGGCCGCCGCGCTGCGAGCCACCGTCCGGCTGCTGCGCGGTCAGCTCGAGTGGGAGAAGACCACCCACCTCGGCGCGCACCATGTCGTGCCCACCCCGCGCGATCCCGGCTCCCGTGACCGTGATCTCGCGCCCCGCGGACTCGAAGGTGTCTCGTGACGACCACCGCCAGCCTGTCTGATGGCACCGCCCCGGCCACGCTGGTGGCCGAAAGCCCGGCACTGCCCGCGCAGCCTGTGCCTCGGGAGGGCGCTCTGGCCGGTGTGCGGGACGCGGTGGGCCTGCTGGTACGCCGGGCCGCGGCCGCTGCCCGCGCGCACCGGACCGGGGTCGTGCTCGTCCTCGCCCTCGCCATCGGCGCGGGACTGCTGCACGGCCTCAACTTCGACGGCTGGCCCGGCCGCGTCAACGAGGACGAGGGCACCTACGCCGCCCAGGCGTTCGCGATCGAGCGCTGGGGCCAGATCTCCCACTACTCCTACTGGTACGATCACCCGTTCGGCGGATGGCTGTTCATCGCCTCCTACACCACCCTGACCCAGGCCTTCGACCGGACCGCGACCGCGGTGACCGCGGCCCGCGAGGCCATGCTCTGGGTGCACGTCGCCAGCTGCGTGCTGCTGTACATGCTGAGCCGGCGCCTCGGCATGCGGCGGTTCTTCGCGGCACTGGCGGTCGTGCTCTTCTCTGTCTCCCCGCTCGCCATCTGGTACCAGCGGATGGCGTTCCTGGACAACATCTCCACGCTGTGGGTGCTTGCCGCCCTGGTCTGCGTGGCCTCGCCGGACCGCAGCGTCGGCGCGGCCACCCGGGCCGGCATCTTCATGGCGTTCGCGTTCTGGTCGAAGGAGACCAGCCTCGTCCTGCTGCCGGGGGTCTACCTGCTGCTCTGGCAGAACCGGGACCATCGGAACTGGCGGTTCGCGCGGCGAAACTTCCTCGGTTTCCTCTCCGGCATCGCCGGCATCTACATCCTGTACGCCGTCACCAAGAACGAGCTGTTCGAAGGCGAAGGCCACGTATCGCTGTGGTGGGCGGTCAAATGGCAGCTGTTCGACCGGACCCCCAGCGGCAGCGTGCTCGATCCCGACAGCGGCACCCGCGGCATCGCCGATCTCTGGCTCGGAATGGATCCCTATCTGCTCGGTGTCGGGGCGGTCTCGGCGGTCGTCCTGCTGGTCGCGGTACGCCGGTTCCGCGCTGTCGCGTTCCTCCTGCTGATGCAGATCGTCTTCATGGCGCGCAACGGCTACATGCCCTATGCGTACGTGACGTCCATGTTGCCCTTCGCCGCGATCTGCGCGGCGGGCCTGCTCGACGTGGTCGCGCCGTCGCGCGGTATTCGTCCCCTGGTCGTGCTGGGTGCCCGGAACCCCGGACGCCGGCGAGTGGTACCGAAGGCTCCGTCCTGGCTGACCGGCGCCATCCCGGCCCAGCGCGGCCGTCCCGATCCGAGCCGGCCTGAGCTGAGCCGGCCTGAGCTGAGCCGGCCTGAGCTGAGCCGGCCTGAGCTGAGCCGGCCTGAGCTGAGCCGGCCTGAGCTGAGCCGGCCTGAGCTGGGCGGGTCTGGATCGAGCGGGTCTGGGCCGAGCGGGCCTGATTCGCGCACGGCAGCCGATGGCGGAGGGCCGGTCGGCGGTTGCCGGCGGGTCGGGTTCTGGGTGCGTGCCGCCGCGGTCGCCTGCGTCCTGGCTCTGGGCGTGCTGACCATTCCGCCCCGGTGGGCGCCGCTGTTGCACGACGCCATCACCGAGGACGCCGGTGCCCCCAGCCGGGAGGCGACGCAGTGGTTCATCGACCACTACGAGAGGGGGCAGATCGTCATCACCGACGACAACATCTGGACGGACCTCGTGGTGGCCGGAATGGATCCGGTGCCCGTCTGGTTCTACAAGCTCGACCTCGACCCGGCTGTCCGGCGCACAGTCCCGAACGGCTGGTCCGACATCGACTATGTGATTCTGGGCGATCTGACCCCGACCACGCTGGAGACGCTCCCCACGGTCGCCGAAGCGATCGAGCACTCCGAGGTCGTCGCCTCGTTCGGTGACGGCGAGGTCATGATCCGCAAAGTGATCCCGCCCACCTGCACCGACCAGACACCACGAGGGGCCCGGTGCACCGCGCCGGCCGCCGGGGGGTGACCTGACCCGCGCCGGGCCGTTGCACTGACCCGCACAGCATCCCCGCAGCTCCGCCGTTCGGTATCATGGCTGGAGAGCAGGGCCGTTAGCTCAATTGGCAGAGCATCCGGCTTTTAACCGGTGAGTTCAGGGTTCGAGTCCCTGACGGCCCACGTCGCAAGGTGGTTTCCGCTTATTTGCCAAGGTTTTCCAGGGGCCTTGTGGTTCGATCTCTCCCGGCCCCGGGAACTCGCGGATCCGATCTCGCGGCACCCGCGGATCCTGCCGTAGCCGGGCCATTTTCTCCGCATAGCGGCTGTGACGAGGATCCCTGATCCAAAAACGCACCTTCGATCAGCAGGCGGGTCGTCGATCGGCGTCCCCATCCCGAAAGTGAGATTCCCATCGCTATACCCACAGCCCAGTTCTCCGCACCGGACACGACGCAACCCCGGGCGCGCCAGGCACTGCCGCCGCTGACCAGCAACCTCTTCCAGGCGCCCGACTTCGGCGAGGCCCACCCGGAAGCGCCCGACTTCGGCGAGGTTCATCCGGAAGCGCCCGACGCGACGGAGCCCGGACCCGGCCCTACCGCCCGCCGCGCCTCGGGCCAGGCGAAACCGACCTTCACCGCCACACAGCGCCGTCCGCCGCGTTCCGGTAACCGTGGGGCATCGACACGGACGCGGGCTCAGGGCCAGTCCGGCGGCAGGTTCTCCCCACGCAACCCCTCCGCGTGATTTCCTGATCAGCGCCTTTGTTCGCCGGGGAGCGGACCGGGTCGGCGCGGTCAGGCCGTCAGGCCGTCCAGTCCTCGTAGCTCAGGCCGGGGACTCTGCTGAACTCGGAGCTGTTGGCTGTGACGACGGTCAGCTCGCGCCGGAGGGCCTGGCCCGCGATCAGGACGTCGTAGGCACCGATCGGGTTTCCGGCTTTCTCCAGGATGGCGCGTACCTGACCGGCGGTTCAGGCGCCGAGAACTCGTTCCCGATCGGCCACGGTTTGCTCGAGCAGGCGCTGTTTCGTCGAGTCGGCCCCAGCGCCAGACCACCTGTGGGTGGGGTGATTCTCCATGATGGGCGGCTTCGTTGGGCACCATGGCCAGATGGACGCCGACCCGCTGATGACCGTGATCGAGGTGGCCAATCACCTGCGCCTGACGGCGTCGTCGTGGCGCGCGGAGGTCGCGGACGGATCCGCGCCGGCCCCGGACGAGCCCGATGACGACAAACCCGTCCACCGTCGCCGCCCGCGTTGGCGCCGTTCGACGGTGGATACCTGGAATGCGCAGCGGCGCCTCGGCGGCCAGTCGCAGGGGGCGTAGGCGGCAGTAGCAGGGCACTGGCAGTGAAAACGCGTCGCCCTCCGGATGTGGCAGCCGTAGCGTTGGCTCCGTGAAGCTGCTCTCCGTCAATGTCGGCAGGCCCCGTCCCAACCTCTGGAAGAGCCACGGTTCGACCGGCATCGACAAGCGGCCCGTCGCCGGCCCCGTCGCTGTCACCGCCCCGGGCCCCAAGGGCACCGGGGCGGTCGGGCTCGCCGGTGACCGTGTCTACGACGTGAAGCACCACGGCGGCACCGACCAGGCCGTCTACGCCTACGCCCGTGAGGATCTCGACGGGTGGGAGGCCGAGCTGGGCCGGCCGCTGGCGAACGGCGTCTTCGGGGAGAACCTCACGACAGCCGGCCTGGACGTCAACGGTGCCCTGATCGGTGAACGTTGGCGCGTCGGGCCGGACGTCGTCCTGGAGGTGTCGTGCGCGCGGATCCCGTGCGCGACGTTTCAGGGCTGGCTGGAGCGGGACGGTTGGATCAGGAGGTTCACGCAGGCGGCGCTGCCCGGCGCGTACCTTCGCGTGATCGAACCGGGAGACATCCGCGCCGGCGATCCGGTCGAGGTCGTGCAACGGCCTGACCACGACGTCACAGTCGCGTTCGTCTTCCGTGCGATGACGCGTGAACCGGAGCTGCTGCCACGGCTGCTGGTCGCCGACGCGCTGCCGGAGGAGAGCAAGGTCCGGGCCCGCAGGCGTACGACCGCATGAACGGAGGTCCGTGTGGACGTACTTCCGTGCGGGCCCACGACCGCATGGGCGATCGGCCTCAGGGTGCGTCGAGCCGCGGTCGGCGCGCCCAGGCGGCGAACATCGGCACGCTCACGACGAGGCGGCTTTCGTCATGGCTGACGGCCCACCACGCCTCGACCTCGCCCTCGGTCAGCAGACCCGCGGCGACGATGTCCCGCTGGAACCTTTCCACGAGCAGCCGCCAGGCGAGCCACGAATGGGTGCCCCCGCGGGTCTGGACGCCCTGGTACTGCGCCGACTCGTCGGTGAGCCCCAGGCTGAGCACATCGGCGAGCAGCCGGCGCCCGTAGGTCGCGTCGAAGCCGGCCGTCTCGCCGCCGGCCGCATCGCTGATCGCATCGCGGGCCGCACCGCCCATGACCTTCTGCAGGGCCCGGATTATCGCCGTGTGTACCGGTGCGGCCGGGACGAGGAGATCGGCGCAGGTCCAGTCGACCTCCTCGACCAGCAGCCAGCCACCCGGCGCGACTGCCTCCGCGAGCCGCCGCAGCGCGTGCGGGTGCGGGTGGAGGTGCGCGACCAGAAGCCGCGCGTGGACGAGGTCGAAGCTGCGCCGGGGCAGGTCGTCCACCATGACGTCCATCCGCCGCACCTCGACCTGCGCTGGCAGCTGATCGAGGAAGCGGGTGTCACGGTCGACGGCGAGAACCTGGCCGGCCGGGCCCACAACCCCGGCGAGGGCTCGGGCAACCGAGCCGGTGCCCGCTCCGGCCTCGAGGCAGCGGTGCCCCGGCCCGATCCCCAGGCCGGCCACCAGCCGCATCGTGCCCGGATCCCACATGTGGGCCATCGCCTCGAGGCGTGATCGCTCGTCCGGATGCGCCTGGTCCAGAACGTAGGAGGACGACTGAGCCTTTTCCGTCATCGACTCGCACCTGTCGGTCGGTTGATTGAGCCTTTTCCATCGTCGGATCCGAGCTCCAGCAACAGCGCGTGACGAACGTGAGATGGAAAAGGCTCATTGCTGATCAGGGCTTGCATGGAGCAAAATCCCGTGGTGTGGCGGATCCGGGGCCAGTAACAGCGACCTGGCGGTCCGTGCTCACCCGCCGTACGGCGACCCACCGGGATCCCGCACCACCGTACAGCACCAGCAATCCACGCCAATAGGTGCAAACGGGAAACATGGTTTCTTGACGATGCGCAAGTAGTGAGGATTTCGGTTGGTTTGGCAGCCAAAATCCTCACTACTTGCTCGGAGGCGGCGGCGTCGGCGGTTGCCCGAAGCTCGGGATTCTTCGATGGTCTCCAGGGTGGCTGGGATTCCTCCACGTATTCTTTCGCGGCTCGCGAATCTCGCCTCGGTCATCCGCGTTTCCTATTGGCTCATAGGTTTCCCTGCCCGGCACGGAGAACCAGCGCGGCCGGTGCCCGGCACGCTGGAATGATGACGGTTCTGATCACGGAAATGTTGCCGGATCCGGCACCGGCACCGGCACCGGCACCGGTCGGCGGAGGATGCTCCGAGAGAGGACGTGGACGTGTCCACTGTTCCGCAGGTTGTCTTCGACGCCTTCCACCCGGCGCACCGGTCGAACCCCTACCCCAGGTACGCGGCCGTCCGTGAGTACACGGCGCTGTACCCACTGCGGCCGGACATCCTCATGGCGACCCGTTACCGGGAGTGCGCGGCTGTCTTCGCGGACCCGCTGTGGGGGCACGGGTACGAAGACGGCATAAACCCGTTCCGGCCGGGTGTCGATCCCGACGACGTTCCCGGGTCGATGCTGCGGATGGATCCGCCGAATCACACCCGGGTAAGAGGCCTGGTCAAGAGCGCCTTCATGCCCCGCACCACGGCCGGAATCCGCGATCGGATCGAGAGCCT
>NZ_ADGX01000118.1 GCF_000177675.1 Parafrankia sp. EUN1f
CGAACGGCGCCGGCAAGTCGACGACGATCGACATGTTGCTGGGTCTCACCCGGCCGGACGAGGGCGCGGTCACGCTGTTCGGGCTCGGCCCGCGCCAGGCCTGCGCCGCCGGGCGGGTCGGCGCGATGCTGCAGAACGGCGGGCTGCTGCCAGGGGTCTCCGTCGGGCGGATGCTGCGCGACGTCGCGTCGCTGTACCCACGCGCGCTGCCGGTCGACGAGGTGCTCGACCGGGCCGGCGTCACCGACCTCGCCGGCTCCCGCACCGACCGGCTTTCCGGCGGCCAGCGGCAGCGGGTCCGGTTCGCCCTCGCCCTGCTGCCCGACCCGGACCTGATCGTGCTCGACGAGCCCACCGCGGCGATGGACGTCGAGAGCCGGCGCGCGTTCTGGGCGGCCATGAGGGCGTGGGCGGCTGGTGGGCGCACGGTTCTGTTCGCCACCCACTACCTGGAGGAGGCCGACGACTTCGCGGACCGCATCGTGCTGCTGCGCCGCGGCCGGGTGATCGCGGACGGGCCGACGTCCGAGGTGAAGGCACTCGTCGGTGGCCGGACGATCCGGGCCACGGTGCGCGGGCTGGACGTCTCCGCGCTCGACGAGCTGCGCCGGCTGCCCGGGGTCGCCCGGGCGGAGCGGCGCGGTGATGTGGTCAGCCTTGCCTGCCCGGACAGCGACCGGGCGCTGCGCGCGCTGCTCGCCGCCTGGCCTGACGCCTGCGACATCGAGATTGTCGGTGCCGGGCTGGAGGATGCCTTCATCGCCCTCACCAGCGACCCGACCCCGGTCTCTGCCCCTGCCGCGACCCCTGCCCCCGCCTCGACCGCGAGGAGATAGATAAATGATCGAGAGCAATCTCGCCGTCGACGGTCGGGGTACCTACCTGCGGTACGTCCGCTCCGAGATTATTCGGGCTGTGCGCAACACCCGGCTGGTCGTGTTCAGCCTGGTCATGCCGATTCTCCTGTTCGCCGCGTTCAGTGCGAGCGACGACGGCGACACGCTCGGCGGGCTGGAGGTCGCCCCGTACATCATGATCAGTATGGCGACGTTCGGCGCGATGAACGCGGTTCTCGGCTCTGCCGGGCGCATCGCCGTCGAACGGTCGATCGGCTGGAACCGCCAGCTGCGGCTCACCGCCCTCACCGGCCCCCAGTACGTGTTCGGGAAGGTGGCGACCGGTTTCACCACGGCACTGCTGCCGATCGTCGCCGTCTTCGCCTACGGCCGGGCGACCCGCGGAGTGGAACTGTCCGCGGGAACCTACCTGGGCGCCGGTGCGTCCATCCTGCTGGGCCTGCTCCCGCTGGGCGGGTTCGCGATCTGGCTGGGTTATCTCGTGCGCCCGGAGAACCTGCAGGCCGTCGCGGGTGGGGTGTTCAGCCTGTTGGCGCTCGCCGGCGGCATCTGGGTGCCGATCGAGCAGTTCCCGGGTTGGCTCGCCGATATCGTGAAGGAGCTTCCGATGTACTGGTCGGCGCAGGCCGGCCGCGCGGTCCTGGAAGGCGGCTGGGTTGGCTGGCAGGGTCTCGGCACGCTCGCGATCTGGTCGGTCGTGCTCGCCGCCGTCGCCGGCCGCGCCTACGTCCGCGACCAGCTGCGTACCTGACGCGGGCGCGGCGGAGAGGCGAGTCCGGCGATGACGAGCCCGCGATGGCGGTGACCGGAGCGCGCGGCGATCGGGACCTGCCCGGGGCGTTGGTGGCCTGGCTCATGCGCCCCACGCTGACGGGGGAGCGGCGGGCCGACGAAGCCGGGATGAACGCCGCGCGCTGGCGGCGCAGCGCGGGCGTGTTCCTGATCTACCTCGCGTACGCGGTCGTCGACATGGCCCGCCTGCACGACGGCCCCGCCACCATGGCGTACGGCTTCGTGATCCTGGCCGTGTTCATCTGCCTCTACCTCAGTCTGCTGCCGCAGGTGCTGTTCGGAGACCAGGAACGCCATCGCCTCACGGTGATGCTCGGAATGACGGCCTGCGTCGTCTGCTACCTGCCGATCGCGGGCGGCGGTGGGCTGGTGATGACGATCTACCTGGCGATGACGTTCGTCCTGCTGCTGCGCCCGATCGTCTCGCTGCCACTGGTGGCCGCGTGCGTGGTGGTCGAGACCTGGCTGCCGGAGCAGGTCGGATGGTGGCAGGCCGACGGTCCGCAGTGGTCGCTGTCCGGCCCGGCGCTGCTGTCCGCGATCGCGATGTACGGGGTGCGGGCCGGGGCACGCAACCAGGCCGAGCTCACCCGGGCCCACCTGCAGATCGAGCGGTTGGCAAAGGAGCAGGAGCGGCTGCGGATCGCACGTGACCTGCATGACCTGCTCGGTCACGCGCTCACGACGATCACGGTGAAGGCCGAGCTCGCTTCGAAGCTCGCGAGCCGTGACCCCGGCCGAGCCGCCGCCGAGATGGCGGAGGTCGCGGCACTGGGCCGCCAGGGCCTCGCCGACGTGCGGGCCACCGTGGCCGGCTACCGGGAGGTGAACCTGGTCACCGAGCTGGCCGCCGCCCGGCAGGTGCTGGCCGCGGCCGGCATCTCGGCGGAGCTGCCCGCCACCACCGAAGCCGTCCCCGGCGAGCTGCGTGAGCTGTTCGGCTGGGTGCTTCGGGAGGGCGTGACGAACGCGGTGCGCCACAGCGGTGCCCAGCATGTCCGCGTGCGCGTGGACGGGCACAGCATCGAGATCTCCGACGACGGGTCCGGGCCGCCGTCGGCGCCGGCCTCGTCCCGTCCGGGTTCGGGCCTGGACGGGCTTCGGGAGCGCGTCGCCGCCGTCGGGGGCCAGCTGGAGGCCGTGTCCGCCGTGTCCGCCGAGTCCGCTGTGTCCGTCGCGGTCACGTCGGGCCCCGCGGCGGCCGGCATGCGGCCCGTGAGACGGGGTTTCCTGCTGCGCGCGGTCATCCCCGCAGCGGTGGAACCGCCCGCCGCCGTAGTCCCGACGACTGCTTTCCCGGCCGTCCCTTCGCCGAACACCGCCGCCTCGGCGACTGCCGGCTCGGGCGCCGGCGTCCTGGGCTCAGCCCGTCTCGGGCGCTGCTGGCTCGAACACTGCGGGCTCGAACACTGCGGGCTCAGGTACTGGCCTTCCGGGCGGGACGGGGACAGCACGGGCCGAAGAATCAGGGGCCCGGTGAAGATGATCAAAGTTCTGCTGGCGGATGACCAGCACCTCGTCCGCGGCGCGCTGGCCGCCCTGATCTCGCTGGAGGACGATCTCGAGGTCGTCGGGCAGGTCGGGCGCGGTGACGAGGTGGTCTCCGCCGTGACCCGGCTGCATCCGGACGTGGTCCTGATGGACGTCGAGATGCCGGGCATCGACGGGCTCGCCGCCGCCCGCGCCGTGCGGGCCACCGCCCCCGACACCCAGGTGCTGGTGGTGACGACCTTCGGCCGCACCGGCTACCTGCGCCGCGCGATGGAAGCCGGTGCCCTCGGGTTCGTCGTCAAGGACGCCCCCGCCGAGGCTCTCGCCGAGGCGATCCGCCGGGTCGCCCGCGGCGAACGGGTGGTGGACCCGACTCTGGCCGCGGCCACGCTGGCCGGCGGGGCCAGCCCGCTCACCGGCCGCGAACGCGATGTGCTCGTCGCGGCGCGCGACGGCGCCACCGTCGCCGACATCGCCCGGCGTCTCTTCCTGTCCGAGGGCACTGTCCGCAACTACCTGTCGGCGGTGATCGCCAAGACCGGAACCCGCAACCGCATGGAGGCCCTGCGCGTCGCCGAGGACTCCGGCTGGCTCTAGACGAGCAGACCCCAGGCGGTGACGGCTGTACCGCGAGGAGGGGCTCGCCGCGGCCATGCGGCGGCTCCCCGGGCTCGGCGGGGTCGACGTCACCGACCGCGAGCCTGACGTCACCGTGCCGCGGCCCAGGTCTGAGCGGTCGCCAACCTCGCGTTCTTCCTGGCCTACGACGCTCCCGCCGTGCGGCTCCACCGCCTGGCCTGGCCCGGTCTGCGGGCCGCGGCGGGCCGGATCGTGCCCGCGGCCGGCGCCACCTCCACCGGCTTCCCCCGCCAGTGTGCCCGCGCCCTGGCCGAGGAACTGGGCCGTCCGCTGGCCGAGTTCCCCGGCGGGCATTCCGGCTTCGTGCTGCGACCGGCCGCGTTCGCGGCCCGACTGCACGACGTCCTCGACCAGGCGACCGGACCCGCGCAGGATCCCGCCCCGACGGACCCGACCGGTCCTCGCCCACGATCTGACGAACGGCAGCCGCCTCGCTCGGTGGCCCAGCCATGACCGGCGCGCTGACCGCCTCGTTCACGCGCCGCCGCGGACGGGCGGACCAGACCGGCCTGACGCGGGCCGAGGAAGCCGTCGCCATCCTCGGCCCCCAGCCTCACCTGGAACAATCCGGCAAGATCATCATTGCTCGGCTCGACCCGGCCTCCTTCGCCACCCCCGACCTTCCCGGTATCGCCCGAGGCCGCGGCTTCCAGCTGGCAGAGCGCCACAGCCGATCGCATCGACACGATCCACACCCGCCTGCGGGACCTCGCGTGCCGATGGCGTGACGTCGAGGACGGCACGATCACCCTCACCTGGCGCCGCGCGTCGACGAGCGGCCGGTGAGCGGCCGGTGACGGCCGAATAGGAGAGACTTGCCGTATGGCATCTGCTACTTCAGGTAGTGCGGCTGGTTCCGGAGACCTCTCCGATGACGTCGTTGCCGGTCAGGCGGCCTACAACCGGTGGGTTCTGGCCGCCTACGACATTGGGGTGCTCGGGATTTCCAACAGCTTTGTCTGGCGTTGCCCGACGAAGCGGCTGCGCCGTCTGTACGACGACCACGTCAGCGCCCGGCACCTGGATATCGGCGTCGGCACCGGTTATTACCTCGACAAGGCACGGTGGCCCACACCGAACCCCGCCGTGACGCTGGTGGATCTCAACCAGAACTCCCTGCGGACGGCTTCGGCCAGGATCAGCAGGCTCGCGCCGCTGACCGCCGTCCGCAATGCGCTCGAGCCGGTGGGAACCCTGCCGGGCGCCCCGTTCGACTCGGTCGGCGTGAACTACCTTCTGCACTGCATGCCCGGCTCGCTTGACGTCAAGGCGGAAAAACTGCTGGCGGCGATCCGTCCGACCATGGGGCCGCGTGCGGTGTTGTTCGGATCGACGATTCTCGCGGACGCCGCCAACCTGTCCGCGCCGGCGCGGAAACTGCTCGGCTTCTACAACCAGAAGGGGATTTTTCACAACACCGCAGACCAGGTGGGAGCCCTGGACCGGGCGTTGGAGGCCGTGTTCGCCACCCACCGGGTAGAGATCATCGGCGGGGTGGCGACGTTCGTCGCGTCCGAACCGCGTCCACTCGACGTGCCCTGATCGACGCGGTCCGGCCTCCGTTCCGGTCCGCCGGCCCGCGCCTCAACCCCCGCGAGCGGTGAGTTGCCAGGTCAGCGGATTCCTGGCCGTGATTCGGCCAGGATGAGGATGCCGTCGACCAAGGGAGCCACCCGCCATGCCCAGCGAGCACGACGTTCAGCAGATCGAAGAGGCCAACGCCTCCGGGCGCACGCCGGTCGTGTTCGTCCACGGGCTGTGGCTGCTGCCCAGCAGTTGGGAGCCGTGGGCGGCGGTGTTCACCGAAGCCGGCTACGCGCCCGTGCTGGCAGGCTGGCCCGACGATCCGGAGACCGTCGCGGAGGCGAACGCCCATCCCGAGGTGTTCGCGGGCAAGACCGTCGGCCAGGTCGCGGACCACTTCGCCGACGTCATCGGTCGCCTGAACAAGAAGCCGGCCGTGATCGGGCACTCCTTCGGCGGGCTGTTCGCGCAGATCCTGGCCGGCCGGGGGCTGTCGGCCGCCACCGTCGCGGTCGACCCGGCGCCGTTCCAGGGCGTCCTGCCGCTGCCGATCTCCACGCTGCGCTCCTCGGCCCCGGTGCTCGGAAACCCGGCCAACTTCCACCGCGCCGTGCCGCTCACCTATGACCAGTTCCGCTACGCCTTCGCGAACGCCGTCAGCGAGGAGGAGGCCCAGCGGCTCTACGACACCTTCGCCGTTCCGGCACCCGGCGCGCCGCTTTTCCAGGCCGCCGTCGCCAACTTCAATCCGTGGTCGGAGGTCAAGGTCGACACGGAGAACCCCGAGCGCGGCCCGCTGCTGCTCATCTCGGGCGAGAAGGACCACACGGTGCCCTGGGCGATCACCAACGCCTCCTTCAAGAAGCAGGAACACAACAAGGACGCCGTCACCGAGATCACCGAGATCCCGAACCGCGGCCACTCCCTCACCATCGACGCCGGCTGGCGCGAGGTTTGTGACACCGCCCTGGACTTCGTCCGGCGCTTCATCTGACCGATGGCTCGGGCGCGGCCTGCCGCAGGCCGGCGGCCGTTTCGTTCGCCGGGGCCGGCCGGCGCTGACCGCGGCGTAGGCGCGGACGCGCCGGGTGCGGATTCGCTGTGGGCGGATTCGCTGGTGGTCTGAGGCCACCCGGCCGGGCGGTGCGGGCGTTCGCGGCAACCGGCCGGTTGCGGCAACGGGCGTTCGCCACAACCGGGCGTTACCCGGGCGGAGGCGGGCATACCGGGGCGTGGCCTGGAAATGCCCGCATCGCAAGGAGTTTTCGCCTGTGATCCATGGATCCGCGCCTGCGTTCGCCGACCTCGACACCCTGGACTCCGGACTGGCCGTAATGGTGATCATGGTCGGGGCTGGCGTCGTCGGCTACCTGGCAGCCCTGCTTCTGCACCAGGGCCTGCGCCGGATCGGCCGGCACTCGCAGATCGTCCACGACCTCGCCGAGCGCGGACGCCGGCCGACACGCTTCGCGTTCGTCCTCATCGCCCTGCTCACGGCCGCGAACGCGGCGGCGGAGCAGCCGTGGACGCCACCGACGGTGCGTGTGCTCGGCCTCGCCCTGATCGCCGCCGTGGCCTGGATCATCGGCGTGCTCGCGTTCGTCGTCGAGGATCTGGCGCTGGCCCGCTACCGGATGGACATCGCCGACAACCGCCATGCCCGCCGGATCCGGACCCAGGTGACCCTGCTGCGGCGGATCACCGTGCTGGTCATCGCGGTCATCGCGACCGCGTCGATGTTGATGACGTTCCCCAGCGTCCGGGTCGCCGGGGCGAGCATCGTGGCCTCCGCCGGCGTCGTCGGCATCATCGCCGGGCTGGCGGCGCAGACCTCGCTCGCGAACGTCTTCGCCGGCCTGCAGCTCGCGTTCACCGACGCGATCCGGGTCGACGACGTGGTCGTCGTCGAGGACGAATGGGGGCGCATCGAGGAGATCACGCTCACCTATGTGGTCGTGCACATCTGGGATGACCGCCGGATGATTCTCCCGTCGACGTATTTCACGACGAACCCGTTCCAGAACTGGACCCGCCGGGAGTCCGCCGTCCTCGGCGCGGTCGAATTCGATCTGGACTGGTCGGTGCCCGTCACCGACATGCGGGCCGAGATGCACCGCATCGTGGAGAACACCGAGCTGTGGGACGGGCGGGTGAGTGTCCTGCAGGTCACCGACGCGGTCGGCGACCATGTGCGGATCCGGGTTCTGGTCAGCGGGAAGGACGGGCCGACGACCTTCGACCTGCGCTGCCACGTTCGCGAGGCGCTGGTGGACTGGCTGCGCCGCAACCACGTTCCGGCGCTGCCGCGCACCAGGGTCGAGATCGACCGCACCCCGTCCCCGGACCGGGTGAAGCTGGAGAAGGAGCAGCCCGAGGTGCTCGCCGACGCCCGCCTGTTCACCGGCAGCGCCGAGGCCGAGGAACGTTCGCGCGCCTTCAGCGAAACCGGCGAACATCCCTCTGACACCTCTGACACCTCCGCCGCTCCGGCCATCTCGGATTCGGTGCCCGCCGAGGGCCGCCGAGCCCCGGACCCGGTGTCGGCAGGCGTAGCGGAGCGTTGAACCCGACGCCGGTGGTTCTGCGCTTCAGTCCGTGGCTTTGGGGTGGCCTGTTCCGGCGTGGATCACCCAGACCGTCCGGCTCGCGTCGTCGATGAGATACCAGATTCGTCCGCCGGTGGTGACCTCGTACTGCCAGCGTTCGAGCGGTTGTCCCTTGAAGATCGCGGTGCTGAGGGTTCCCTTCAGGCGGTGCTGGCGGTCCGGCACATCCCGGGAGCGCGGCCTGGACCTGATGGCGTCGAAGGCCCGGCGCAGGTTGTTCGGCGCCTGCTCGGCGAGTTGCTCCCAGCCCTCGGCGGCATTGTTGGATGCGAAACGGATGTCGTACTCGCCCCCGCTGGGCGGTGGGGCGGCGCGCTCTCCTCGCTTCGGGCTCATCCAGCCTTTTTCAGCAACGCTTCGGCGTTTCCCGGTGTCAGCCCCCACGTGCTCCGGAGGCGCCGGTCGAACCGGTCGAACCGGTCGAACCGGTCGAACCGGTCGTGCCGGATGTACCGGACGGGCGTGGGACGGGCCCGAGGTCACCATCGGGCTCGCGGGTCAACATCGTATACAGGTCCGGATCGGCGTGGATCTCGGCGCTGTGCCGCCACTGGCTGAGCAGGGCGGCGATGGGAGCCAGCGTGTTCAGCGCCATCGCGCCGCGTGCTGTCTCGATCAGCTCGGTGAAGAAGGTGTCGACGTCCTCAGGCGGCAGGAAGATCGTCCAGGGCAGCGCGTCGGGCAGCGCCTGCCGCAGCGCTGCGGTGTTCCCGGTGCGGACCAGGCCAGCGAGCATGCTGGTGGCGAAGTCGACGACGACGGAGTCCCGCTCCATCTGGTCGACGCGCATCAGTGCGAGATCCGTCGCGCCGCGGCGGCGCAACCGAAGGGCCCTCACATCGTCCAGCCTCCGGGCGGTCGCCGCCGGGTGGTGGAGCAGCTCGCTGAACGGGACTTCCTCGTAGGCCACGCTCACGACATCCACACTAGCTTGGATGTCGTCGGCGCTCCATGGCGCCCACGGCCCGTTGGTGGCTCCGCCGTCACGTGTCCGAACGTGTCGTCGCGGGGTCGGCGAACGGCTCGGCCGACCGAGTGGGCTCATCGCCGCCCGAGTCGCCGCCGTGGTGGCGATCCCCGGCGCCGCCGCGGTGCCGACCCGCGGCGCAGCACCGGCCAGATCGCCGCCGCGACGGCGGCGGTGAGGAGCAGGAGGGCGGCGAGGTCGAGTGCCCAGGTACCGGCGTCGGACGTCCACAGTGCGTCGATATCAGGGTTGGGCGGGGTCTGCCGGTAACCGGTCGTCGCCGCGAGCATCGCGAAGCCCCACCGGGCCGGCATGAGGTAGGCGAGCTGTTCCAGCGGCGGCCGATGGTCCAACGGGATGATCAGCCCACACAGCAGTAGCTGCAGCAGGAGCACGACCACCAGGATCGGCATGCCCCGGTCGGCGTTACCGATCATCGCGGAGACCAGCAGGCCCTGTGCCATCGCCGCCAGCGCGACCGCGACCATCGCGATGACGACCTCGGGCAGGCCACCGCCGAGTGCCGGTGGCGCGTCGGGCAGCGGCTTGCCGGCCAGGCCGACGACGGCGAGGATCACGGCCTGCAGACCGCTGATCGCACCGAGCACGGCCAGTTTCGACCAGAGGTAGGCGCCGCGGGAGAGTCCGATCGCCTGCTCCCGGTTGAAGACCGACCGTTCCTTGACCAGTTCGCGGAACGCGCCGGCGAACCCGGTGAACGCGCAGCCGAGGATGAGCACGAGCATCAGCGGCGAGATGTCGCTTTCGCGGTCGGCGCCGGTCTGCCGGTGGTGCCAGGACAGCCCGTGCCCGCCCGGCAGCAGCTGGGCGAACAGGCTCAGGACCAGCGGCAGCGCCAGCAGGAACACCGCGTAGGCCCGATCGGCCGCGATCACCGCCAGGTAGCGGCGGGCGAGCACGGCGAACTGGCGCAGGGCCGGCTGCTGGCGCGGCGGCGCATCCGGCGCGACCCGGGCCGGGCTCTGCGGCGCTGCGGAAGGCGCCGTGGCGCGCGGTGCCCCGTACTTCGCGTACTGGGGCGAGGCCTGGAAACGGGCCGTCCAGTCGACGTCCCGCGAGCGGTCGAGCAGCAGGAACATGTCGGCGAAGTCCTGCTGGCCGAAGTATTCGAGCGCCTCGTCGGGCGGGCCGAAGTAGGCCAGCCGGCCGCCCGAGGCGAGCACCAGCAGCCGGTCGCACAGGTCGAGCTGCGCCGGCGAATGGGTGACGACGACCACGGTGCGGCCGTCGTCGGCCAGCGTGCGCAGGGTCTGCATGACGGACTTGTCCATGCCGGGATCCAGCCCGGACGTCGGCTCGTCGAGGAAGAGCAGCGACGGGCGGGTGAGCAGCTCCAGCGCCACGCTGGTGCGCTTGCGCTGCCCGCCTGAGAGCGTGCTGATCCGCTGCTCGGCATGATCGGTCAGCCCCAGCTCGTCGATCACCTCGTCGACGCGCGCGCGGCGCTCCGCGGAACTGGTGTCCGCGGGGAACCGCAGTTCGGCCGCGTACCGCAGGGCCCGCCGGACGGTCAGCTGCGGGTGCAGGATGTCGTCCTGCGGGACGAGCCCGATGCGCTGGCGCAGCTCGTCATAGGAGGCGTAGAGATCACGCCCGGCGTAACGGACCTCGCCGGAGTCGGCGGGCCGTTGCCCGGTCAGCGCACCGAGCAACGTCGACTTTCCCGCGCCACTCGGCCCGACCACCGCCAGCAGGCTGCGCTGCGGCAGCGCGAAGCCGACATCGTCGAGCAGCCGCCGCCTGGAGCGGGTGACGGTCAACGCGTCGGCCTCGAACGAGATGTCGCCTTCGTCGGCGTACTCGACGAGCGTGCCGTTCTGCAGGTGCAGCAGGGCATGGCCGATGCCGACGATGTCCCCGGCGGCGAGCGGGGCCTGCTGCTCGATCCGGCGACCGTTGACGAAGGTCCCGTTCCAGCTGCCGAGGTCGACGATCTTCCATTCGGCGCCGGTTCGGCGCAGTTCCGCGTGCCGACGTGACACCAGCGGGTCGCCGAGCACCACATCGCATTCGGGCGCGCGGCCGATGACGACCGACGCGGTGCTCATCGGATGCAGTGCCGTGGCCCTGTGCTCCCACCACTTCCCTCCCGCCACCGAACCGGCGGACGGACCCCCCGACGACCGGCCGCCGCCAGGTCGGGAACTCGGTGCGGGTCGGCCAGCACCCGGTCCGACGGTTGTCGTCGGTTGGCCGCTGCCTGGCAGGGCAGCGGGCGTCGGCTGGCTGCTGCCTGGCAGGGCGGTGACCGTGGGCTGGCCGGCACCCAGCCGGGCGGTGGACGGAGGCTGGGCCGCTCGGTAGCGCCCGGCTCCGAACACCCCGGCGGCGGCGGATCCGGTCGGCGGCTCGGGAACGCCGGGCGCCGCGGTGGGCGAAGCCGGTGCCTGTACGGATTCCGGTGCCTGTACGGATCTCGGCGGTGTCGAGGATGCCGGTGCCGGTGCGGGTGCGGGTGCGGGCGCCGGTGCCGGTGCCGGTGCCTGCGCGGATGGGGCACTCGCCGCCTGCCACCACTTGCCTGCGGGCGCGGGGCGTGCCGCCGGTGCCGCAGGTGCCGGCTGTGGCGCCGCCGCTGGCTGTGTCGGTGGCCGCATCGGTTGTGTTGACGGGTGGGCCGTCTGCTGGGGCTGCTGCGACTGCGGTGTGCTGGGCTGCGGGCCGGGCGACGCTGCCGCGGGAGCGCCGGGGGTCTGTGCCCACCACCTGGCCTTTGGCGCAGGGCTGGCAGGCGGTGGCTTCGAAGCCGCTGGCGCAGCCGGAGTTCCCGCCGCGCTCGGAGTGCCTGGACTGCGCGGAGTGCCTGGACTGCGCGGAGTGCCTGGACTGCTCGGAGTGCCTGGAGCGCTCGGGGTGCTTGGACTGCTCGGACTGCTCGGGGCGGCGCCGAGGATGGCGGCCTGGGCCGCCGCCGCGAAGGCGGCGGTGGACGGATACCGCTCCCCGGGATCCTTCGCCATGCCACGCACGATGACGGCGTCGAGCGCCGCGGGAGCGTCCGGCCGCACCGCGGACAGGATGGGGGGCGGCTCCTCCAGATGCGCTCGTACCACCGCGAGCCGTTCGGCGGAGGCGAACGGCCGGCGCCTGGTGAGGCACTGGAACAGCAGACAGGCCAGGGAGTAGACGTCCACCCGGTGGTCGACGGGCCCGGGGCCGAAGCGCTCGGGCGCCATGTAGTCGATGGAGCCGATCGCGGCCCCGGCCGTCGTGAGGTCGGTGCCGTGGACCGAGCGGGCGATGCCGAAGTCGACGAGGTAGACGAAGTCGGTCGGGCGCCCCCGACCCGCGCAGAGCACATTGGACGGCTTGACGTCGCGGTGTACCAGGCCGTCGGCGTGTGCGGCGTCCAGCGCGGAGGCGATCTGCTCGATGACGTTGCCGGCCGTCCGCAGGTCGAGCGGACCGGCCCGCAGCACGGCGCCCAGGTCGGCGCCCTCAACCAGACGCATGTCGATGTACAGCTGGCCGTCGATCTCGCCGTAACGGTGGATCGGGATCACATGCGGCTCACGCAGCTGGGCCACCGTCGCGGATTCCCGGCGAAATCGCTCGATGTAGTGCGGATCTTCGGCCAGGCTCGGGAGCAGGAGCTTGAGCGCCACCAGACGTTGCTGGGCGGTGTCGTACGCCCGGTAGACCTCGCCCATACCGCCGCGCCCCAGTCGGGCCTCGATGCGGTAGTCGCCGAACATCCGCTCTGTCATACCGCCTTCTCCGGTGGTCGCCGTGCGAGGTCTCGCCTGTGCTCGGACATCGCTATCGCGGGTTCCCGGGCTGCTTACGGCGGCGTCGCCGCCACCGCGCCCAGAGCACGCCGACGAGGATCGCCGGCAGGAGAGCGATCAGTGGGGCGGCGTTCGCGCTTTCCGGCTGCGTGTCCTCGCCGTTGACGATCGCGGCGGTGATCACCGAGGTGACGACCAGCCAGGTAACCACTGCCACGGCAACGGTGCTGAGGTTGCGCCGCACCCGACCGCGGCGAGCTGCCCGTGCCGGTGCCGGGTTTGCCGGTGCCGGGTTTGCGGGCGCCGGCTGCACCGGTGTGGCAGGAGCTGGTGCCGAGCCCCGGCCCGGTCCGGCCGCGGCTGCTCCTTCGGAGCCGGATGACTGCTGCCACCAGGCGGTTGCCTCCGCCGGCCGGGTACCCGCCTGCGTACCCCGGCGGCGGCGCTGCCCCGTCGATGTCCTCGCTGGTCCGGATGGCCTGGCAGCTGGTCCGGCTGGCTTGGCACTTGGGCCGGTTGGCTTGGCACTTGGGCCGGTTGGCTTCGCGGCCGGCCCGGTTGGCTTGGCGGCTGGCCTGGACGGTGTGGTGGTGGGCCTGGACGGTGTGGTGCTGGGCCTGGACGGTGTGGGCACCGGCCTGGCCGACGGTGCCGCCGGGTCGGGCGTGGAGCTGGGCGCGGTCGCCGCGGTCGCGGCGGGCCCGGCGGGCTCGGCGGGCTCGGCGGGCTCGGCCGGCACGTTGGGCACGACGCGGCTGCTGGTGCGCGTCCACCAGGGCACCGAGCCCGTGATCAGGTCCTCGAGGTCACCGGTTGCCGTCCAGCCTGCCGCGCAGCAGGATCGCAGCCTGGCCGCGAGCTGGTCGATCTGCGGGTCGCGCAGCTCGCTCAACCAGGACCAGGCCTCGGTCTGGTGTGGCGGCTGGAAGTCGCGGCGGCCCAGGAGCAGGTTCTCGCCGTCGTTGAACCGTTCCCACTGGTCCGGTTCGCGGGCGAGCGCCAACAGCGACAGATAGATCACAAGACCTGGGAACGTGTCCATCCACGGTCCCCACGGCCGGTTCTCGGGCTGGTAGTTGCGGTGTCCGCCTTCCGTGGGCGGCGGCGAGCCCGTGAACGGGGCGATCCACGAACTGTCGAAGTCGACGAGGCGCAGCCGCCCGGCGGTGTCGACGAGCACGTTGCCGTGCTGCAGGTCGCCGTGCGCGAACTGGGCGGACTGGAGCCGGCGGAGCAGATCCCGCCACGAGTCGGCCAGCGTCCGCAGCGCCGCGCGGTCGTCGGCCTCGACGAGCTCCTCCACGTGCCGGTCGAGGGTGTGGCCGTCCACCCAGTCCATCTGGACCATCGGCCAGCGGCGCCCGTTCACCAGGATCGCGTCGTCCACCCACCTGCAGGCGGCCACGTCCCGGGTGAGGCTGCGTTCGGTGAACCAGCCGTCGATCGCGGTGTAACGCTGCTGGGTGGACGCGTCCTCGCGGGTGAAGAACCGCAACGCGTGCGCGGTGCCGCCGATCGTCGCGCGGAACACGACCGCGGTGCTGCCCGACGCCGGAACGGGAATGCCCAGCATCGGATGGACGTCGAAACGGGCCCCGGCCAGCTCGGGCTGATCGAACACGAGGTCCGGCCGCTGAACCGCGCGGATGTAGTCCTCCGCCGACGGGTGGCGGACAGCCGGCTGGCGAGCGCTGGTCACAGGCACACCACCAGTGCGTCGGGTTCGGCCGCCACGAGCTGCACCCGCAGCAGGGTGACGTCGTCGTTGCGCATCCGTCCCGCGGCACGTTGGTCGGCGACGATCGCCGCGAAGGTCGCGTCGTGGTCGATGCCGGTGAGGTCGGCCCACAGCCCGTCCCGTTTCCGGTCGGTGCCCTGGCCGCCGGTGGCGTGCCTGCCGGTGCCGTGCGTGCCGCTGCCGTGTCGGCTGGTGCCGCCCGCGCCCGTCTCGGTCAGCAGCCAGTGGGCCAGCGCGTCCGTGGCGAGGAACAGGACGTCGCCGACCCGAAGCTCGCCGTGGGCGAGGGCCAGGCCGCGCAGCATCGGGCCGAGCGCCTCCGGACGGGTACTGACCCCGTCGGGGGACAGGCCGAACCCGTCGACGTCGAGGTGAGGGAAGTGGGTCAGCAGCCGGCCGCCCCGGATGTGGAACAGCACCGTGTCACCGAGCGCGGCCGCCTCCCAGCGGGCCCGCGGTCCATCCAGGCCGGTGAGACGGCAGCCGAGGAACGTCGCGAACGACCCCTCGCTGCGGAACTTGTGCTCCTCGATCACCGTCGCGAACCGGGTCGGCGACTCGGCCACCCACAGCTGTTGGACGTACTCGAACCAGGCCCGAAGGCCGTCGGAGGTGAGGGCCGGTCCGGCGCCGGCGACGAACGAGGTGACCAGGTGGTCCACCCAGCGGATCGCGTCGTAGGCCTCGGTGGCGCCGTCCGCGACCGCGTAGCGGGGCGCGACGCCGACCGCCGGATCGCCGTCGTGGCAGGCCGCGGCGTCCTCCCATTCCTGGGGTGTGCTCCCCAGCTTTTCCAGCGCGAAGCAGACCGAGCGGGCGACGATCATCGGTGGGCCCTCACCGGTCCCGCAGGTCGGCGACCCGGGTGCCGATCTCCAGGAACCACACGAGCGTCGCGAGGCCCGCGTTGAACACGAACCCGCGGGCACCGTCGGTGATCTCCATCCGGGCGCCGCGAGCGTTCGCGACCATCGACGCCGGCAGCGTGCTCGAGATCGCGAACAGCTCGGGGCCAGGCTCGGGCAACCCGGCCGCGGAGACCGGGAACAGCACCTCGGGCGCGAGGGCCGGCGACAGGAAGATGTTGAACAGCAGCGCGGGGCCGTCGTGGGTCTCGATCGAGGTGAGCCGGGAGGCCCAGTCGGTCAGGCCGACGCCGTCGAACGGGCTGTCGGTGACCATCCCGTCGGTGATGTTGATGATGATCGGCGGGAAGGAGTCGGGATGGCTCGCCGCCCACTCGAAGACGTGCTCGCCGGCACTGGCGATCGCCTGGCACATGGGGGTGCGGTAGCCGTGGACGGGCTCGACCCAGACCGGCAGCCGTGAGCCCGCCACCGGGTCCACCGTCGCCGCGGCGCCGGGCCCGGATGGCGGCGGCGTCGACTCGATCCGCAGCGGGTTCTCGAAGACGTGCGAGATCGGGACGATCGGCTGACCGTCCACCGGGCCGATCAGCGCGGGCTCGACGCCCTCACCGCCCGTCACCGGGCACGCGCCGTAGCCGAAGACGCCGACGTCGAAGTAGTGCCGGGCCCGGCCACCCACCTCCTTCGCCGACTTCACGCACAGATCGAGGAGGATCTTGTTCACCGCGCGGGCGGCGCCTTCGGCGAGGGTTCCCCCACTGGACTGCCACGGCTGTTTCATCGAGTCGGACCGGTCCAGCAGGAACACGATGCAACCCGGGTTGGCACGGGAGAAGGTCTGCTCGTACATGCTCGCTCTGTCCGTTCTCGTCAGCGCGGTCCGGGATTCATGGGTTTCCGTTCCGACGGCGGCTCGTCACGACGGTCACCGGCCAGGCGGTCCCGGGCTGCCAGGACCAGCTGTGCCCGTCGACCCGGCAGCGGAAGGCGAACCCGGTAGCGGCGTACCGGGCGTCGACACGGAACGCGCCGCAGCGCGGGCACTGGACGACTCTGGCCGCCTCGCGCAGCTCGGCGATCTCACGGGGAGCCGGTCGGACCGGTTCGGTACCCGGGGCGGTCCTGTTCCCGGCGGGTTCCCGGGCGCGGCCCGCGGGCCCGCCCGGTGGCGTCGTGGTCTGGGTCCACCACTGGCCGCCGCGGGTCGTCTCAGTACCGGGACGCTCGACCGGCAGGAGGACGGCCTGGGCCTGAGCCTGGGCCTGCGCCTCACCTTTCCCGCCGCCACGCGGTGGGGCCCACTGGTCGTCGCCTGTGGGCTGCCGCCGGTTGGGCTGCTGCCGGTCGGTGGGCTGTTGCGGGTCCGTGGGATGCGGTCGGTCCGTGGGATGCGGTCGGTCCGTGGGATGCGGTCGATGTGCGCCCGCGGTCCCGGTGCGCCCGGGCGCCTGGTCGGGATGTGGCCGACGGGGCGCTTCGCCGAGGCGCGGATCCCGCTCCCCGGCCGGTCGTCGGGCCGGCCCGGGCGGCAGGACCAGCAGCGCCGACGCCAGCACGCCCACGGCGAAGGAGCCGGCTACCACCATCGCGGTTGTGGTCCCCGAACGGTCGCGGAACAGCAGTGCCCAACCGGCCAGCGACGCGCCGCCGGCGGCGACCAGGAGCAGGACGAGGGAGACCCGCGTCGCCTTCTCGGTCACCAGGCCACCGCCTTTCCCATGGGGCCTGATGGGAGGGCCGCCGTCATGACTCCTCCACCGGGAACGTCACGTCGGCGACCGGATTGGTGACCGCTCGGCACTGCTCACCGCCGGGTTCCGCGGCGCCGGCGAACCGCCAGCCGTCCACCAGCTTCAGGCAGACCCGCGCGTCAAGCGGCAGCCGGTTCGGGATGAACGCCCCGGACGGCCCGAGCGCGCCATCCTGCGAATAGCCGTCCTGCGCGTAGCGAATCGTGACGGTGCTGCCGGCGGGGACCTTGGTGCCGCCCCCCCTGACCTGCGCGACCACCCGCGCGGGTTCGACCTTCAGCTCGATGGGCCGGGCGCCCGACACCTGCTCCGGCCGGCACGCGGACGGGGTCTTCAGCCCGGCCAGGCGCACCGGGGCATCCGGCGACATCACGCAGACCTCGCGTTTGCCGACGGTGATCTCCTTTGACCATTTTCCCTGGTCATTGACCCGTTCGTCGGCCAGTACGACCGTGCCTTCGCGGATCTGCACGGCCAGGTGACTGAGCCGCAGGTCGGCGCCCGCCGCCGTCACGGTCACCGTCGCGGTCACGTTCGCCTTCCCCTGCGCCGTGGTCGCGGGCGTGGGTACGGGCGCGGTGGCCGTCGGTGGAGCTGTCGGTGGACCCGGCGGATCGTCACCGGCCGAGGCGTGCGGTGCCACCACGAGGCTCGCCAGGGCGACACAGCCGATCGCCAGCGCCGCCGCGTATACGGGCGCCAGGGCCGGGTGCCGCCACAGCGGCGGGCGTGGCGGCGTCACCCGCGTGTGAACGGGTCGGCGGTGCCGGTGCGCAAGGCCTTCACGGAAACGAGTGTCCGGCGGGCCGGAAACCGGCACATCTGTGCCACCACTGGCTTCTATGACCGGTACAGCCAGTGCTGGCACGGAGTTCCGGCGCGTGCGGCGGTGCTAACGTCCGAGCCGTGGACCGGGTGGCGATGGGTCGCGTCTTCATCGTCGACGACAGCGCACCGTTCCGGGCGGTCGCCCGCGCGTTGCTGGAAAGCGGTGGCTACGAGTTCGTCGGCGACGCCGCGACAGGGGCCGAGGCGTTGGCCGCGGCACCCGCGGCGAGCCCCGACGTCGTGCTGCTCGACGTCGCCCTGCCCGACCTGGACGGTTTCGCCGTCTGCCGCGAGCTGCGGGAGACCGTTCCCGGTGCCACGGTTGTGTTCTGCTCGGTACGCGACGCCGAGCACTACGGGGACGCGGTCGACCAGTCGTCCGCGGCGGGCTTCCTCCCCAAGTCGACGCTGTCCGCGGAGGCGCTCGCGCTCGTCGTGGCGCGCGGGGCCGAGCGCAGATAGGCGAGCACGGCCAGGACGCGGCGGTTGTGCTCCGCCTCGTCAGGCAGCGAGAGCCGCAGGAACACATTACGTACGTGTGTCTCCACGGTGCGTGTCGTGAGCTGGAGCTCGGCGGCGATCGCGCCGTTCGACCGGCCCTGCGCCATCAGCGCGAGGACCTCCCGCTCCCGTGCGCTGAGCGCGGCCAGCTCGTCGCGCCGCCCACGCTGGCCGGCGAGCAGCGGGACCACCTCCGGGTCGAACGCGCAGCCGTCGGACGCCACCCGGCGGATCGCGCTGAGGAAATCGGGCCCGGTGACCCGGTCCTTGAGCAGGTAGCCGACGCCGCGGGCGGACTGCCCGACCAGCTCGTCGAGATGCGTGACCTCAAGATGCTGGGACAGCAGCAGCACTCCCGTCCCGGGGTGCAGCCGACGCAGCCTGACGGCCGCGCGCAGACCCTCCAGATGATGGCCGGGCGGCATCCTGATGTCGACGACCGCAAGGTCGGGGCGGTGTCGTTCGACCGCGTCGAGCAGTCCGTCCGCGTCCGCGGCCTGGCCGACGATCACGCATCCGTCGCGTTCCAGCAGATCGGCGAGAGCCGTCCGGAACAGCTCCGCGTCGTCGGCGAGCACGACCCGAGGTCCCGACGAGGAAGATCGTCCGGGCTGGTTCGTGGCGGGCTGGTTCGTGGCGGGCTGATGAACGGGAGCAGGCTGGTCAGCTGGGGTGATGGCTGGGGTCACGGCATCTCCAGGGGCAGGTTGGCGTGGACGGATGTGCCGTCGCCGGGGGAGCTCCGCACGACCAGCCGGCCCTCGATCGCGGCGACCCGGTCGCGCAGCCCGAGCAGGCCGGTCCCACCGGCCAGGTCCGCGCCGCCGACGCCGTCATCGGCGACGGTGACGACCAGCCGGTTCGCGGACACCCGCACACCGACGTGGACCCGAGTGGCGTGGGCGTGCTTCGTTGCGTTCGTGACCGCCTCGGCCGCCACGAAATAGGCGGTCGCGGCCACCTGGTCCGGCAGCGGAGGAAGCGCCGGGCCGTCGATGACGTCGACCGGGTACGCGGACCGGGCCGCGAGCGCCCGCAGGGCGGGCATCAGGCCCGCCTCGGTGAGCACCGCCGGGTGGATGCCGCGGGCCAGTTCCCGAAGCTCCGTCACCGAGGCCTCCAGCCCGTCGGCGGCCCGCCGCAGCAGGACCCCCAGCTCCGGATCGGACGGATCGGGGCCGAGCCGGTCCCGTGCCAGCCGCAGGATCAGCGCGGTCGTGACCAGCTGCTGCTGGGCTCCGTCATGCAGGTCGCGTTCGATCCTGCGGCGCTGCTCGTCGGCCGCCGTGACGATGCGGGCCCGGGAGGCCCGAGCCTCCGCGAGCTGCGCACGCACCTCCGCGGCGAGCCGCTGGTTGTCCAGCTCCAGCGCGGCGGCCGCGATGGTGGCTTCCAGGACATGCCGGTCGGCACGCAGCGCCGGATCATGCAGCAGTACCGCGACCACCCGCGGACCGCGCAGGACCGGTGTGACCGCGTCCTGCGGCCGGGGGATGACAGGGCGCCCCGCGGCATCCACATAGAGCTCGGAGGCGTCGGGGTTGTCTGTGTCGTCTGTGTCGTCCGGGTGGGGGTAGGCGATCCGCAGTGTCGGATCGCCGAGCGCGTGGGCCAGCAGGTCGCGCAGCTCCGTCGGATCCGCCCGCGGCAGCCGGAGCAGGAGGCCACCCACGACGGTGCGGCCGAGCCGGATCCGTAACGCACCGGCGAGGAAGGCCATCGGCAGCCCCAACGTCGCCAGGTGGGCGATCTCCTTGACCAACTCGGCGCTCTCACCGGGCAGCCCCGGCTGTGACAGCGACGCGGCGACTCCCGTGATCCCGACGCCGTACACCGGTGCCAGCACACGGCGTGCCGGTGGCGTCGCGACGAACCACCGACGAACCAGCAGCACGCCCACTGCGACGGCGAAGCCGATCTGCGTGCCATTGATCAGATTTTCCTGCAGCCGGGTCAGGTCGGCGACCAGCACCAGGTTCGGTGTTATCGAGTTGTAGAACGGGACCCCGAGTGGCACGAGGAGCAACACCGTCGCGTACACGGCACCGGTCACCGCCCGCTCGGACCGCCCATGCAGACGTCCGTCGGGAAAGGCGAGCAGCAGGTGCACCAGGCTCGCTGAGGCCACCGACCGGTAGAACAACCCGATGGTGTGCGGGACAGGATTGTTCGAGACCTGCAGGTCCTCGGCGAACCAGGCGATACCGACCATCACCATCAGCAGGCCGAGTCGGCCGGGCCGGCGCAGGTGCGCGATGGACCCGGTGAGCAGATAAAGGCCGCCGACGACACCGGAGAAGAAGGTGGTGGTCGTGTCCGGGTCCCGGCCGCCGTCGGACACCCAGAGCGCGGCGGCGCCGAAGACCGCTCCCACCACCGCCAGCGCCGGTACCCCAAAACCGCCACCATCACGCCGGCTTTTGTCGGGATCTCGGAAAATGCGCCGGAGGCGCCCGCGAAAGCGCCTGTCACGGCCTCCGGCCGGATACTTTGCGGGCGAGCATCGGGCAGCTTCCGTCGGGGTGGCGACGTCGCTCCCGAGAATGGCGGGACCTGCCTGCGCTTCTCCTTCCTCTGCTGCCGGTGTTGTCGCTTCCCCTGTTTGCGCTGTACCTGCTCCCACGGCCGCGACCCGCGGGGCGGTACGCCCCCAGGCCTGATCGTGTCGGCCCCCGTTCCCCACCCCTGAGCCTTCCCCCGACTCACCGGACCGATCAGGATGCCAATCATTATTCGCGAGACGGTGACTCCGAACAAGGGGTCCGCTCACTCCGGTCGCACATCGCGGATCTCGGTAATGGAGACTCGCCCGGTCCCATCATACGGAAAGCTGTGCCGTTCACCTCACCGCGGCCTGGTTCCGTCTTCATCGGGTATCCGGGAGACCGCGGATTCTTCTCCGTGCGGGTGCCGGTGAGCGTGATCCCCGGTCTTTTCGGCCGGTCGACGGGAAAGGTCCGTAACCAGAAGAAGCTCGGCCTTCCGCCGCGCGAGGCCGCCCTCGGCGCTGATGGCCTGGCGACGATCACAATTCCCGCGCTGGGGGAGACGGGTGAGGCGCCGTTCACGTCGCCGCGGTGTCGTGGCGCTGTCGGTTGCGAAGCGGCGGCGGACGTCAGCCGGCGGCGGACGTCAGGCACGGAAGGTTCTGCGATAGGCGTTCGGTGACACCGCTATCGCCTCCCGCAGATGCTGGCGCAGGGAGGTGGCGGTGCCGAAGCCCGCGCGCTCGGCGATGCGGTCGACTGGGAGGTCGGTGTTCTCCAGGAGATGCCTGGCAAGGTCGATCCGCTGCCCGGTGAGCCACTGCCCTGGGCTCTGCCCGACCTCTGCACGGAAGCGGCGGGTGAACGTCCGCCGGCTCATCCCCGCGTGCGCGGCAAGCTCGTCGAGCCCCAGTGCCTGGTCGAGCCGATCGAGGGCCCAGCCGCGGGTCGGCGCCGTCCCGTTGTCCGCGGTGTGTGGGACGGGGCGCTCGATGTACTGGGCCTGGCCGCCGTCCCGCCAGGGCGGAACCACGCTGTTGCGGGCCACCCGGTTGGCGACGCCGCTGCCGTGGTCGCGGCGGACGATGTGGAGACAGAGGTCGACTGCCGCGGCCGCACCCGCGGAGGTGAGGATGCGCCCCGTGTCGACGAAGAGGACGCCCGGGTCGACGGCGATGGCTGGGTAGCAGCGCTGGAGGTGCTCCGCATGCCGCCAGTGGGTGGTGGCCCGCAGACCGTCCAGCAGGCCGCCGGCGGCGAGGACGTACGACGCCAGGCAGAGCGAGACCAGCCGGGCGTCGGGGCGCACCTGGCCGAGCGCGTTCGCCAGATCGGCAGGCAGGAGATCGCGGCCGGTGATCCTGGTCATCTCCTCGGCAGGAGGGATGACGACGGTGTCGGCGGTTGCCAGCGCCGCTGCGCCGCCCACGACGGTGACGGAGAAATCGGCCGCCGTCATCACCGGGCCGCCACTCATCGTGCAGGTGGTCACCCGGTACAGCGGTCGGCCGGCGTCGTCGCAGGCATTGCCGAAGATCTTGGATGGCGTGCTGAGCTCGAACGGCATCACACCGTCCGTCGCGAGGACGGCAACCTGATGCATGGCCCGATCCTTGCACAAGTCGGCCTTCGGGCCACTTTCTGGTACTCGGGGCGGGCGGCAGTGTGGAGCCATGACGACAACGACGCCCCCAACGACGCCCCCAACGACGTCCACGTTGCCGGCGACGCCGACCGCGACCGCGACGGCCACGGCCACGGCCACGGCCACGGCGATGATGCGTGCGATCAGCCAGGACAGCCTGGGAGGACCTGAGCGGCTGCGGCTGGTCGAGGTCGAACGCCCCGTTCCAGGCCCGTCCGAGGTTCTGGTGCGGGTGCGGGCGGTGGGCCTCAACCCGACCGACTGGAAACATCGGGCCATGCCGGGCTTCCTCGGGAAGCTTCCGCTGGTCCTCGGCTGGGACGTCTCCGGCGTGGTCGAGGCGGTCGGGCTCGGGGTGACCATCCACGAGGTGGGCGACGAGGTGTTCGGCATGCTGCCGTACCCGTACGGGCACGGTTCCTGCGCCGAGTACGTCATCGCGCCGGCCCGTGTGCTCGTCCACAAGCCGGCTGAGCTCGATCACGCTCAGGCCGGTGCAATTCCGCTGGCGGCGCTGACCGCTTACCAGGCGCTGGTGGACACCGCCGGCGTGCGGGCCGGCCAGCGGGTGCTGATCCACGCCGCGGCCGGCGGAGTCGGGCACTTCGCGGTCCAGATCGCCACGTCGCTCGGGGCGTATGTGATCGGCACCGCCAGCGGGGGCAAGCACGACCTGCTGCGCGGGCTCGGCGCCGACGAGCTGATCGACTACCACCGCGACGACTTCGAACAGGCAGCCGGACGTGTCGACGTCGTCATCGACCTCATAGGCGGCGACTACACGGCCAGGTCGCTACGGACGCTGAGCCCGGGTGGTGTCCTCGTTTCCCTCGCGCTCACGGACACGGAGCCGATGCAGGAGGAGGCCGCCCGGCTCGGTGTCCACCACCGGCTGATGCTGGTCGAGGCCGACCAGGCGGGCATGCTTGCGGTTGCCGAGCTGGCGCGGACGGGGCGGCTACGCCCTGTCATCGAGGCCGTCTTCCCGTGGGAGGAGGCGGCGAAGGCGCACGCGGTGGGTGATGGCGGCCGGGTGACCGGAAAGCTCGTACTCACCGTCGGTTGACGCGGTTCACGGTGGCCGGGCGGCTCCGGTACTCCGTGCGACGCATCGGTGGGGTCGGCCCCTGGGCAGGTGGCCGCCACTGAGCTGCTGCCGGGGCCGGCTCCCGGGATCAGGCGCGGCGGGTGAAGGACAGATGGGTGACGCCGCTGGGGGAGGAGACCGCCTCGATGTCGAAGCGCTCCTCGAGGCCCTCCTGGCCGTCCCACAGCCGGGTGCCCCGGCCGAGCAGGATCGGGACCAGCGCGACGTGCATCGAGTCGATCAGGTCGGCGGCCAGGAAGTCACGCACGATGGTCGGGCCGCCGCCGATGCGCACGTCGAGGTCGCCGGCGGCCTCTCGGGCGAGGTCGAGTGCCTGCTTCGGCGCCGCGTCGATGAAATGGAACACGGTGCCGCCCTCCATCTCGATGGATGGCCTCGGATGGTGCGTGAGAACGAAGACCGGGGTGTGGAACGGCGGGTTGGGGCCCCACCAGCCGCGCCATTCCCGGTCGGTGCCGAGGTCCTCCCACGGGCCGGACTGGGGGCCGAACTTGCCGCGGCCCATGATCTCGGCACCGATACCGGGGCCGAAACGCTCGGCGTAGGCGTTGTCGACGCCGGTGCTGCCACCCGGTTGGCCGTGCTGAGCCCGGCCGAACCGGGTCGCGAACGCCCACTCGTGGAGGCGCATGCCGGCGTGGCCGAACGGTGCTTCGAAAGTCGGGCCTTCGCCGGTGGCGAATCCGTCGAGTGAGATCGCGAAGTTGTGGACACGTACCGCCGACATCGCTGCTCCCGGTGCTGGTGATCTTCAAGCGGTCGCCGCCAGGGTAGCGAGATCAGCGGAGGCTTGCCTCTCCCTGGGTGGCTGGAGTCTTGCGCACCGCGACAGGCGTCGGGCGGAACCAGGCGCCCCGACGGCAGTTTTTGTATTTGTTTCCCGGCACCGGTCCGTCGGTGTAGCACTGATTCGTGCAGCCTCTCACGGTCGTCATCGTTCACCGCGACCAACCGGAGCGACTCCTCGACACCATCGACGCGTTCCGCGCGCAGGACATCCCCGTCACGATCACGATCGTCGACAACGGATCGGTGACCGTCCCGCCGGTCGAGGCCGACGACGTCACGGTCGTGCTCGGCGGCGCCAACCTGGGGTTCGGGCCGGCGGCGAACATCGGCTACCGCAGGTTCCTCGCCGACCCGGACGCGGGTGAATGGGTCGTGCTCGCGCCGCACGACGCACTGCCCGAACCGACCTGCCTGAGCCACATCCTCGGCGTGCTGGCCGAGCGGCCGCGGGCAGGGCTTGCCTGCGCGGACGTCGGTGACGGTGCGACCCCGGTCATCGACGCCTACCTCGGCGGGATCCTCGTGCCCGCGAGCGTCGACGCGGGCTGGGAGACGGTCGGGCATCCGCACGGCACGCTGATGTTCGCCCGGCGGGCCTGCCTCGACGAGGTGGGAATCTTCGACGAGCGCTACTTCGCGTACTGCGAGGAAGCCGACCTGGCGCTGCGGGCACGCGCCGCCGGCTGGGAATCCGGGCTGGTACGGGGCGCGATGGTCAAGAACCCGTATGTCGGCTCGCCCTCCGGGGCGATCGACTACCTGCAGCTGCGAAACACCCTGCTGATGGTGCGGGAGCACTTCGGCCGCTACCACGTCTTCATCCGGCTCTGCATCGCGTTGTTGCAGCTTGGTACGGGTGCGATCAGGCCAGCCCGGCGGGGCCCTTACTGGCACCCCGACGGGCGCGTTCGCGGCATCGTCGACTTTCTCCGCGGGCGTTTCGGCCCGCCGCCGGCGCACCTTTACACGAAACGCTGAGAACACCGGCCGAGCGCAGCGGGTCAACGCAGCGGGTCAACGCAGCGGGTCAACGCAGCGGGTCAACGTGGCTGGTCAACGTGGCGGTCGGCGTCGCTGTGGGGAAACCCTGAACGGCCTGCTCCAGGGCGCCAGCCAGCGCCGGGCCCTCCTCGACCGCGGTGAGGGCCTGCGCCGGACCCTGGCCACCCGCCAATGTCTGCGGGTAGGCCTACTGGGGTGCACTGCGAGCCGCAGCGACGTTCCGGGGCTGGCGTTGGGCTTTGGGCGGGCAGACGGCACCCGCCGATCCTCCGACGGAGCAGGCAGCCTCGGGGCTGACCTTCCACCGGCCGTCGCTGACGGCAGCAATGCCGTTCGACACACTGACAATGCCGTTTGACACACTGGCAATGCCCTTCGACGCACTGGGATCAATCGTGATCGCGGTCGGCGGCCGGTGCGGGTTCGGCGCAGGCCTGGGCCCGCCGGCCGTCGCAGTCTGGGCGGGAATCTGCGCGACTACGGCGACGGCGGCAGGTGTCAGCCAGGCAAGGAACCCCCGTGGCGTCCGGTGGCCTCGCTGGTTGCGCCGACCTTCCTCACAATTCTGAGCCTGCCGCCGGCTTCGCCGGCTCCGGGCGGCGGGCTGCTGGGCCGGGCGCACCCCGGACGGGTCTGACATCGTCACTGCGTCCCTCCTCCGCGGCACGGTTGCCGTCGATAGAAAAGAGCCCGTGCGGCCCGGGATGGTTTACCTGGAAAAGACAACACTGCGCGGGCTTGCGGAGCCACTCTTCGAGTGGTGGTTGACCGGGTAGCCGGCGGGTGTTGTTCGGGTTGCCGGGTCGGCCACCAGCTGGAGCATGGCGTGGACGTCGACCACGCAGGCCACGCCTACGGCGCGAGGGCCAGACCGGCCGGATCTCGGCGCGCTTCGACGGCGACGCCGCCACCGGGCTCGCCGTCGGTGCGACTTCAGGGTCATGACGTCCACCACGGCGTGGGTATCAAGCACGGCGTGGGCATCAAGCACGGCGTGGGCATCGAGTGCGACCGGCGGGTGTGTCTCTCCTCGCCCGCCGGTCGACTGTCAGACGCCGAGGCTTCGGCGCATCACGGCGGTCGCCGTAGCCGTTTTCGTGCGCAGGGGAAGAACCGCGCCGATGGCTCGGTAGGCACGGTTGATCAGTCCGGGAACGTGCACGAGATCCCGGCCCAGGGTGGCCAGTGAACCGGCGGCGAC
>NZ_ADGX01000117.1 GCF_000177675.1 Parafrankia sp. EUN1f
GGCAGGCAAAGCCGCAGCGAGCCACACCCACCCGCAATCAGACATCACCGGCCTGACTGCCTCGCTAGCCGGCAAGGCCACTGCGATCCGGGTCGCCGAGGGACGCATCGTCAGTGGGGATATCACCCTGCCGAACACCTCTGGAGCCTGGCAGATCTTGTCAGGCACCAGCATGGCGATCGCCGCGGCGATCGGAGACAGGCTGCGCACCGGCGAAGTTCTCGGTGACGACGTCCGACACCGCGATCAGCTGGGTGAGCAGCTCCCGCCCGCGTTCGGTGCGCAGGTTGAGGGTGATTCCCAGCTTCTCGGTGTTGTGGTTGTTGAAGGTGGCGCCGAACTCGATTCCGCGGCGATCGTCGTGGAACGGCTGGGCCCCGCGGACGATGTCCCAGCCGCCCCTGGTCGCCGGGTCCTCGACCCGGATCACCTGAGCGCCGAACGCGGCGAGAAGCCTGGTGGAGCCGGCCCCGGCGAGCTGGCCGCTCAGGTCGCACACCCGGATGCGTCGTAACGCGTCCGACCGTGCCTCAAGATCAGGTGGGCACCCCGCCCACCGGTCGACCGCTTCTTCCGCGGGTCCTGACGACTGTCCGACCACGCGCTGCCTCCTCGGTGTGTACCTCGGCGGATCTGCGGAGCCAGTTTCTATCAAGCGCTTGACAGAAAAGTCCATAGGTCTGGCTCAATTGCGGATACACATCCGGGTATGTCCGATTCCGGCAGTGCGGTGGCGGGTGCGGCGGACGGTCAGACGACCGTGCCGACGTCCTCCTCGTAGTTCCAGTCGATGGGCATCGGGACGCGGAACGGAGCCATGTCCGTCTGGCCGACGTAGTCGAGGAAAAGCGGGGAGGACTGGTCGTCGGGCGAGGCGAGAAGGTCGTCCGGCAGGGTGGCGAGCTGGAGCGTGCTCGCCACCCGCGGGTAGTAGGCGGCCGCCATCGGGCCACATGGTGGTCCAGGGGTCATCCAACGGAGCTGGACGCCGCCAGGTCGACGGCATCCTGGACGGTGGTGGCGTCCCCGGAGCCGTCGGCGGCGACGAGGATGAGGTCACGCACGCCGATGTTCTTCGGCCCCGCCTGCCGCTCGACCACCCGCGGCACCGCGCGAGCCGGGTGAACGGTCCGCCGGGTGACCGGGAACGCGGCCACCTCGGGGATGTCCGGATCGCTCGCCGCGTTGTAGGCCGCGAGAAGATCAGTCGGCGTCCCGTTGACCAGGTTGTCGTTCTCGGTGATCTGCGTGCCGCCCCAGTAGCCGATCACCTCGGCCGGGCTGATGTCGGCCGGAAGGGAGATCGCGTTGCGCT
The DNA here is from genome assembly GCF_000177675.1 of Parafrankia sp. EUN1f. GTDB lineage: Bacteria > Actinomycetota > Actinomycetes > Frankiales > Frankiaceae > Parafrankia. The sequence goes on from NZ_ADGX01000117.1 coordinate 1,316, forward strand.
CGGCGACGAGCTGCGACTGCCGCCCGACGCCCCACGAGTAGATGTACTCGTCCCCGCTGCCGCTGTCCTGGACGAAGTGGTTGTTGTAAACGTCCACCTGGCCGTAGCGGACGCGAGGTGCCCGCTGGCCGATGTTGCGGAACTCGTTGTGGTGAACAGTCACCCGCAGCTTGCCGGCATCCGCGACCCTGGAGTCGCTGGAACCGACGAGCATCGTCTTGTCGTGGTCGTGAACACGGTTGTAGGAGATCGTCACCAGGTCGGAGGAGTTGGTGACGTCGAGCAGGCCGTCGTGCGCCTGGTACTGCTCGCCGAAGTAGGACGGCTGTTCCGAGTCCGGGCTGTCACCGTCGCTGAAGTCGTTGTGGTCGATCCACACGTTGGTGCTTTCCCGCTGGGCGATCAGGTCGTACTCGGAGTTCCAGGCACCAGTCGCACCGTCCGTCGGGTCCCGGGCTGGGTAGCAGTCATAGGCGTCATTCATGGTCAGGCCACGGATGATCACGTTGGACACCCCCTGGAGGCGCAGCAGCGCCCCCGAGATCTCCGCACCCCCCGCACCGACCAGCGTGGTGTTCGAGCCGACCGTGACGGAGACCTGGGCACTCTGCGCCTGCTGGGACGCCTTCCGGGCGTCCTCCATCGGTCCGCTGGGCCTGGTCGTCCGCCCCCAGACCGCCGGATCGTAGGCCGCCAGATAGTTCTCGAGTGAATAACCGTTCCGGTCGTAGGTGGAACACTCGAGCTTGTTGCCCGCGTCGTCGGTGTTGGCGTCGATCCGCCCCGAGACAATGACGATCTTCGGCTGGTTCCCGGAGATCGCGGCGGCTAATTCCGCCCGTGTCCTCACCACGAAGACGTTCTCGTCCGTCGCGGCCGCCCCGCCCGTGGTGCCGGCGCCGGTGGATGCCCATCCGTCCCCGGTGGCAAGGTCTGCCTGGCCACCCGCAGCGCCGTCGCCTCCGCCGAACCGTGGCCGCCGCGACCGCCCTGGCCGCCCTGGCCGTTTGTGCCGGCATGCGCCGGCACGGCGATCGCCCCGGTCGCGATCAGGCCGATCGCCGCCATCACGGCGAACGGCGCCCGCCTTCTCAGCTGTCCGCGCATTCAGGAGCTCCTCCTGTGGAAACCGCTTTCCCGATGTGCTGGACGAACCTCAACACAGATAGGTCGGGCCATGCAAGAGCCGAAATCGGCGACCTGCTCGCGCCGCCGACTTCGGCCTCGACTGCCCCCTCGTCATCGTTGACGACGTGACGGAGGCCGTCGCCCGAGCGGTCGAGTCGGCCCGGATCAGGTGCGCGACCGCGTCCATCTGGAGTAAGCCCCAGGTGAAGGGCCACGCCGATGACCGCGGATCCGGTACTCCACGAGCGGGGGATCGATTCACATGCCGACTCGGCAATATGCTGGCGGCAGCGCCGAAGCGAATCCGTTCTCGGTGATGTGTTGCGCCATCGGGGGGCGGCCGGCATGGAAACGCTGCGCACTGACGACCCGGTCCGCATCGGTCCTTACCAGGTGGTGGGGCGGCTGGGCGCCGGCGGGATGGGCCGGGTCTACCTGGGGCGCACCGCGGCCGGGAGCCTGGCCGCGGTGAAGGTCATTCGGCCCGAGCTCGCGGACAGTCCTGACTTCCGCGCCCGGTTCGCCCGGGAGGTGGCCGCGGCCCGTGCGGTAGGCGGCCGCCACACCGCGGCGGTCATCGACGCCGATCTTGACGCGACGTCCCCGTGGCTCGCCACCGCCTACGTCTCCGGCCTGTCCCTCGCGGTGACGGTCACCCGTCACGGACCGCTCCAGGAGGCGGCGCTGACCACGCTCGCCGCAGGGCTCGCGGAGGCGCTGATCGCGATACACGACGCCGGCATCGTGCACCGTGACCTCAAGCCGTCCAACGTCATGCTGGCGGTCGACGGCCCCAAGGTGATCGACTTCGGCGTCTCCCGGGCCGCCGACGCCAGCGTGCTCACCAGGACCGGAGCGATGATCGGCTCGCCCGGCTTCATGTCACCCGAGCAGATGACCGGGTCCGAGGCGGGCGCGCCCAGCGACGTGTTCTCCCTCGGCGCGCTCGTTGCCTATGCCGCGACCGGCCGCGAGCCGTTCGGTGTCGGCCCGACGCCCGCGCAGGTCTACCGGGTTGTGCACGCCGAGCCGGATCTCGACGGGATACCGGGCGCACTGCGCGGGATCGTCGCTGACTGTCTCGCGAAGGAGCAGGCCGCCCGGCCGACACCACGCGCGTTGCTGGAACGTCTGATCTCGGCCGACCAGGAGACGAAGGTGCTCACCGGTCCGTCCTGGCCGCCAGCCCTGCTCGCCGCCGCGCTGCGCGACGAGGACTCCGCCGTCCAGACAGCGCTTGCGTCCGGTGCCACGGAGAACGCGGAGTCACTGGCCGGCGCCTCACCCGCGCCGGCCCGACCCGGGGTTGCCCCACCTGCCGAACGGGTGCCGGCCGGCTGGTCGCCTCGCCGATGGAGCCGCGGCCGACGAGGGCGCCTCGCAGTGGGGCTCGTCGTGCTCGCGGTGGCGGCCATGGTCACCGCGTCCGTGGTGGTCGCGGGCGGTAAGCCGGATCATCTGACCGCCACCGCGAGTATCGGCGCGCCGCCCTCCACCGCCTCTACCGCCGCCGCATCCTCGTCCTCCGCGGCCTCGTCGGTGACACCTTCCGGTCCCACGGCGGCCAGCCTGTTCCCACTTCCCCCGACAGCCCCGCCGGTAGGTGGGGCGCCGCAGGCGAACACCGAGACCCCGCCCGGGACAGCCCGCGGCACGGCTCACGCAGGGACCAGCCAGCCCCCGAACACGGGCGATGACCCGCCGGCCGCGCCGGCGTCGCCAGCGCAGACCGCCGCCCACGTCTTCTCCTTCACCGGCTCTCTCGCGCGCCGGCCGTGCGCGGACGAGGGCGCTGTCACCTCAGGCCGTACGACGACGGGTGTCCGGGTGACCTTCGTGAACCAGAGCCCGGAACCCATCCGGATCTACTGGCTGGACTTCTACGGCGCGCGGGTGAGCTACGCGCCCGTCGTCGCACCGGGCGAAAGCTACAGCGCCAACTCCTACCAGCGGCATCTGTGGCTGATCGCCCGCGCGACCAGCTGCCTGACCATCGCCGACGCGGGCACGGCGGGGGGCTCCCTCACGGTCAGCTGACGCCATCCACATGGGGCGAGACGGGGGGTGCCGGTGGTTCGCGGGGTGTGGCCGGGTGGGTGATGTGGGTGATCCGGGTGATGTGGCTGAACAAGGTGAGCATGTGTTCCATGGCCTGGTCGACGCCTTCCTGGTCGCCGGTGGCGAGGAGGTCCAGGAGGAGTCCGCGGGTGGCGGCGAGTGAGAGGCGGGCCTGAGCGCGTGCGGCGGCGGGTTCGAGGCCGTCCTGGGTGAGGAAGTCGGTCATCGGGCCGAGCCAGTCGTCGACGACTCCGTCGAGCAGGGGCTGGGCGTAGGCGCGACCCTGCAGCGCCTGGGTGTAGATCTCGAAGAAGAGGCGCTCGAACGGCGCCAGCTCCGGCTGGCGCAGCTGTCGCCACATCCGGCGGCCCAGTTCGGCGGCGGACGTCGCCGGAACACGGCGCATCTCGGCGAACGCGGCGCGCTGCTGTTCCTCCATCGCCCGCACGACCTCGACGAGGAGGCCGTCGCGGGAGCCGAAGTGGTAGATGAGCATGCGGTGGCTGGTGCCGATCGCGGTGGCCAGCTGCCGCAGGCTCACGTCGCCGATTCCGTGTGCGGTGAGGTGGGCGATGACATCCACCAGCAGGCGCTGTCGCGCGCTGTCGGGCGGGCTGTCCGATGGCGGACCTTGCGACGGCATGTACCGGATGGTACATGTACCACGTGGTACAGATCGTGGGTGGCTGCGTGTCGCCGTCCGCGACCGTCTGATCGCGCCTGTAGGAGGTATCCCCGATGTACTACGAGACCTCGGTGACCATCGACGCCACCGCCGACGAGATCTGGGCCGTGCTGCGGGACGTCGAGCGCTGGCCCACCTGGACTCCGACGATGACCGCCGTCGACGCCGCGGGCGGCGAGCTGCGTGAAGGCGCAAAGGTGCGCATCCAGCAGCCCAGGCTGCCGGCGGCGACGTGGACCGTGACCGATCTGCTCCCCGGCGCGGGCTTCACCTGGACCTCCCGCGCCATCGGAATGACGACCGTCGCCGACCACCGCATCACGCCCGGCCCGAACGACGGCAGCGTCACGGTGCGGCTGAGCCTGCGCCAGTCCGGGCCGCTGGCGCCGGTGGTGGCCCTGCTCATGGGGCGGCTGGTGCGCCGCTACGTCGACACCGAGGCCCAGGGTCTGCGCATCCGCTGCGAGGAACGAACCGGCGCAGACCGAAGCGAAGCCTGATGCGCAATCGAGCCGTTCACGCGGGGAAGGACGTCGAGGAGCCATAGAGCCCTGGTTGTTCTGGTCGTGGAACGTCTCGTAGCCGGGCGGCGAGGGCTCGTCCCGCGGGTGTCAGGAAAACCTGCTCCTGGCCCGTGCCGGGGCCGCGTGTGCGGTCGAGCAGGCCACGCTTCCCCAGCTCGTGAAGGGCCTCGAAAAGCTCCAGTTGTCGGGCTCGCCACACCCGATGCGCCCGGTTACGGCCGTCCCCGACCGGTGGTGGGGGCGACAGCGCGGCTCGGAGGTCGGTGGTGTCGACGCTGCCTGAAACGACAACCAGGCGAAGTATCTCGATGTAGGTCTCGTTCAGCGACTCGGACAGCTCGGGTGGCGTGGTTGGTTTGGCCGGCTGCGGCTGCGGCTGCGGCTGCGGGTTCGGCTCCCCGTCGACGTCGCCTGGTGGCCGCGGCGTGGCGCGGGTGCGCAGCGTGGACCTGGGCCTGGTTTCCAGCCAGCTCTCGAAGGTGCTGCGGCGCCATCGTGGCTGGCTGGGCACCGAGGCGTCGTCGGGGGCCGGCAGCTGTCTCAGCCGGCGGTACCTGCGAAGCGTGGCCGGGGTGACCCCGGCCCGCTGAGCCATCTCCTGGTAGCCGACCAGCGGATCCTCCGCCGACCCGGCGGGGAGGGTCTGCGTGGAATGTGTCGAGGCGTCGATCATGGCGGTCAACGTACCGGGTAATCCTGCGGTATTTGCTGTGAAGCAAGTGGCCTTCACGGGTCTCGTCAGGCCTCGCGGTCGGCCGGCCGGATCGTTAGCGTGCACCGCGTGGATCTGAGCGAACAGTGGATCTGAGTGAACAGGAGTGCCGCCGCCGGCTCGCGGCGGCGCGGGTCGCTCGCCTCGCGACCGTCGGAACCGACGGCACACCCCACCTGGTTCCGGTGACCTTCGCGCTGGCCGGCGATCAGGTCGTGACCGCCGTGGACCACAAGCCGAAACGTACGGCGGCGCTGCGGCGACTGGCGAACATCGCGACGAACCCGCGGGTCAGCCTCCTCGTGGATCAGTACACCGACGACTGGCACGGCCTGTGGTGGGTCCGGGCCGATGGCCAGGCCCGCGTCGTCGACGCGCCGGGCGGCGAGAAATCAGCGGCGATCCGGCGCCTGACGGCGAAATACGACCAGTACCGGGCCGCCGTTCCAGCCGGCCCGGTGATCCTCGTTCAGGTCGAACGGTGGCGGGGATGGGCGTACGCCGACCGAGGGGTGAGCCGTGACGCGGATCCGGCCGCGCCGACGGATGCCGTTCCAGACCGCTCCGCCCAGGTCCAGATAGGGGTCATCGGCCCCGGAGCCGGCGAGGCGACGCCGGCCCAGTACGAGCTTGCGCGCCAGGTGGGAAATCTGTTGGCGCTCACCGGCGCGCGGGTGGTCTGCGGCGGTCACGGCGGTGTCATGGAGGGCGTCGCGCGCGGTGTCCAGGAGGCCGGTGGTCTCTGCATCGGCATTCTGCCAGGCCACGACCGTGCCGCCGCCAACCGGTATCTCGGTGCCGCGATCTGCAGCGGCGTCGGCGAGAAGCGGAACGAGATGGTCGTGGAGTCGTCCGATGCCATCGTGGTGATCGGCAGCAACGCGGGCACGGTCATCGAGATCCTGCTCGCGAAGAAGAACGGCGTGCCGGCCTTCGGCCTCGACTGCGCCCCGGTAGCGACCGGCGGAAGGCGACTTGACACGGTCGTCATCGTCGACGAGCCGGCGGAGGCCGTCACTCGAGCGGTCGAGACAGCCCGAGCCAGAGCTCACGCGCACCTTCACCCGGAGTGACCCCGACGGTGCATCGCGCGCGTCCTTCGGACATGTCGGCTCCGCCGATGCGGTGAAGTCGCGATCCCGGCGGTCGACTGAAAGTATGCAGGCGGTCGCGTCACGTCAGCGCTGTGAGGGGTGGGCCTGTGGCGGTCAATACGGCGGCGGGCCGTGCGGCACCTGGAGTGGTGCCCGGCCACGCGGACGTCATCTTCTTCGGCGGGCCGATCGTCGCCGTCGCGGACACTCCGGTGAATGCTGGTTCACCGGAGGCGGTGGTGAAGGGCGGCCGGATCGCGTTCGTCGGCGACCGCTCCCGGGCGCTGGCGGACTGGCGGGGCGCGGATACCCAGCTGCGCGATCTTCGCGGCCGGGCGTTGCTTCCGGGGTTCATCGACGCACACGGTCACCTGGCCGGCACCGGTTTCCAGTCGTCCGTCGCCAACCTGCTCGCCGAACCCGACGGGAATGTCACCACCATCGCCTCGCTGCGGGACACGCTGGCGGAGTTCGCGGTGAGCGAGGTGGGTAAACGCTCCGAAGGATCATCGGTTTCGGCTACGACGACTCGATGCTCGCCGAGACGAGGCATCCGACCCGTGACGAGCTGGACCTGGTGTCCACCGACCGGCCGGTCCTCGCCATTCATCAGTCGTTCCATCTGGGCGCGGTCAACAGCCGTGGGCTTGAGCTTCTCGTGTACGACACCGGCACGGCGAACCCGGCCGGCGGGGTGATCCGGCGCCGGGACGCGGCGCCGCAGTACGGGACACCCGACGGTGTTCTGGAGGAGAACGCGTTCAACCCGGCCGCGGCCCGGGCGATCGCGGGCATGCATGCCGACGACCAGGCCCAGTTCCTACCCAGGGGGCTACGGAGGGCCGCGAGCTTCGGTTTCACCACCGTGCAGGAGGGTGCCGCCACGCTGGACCAGCTGGCCGCCCTGCGCAAGGCCGCGACGGAGTTCCCCACCGGGCTTCCCATCGATCTGGTCGTGTACGTCAAGGCGGACGAAGCCGTGCAGGATCCGGATCAGCTCCAGGCAGCCCAGGAATCTCCAGGCAGCCCAGGAATACAGCGCCGGCCTGCGTGCGGCGGGAATCAAGATGTTCCTGGACGGTTCGCCGCAGGGCCGCACGGCCTGGCTGACCCGGCCCTACCACACCCCACCGCCCGGCACCGGCGCCGACTACGCCGGTTACCCCGTCATCAGCGACGACGTGGCCGAGCGCCAGGTGCGGGCCGGATTCGAGCGCGGCTGGCAGGTCCTCGCGCACGTCAACGGGGACGCGGCCATCGACCAGTTCATCACCGCCATACGGACTGCCACCACAGCTCTGGGGGCCGCCGACCGCAGGACGGTCGCGATCCATTCCCAGACCGCCCGGGCGGACCAGCTCGACGCGTTCGTGGAGCTCGGGATCATCCCGTCCTTCTTCTCCATGCACACCTACTACTGGGGCGACTGGTATCGCACCACCGTGCTCGGCGAGGAGCGCGCGGAGAACATCTCGCCGGCGAGGTGGGCGCTGGACCGTCAGCTGCCCTACACCAGCCACCATGACGCACCGGTCGCGCTGCCGAACTCGATCGCGATCCTGGCCAGTCAGGTCACCCGGGTCACCCGCTCGAACCACACCCTCGGCGCCCACCAGCGTGTCTCCGCCCTCGACGCGGTGAAGGCGATCACCATCAACGCCGCCCACCAGTACTTCGAACGGGACACCAAGGGCATGAGGTTCTTGCGCCGCTCGCCGCGAGGAACGGCATGGACATCGCTCGTTCAGGTGAGTTCGGGGCCAGTTTCAGGAGTGCGACGCGCGTGCTGTCGGTGGGGCGGGACAGAAGTAGCGTCGGTATCGATGTCGAAGTAGGCCGCACGACATCCGGAGAGGATCGGTATTTTATGCTGGAAGTGGATGTCGGAAATGCCCTGAAGCTGGTCAGGAAATCCTCGCCGGTTGACTTTGGTGTGCTGTCGGTGGCCTCTGTCGAGGATGCGAGGGAGTCGCTCTCGATCGTCGCGGTATCCCTGGAGAGCGACTTCGCCGACGTCCTCGTCGAGGACGAGGCGCTCGTATCGCTGCGGGACGCGCTGTCCGAGGTGTACGAGGCGCGGAATCGTGAGGAGGCTCGTCGCGCCAGAGATGCCCGCCGCCAGCCACGGTCATAAGGCGCGATCTGCGGACCTCGCCGTCGGCTGACCTCGGCCGCTGGCCGATCTCGCTCTGAGTGCCGGATCCCGGTCTGATGGGCGGGACTGGGCCGGCGCGCCGGTGTTCTGTCGGGCCGTGACGATGCCGCCGTGAATCGGCATCTCAGCGCAACAGTTTGTAGCCATCGGTCGGATGTGATCGGCATTGTGCCGAAGCCCGCCAGGATCGGACGCGTCGCGTGACGGTCCTTGGGGGGGGCGGAGTGGCGTACGAGGGTAGTTTTCCTCGCTGCGAGGCCGGGACCGGGGCCGCCTCATGATCGAGGACAAGGCCCAGATCGCGGCGGCGTTACCGGGATACGAGATCGGCGGCCGGCTGGGGCGGGGTGCGTTCGGGCTGGTGCTGGCCGGGAGGCATCGCGAGCTGGGCCGCGATGTGGCGATCAAGATTCTGCCCGCGGACCAGGGCGGCGTCGCCGGGCGTAGCTGGAGCGAGGCCCGGGTGCTGGCCTCCTTGGATCATCCACACATCATCCGGGTCTATGACGCTCTCACGGTTGGCGATCTCCATCTGCTGGTGATGGAGCTGCTGGCCGGTGGCCCGCTGACCACCCGCGAATACGACATGACGCTCGAGGCGGGCTGCGCGGTGGGGCTGGCGGTGGCGGCCGCCCTGTCCTACGCCCATGGGCGCGGGGTGCTGCATCGAGACATCAAGCCGTCGAACGTTCTCTTCGACGCGGCCGGCCTGCACAAGGTGGCCGACTTCGGCATCGCCAAGATCACACAGGGGACGGTGACCACCGCGAGCGCGGTGAGCGGCACACCTCGCTACATGGCTCCGGAGCAGATCCTCGGTGGCCAGCTCAGCGTGGCGACGGATCTCTACGCGCTCGGCACCATGCTCTACGAGCTGCTGGGGGATGACCCGCCCTTCGACCCGGCGCTGCCCGCCGCGGGGTTCATCCACCACCACCTCAACGTCATGCCCGCCCCGCCGACGGGTGTGCCGGACCCGGTCGCCGAGGTGGTTATGCGCTGCCTGGCGAAGGATCCCGCCGACAGGCATCCGTCCGCGCGCGCCTTCGCCCTGGACCTGGCCGCGGCGGCCGCCGCGGTGTGCGGCACGGGCTGGTCCGACCGTGCCGGCGTCGGACTGAGCCTCGACGACGGTGTCCGAGCCGCGGCCGAAGCGCCCGCCACCCGCTTGTTGGCGCCGCGCACTCCGGCCGTTGTCGAGCCACGGCCGGACGGCACCTGCGACCTCCCCACCCAGCGAGCGGCCCACCCGTCAACCTCGGACGAGGCAGACGAGGCATCAAGCCCGGACGAGCCATCAGACCCGGACGGGGCATCGGACCCCGACGACGCATCAGACGCGGACGGGGCAACAGGTGGAGCACGCACCTGGTGGACTGGTCGATCCCTGCCCTGGCGGCGGTACCGCCTGCCCGCCGCCGTCGCGGCGGCCCTGCTCGCCATCGCCGGTGTCGTCCTCGCCCTGACCCTTCCCTCGGGCGAGGATCCCGCCGCGCTCTCGGCCGGAGGTCCCCCCGCATCCGGTGCGTCGGCCGGCACAGCCACCTCGACGACGCCCACGGCCTCCAGGCGATCGACGGCATCCCAGGGGCCGACGGCGAACCCCGGGCCCATCGCTCCCCTCAACCCCCGCCCGGTGAGTTCCGCGCTCACCGGGCATACCAACGTCGTTTCCTCGGTGGCGTTCTCGCCGGACGGGCGGACGATTGCCAGCGGCAGCGGCGACTTCACGGTGCGGCTCTGGGGATTGAAATGACCGGGCCACCTCGGGTCAGGCCGGCGGGCCGTCGACCGCTTCGCCGGTGTGGCCGGATGCCGCTGAGCTGAGCCGGCTGCCGCTTGACGGCGGGCGAGGCCCGGTTCGACCGGCAGCCCGTGGTACTCGACCGGTAGTCCGTGCTCGTCCGAGCCCTTGCCACAGTGCGGATCCGGTCGGTTAAAGTAGGCGTTCGGCCGGCGACGGCATCGCATCTGTCGCGGCCGGGTCGTACCACCGCCGAAGGTCGGGACAATCTTCGGCGCACGCTGGTTCAGGGGGGATCCATGCGTACCGTTTCATCCGTGCTGTCACGCCGTCTCCGTGGCTTTCGGTCAGTCAACCAGCTGGGTCGTTTGTGTCCGTCGAGCTGCGGAGGCCGACGTTGAGCAATCCCGGATGCAGGGCCCTGTCGGCCAGCCGGCTGCCCCCACCAGCGACACCCGTTGGGACTCGGGCCGTCTGCGTAGGCGGGCCTGCCGGGATTCGGTGGATTCTCGGAAAGAAATAAGCCTCGAACGTCGGTGTGCCGGGCTGCCCAGAAACGGGTGGTTGTCGGCTCCCGGTGGCGTGAGGCCACAACGGCGCGGCCTGGAGACAGGCCCGCCTCCTTCATTCATCCACGAGCACACCATTCTTCTGCGTCGTCGTGGGGATGCCTGTTCGACGCTGCCGAAAATCGTGTTCGGCAGCTACTTCCACGGGGGATTCACATGGGCGCCGCGTCCGGGTTAGCCCGGCCGATCGGCGGTTCCGGTCGACGCGGCCGGTGACGTAGACCATCCATGACAGGAGACGAGACTCGTCATGTCCACCGGTTCCGAGACCCCGGCGGCGCCCGCCGGGCCGTTGCACCCACCTCCACCCCCACCGCCGCCTGGCTGGTACCCCGACCCGGGCGACGCGGGTCGGCAGCGATGGTGGACCGGGACAGCCTGGGGCCCGACTACTTCCATGGGCACGCCGGTGGCCGCAGTCGCTCCGCCGCCGGCACCGCCCGCTCCGCCGGCAGGTTGGGCTCCTCCTTTGCCTCTGGCCGGGGCGCCGTCCGTGCCTGCGGGGTCACCTCCCTCGTGGTCGCCGTCGGCGCCGGCTCCCAAGCCCAAAGACGTACTCCGGGAAGCCGCGAAGGAGCCGACCGCCTGGGCGGTTGCGGCCGCCCCGCTGGCCGGCCTTTTCGCCGGTCTGATCATCGGGGCGGCGCTGCCGGAACTCGGGGTGTCGTCGGCGGTCGCTCTGGGAGTCGTTATCGGCTGGGCCTGCGGGCTGTTCCTCGCCGTTGTCGACCACCGGGTGCTGCGGAATCTCGGGGAGGACCCGGCTCACTGGGCGCTCGCGTTCCTCTCTCCGTGGGTCTATCTGCTCGGCCGGGCAGTCTGCCGCCGCCCTGCCCCGTGGACGACATGGGCCGCGTTCGGCCTGTGCGCGATGCTCACCGTCCTGTCGTTCGTCGTCAGCAAGCCCCTGACCGGCAGCGTTCTCACCTCGAACGCCGTCTTCAACCGGGATCGGGTCCAGCAGGACATCGCCGCGGAGATCAGACGCCAGACCGGTGTCACGGCCACCGTCTCCTGCCCCGCGGACCCGCCCATGTCGGCGGGCTCCACGTTCCGCTGTGTCGCCGAAGGCGGCGGCGAGCGAACCTTCGTGGTGGTCACGGTGGAGGACAACAGCGGCAGCTATACCTGGATGACGCTCTGATCCCTGCGTGGGATGCCAGAGCCTGAATCTCCTGCTCAGGACTGATCCGGCAGTCGGACGACTGCGCCGTGGTGAACCGCGCAAAAGGAGGAAATGTGATCATCGGTCCCTTTGGGTGGCTCGCGTGAACGTTCCGTCGCGCGGTCGCCGAATCATCCTGTGGATTACTCGTCACCCGCGGTGGAGCGGTGCCATCGGCGTCGTCTTCGTCATCGCGATGATCGCCGGAAATGCCGATGGCCGGGGAACCGCGGGCCAGTCCCAGGCTGCCACCCTGACCGGGCGGACCACGGTGCCCGAGGGCCCGGAAGGCCTCCTGATGCCGAACCTGGTGGGAATGAACCTCCGGGACGCCCGGTCCGCCGCGCCGTCCAACCACTCGGAACGGGACCTCTCGCCGCGGGGCCGAGACGTCTGGGACCAGGACAACTGGACCGTCGCGGCGACGGTTCCAGCGGCCGGCGCGAAGATTCTGGAGAATGACGAGGTTTTCCTCTTCTATCTCCGTAACCAGGAGTGGAGATGGTTCCAGGTCAACCCTGTGATGCCGCCGCTTCCCGCCGGGGAGAGCTACCAGTTGTCCGAATCATCCCCAGACATCAGGGAGCTCATCGAGTACCGCTACGCCGAGGGAACAGCGCCGGAGTATGCATCCGACGTACGCCGGACCGCTGCTACCAGCAGCATTCCCGGTGATCCCTCGATCGAGCGCGAATCCGAGTGGGGGCCGCGTGATCGGCTGAAGCACGCGACGGGTGGAACCATTGCGGGCAGCCTGCCCGGAGCTGGACAACCGCTCCGGCCGGGTCAGCTGATCACAGTTCTGGTTAAGCCCACGCCACTCCCAGCCTCCACGACGACAGGCACCTACGGCGGCGGATCGGTGGATCTGAACGACGACGAGCACAACAACCTCTATGTCCCGGGTGATCGGAATGGGAGCAGTGGCGGAGGTGGCGGCAGGGGAGGCGGCTTCTGCAGAAGCAAGTGGTGCTGACTTGCCGGCGACCGGCGAACGTCCTGTCTGGTTCGGCGGAACCGGTGAACTCACCCGTCCGTACTCAGCCGGTCTGCCTGGTCGAGTGCAAGTTCCTACGGGAAGGTGCCGAACTCGCGGACGTCTGCCAGGGCATCCATCGACTGAACCGGGCCCGGGCGAGGGCCTCGCCGCGTACGCCGATCCCGCCGCCGATGTCGGCATGGCCTTGGACCCGGCGGTCTGGGTTGATCCGTCTGTCGACGACAGTGGCCGTATGCGGCTTAGTCCGTCATATGAGTCAGGTAGGTGGCGAAGGGTTCCAGGCCGGCTGCGGCGCGGCGGGCGTCGAGATGTTCCGGGTCTGCGATGGGGCGCGGGCTGAGGGCGTCCGTGCCGTGGGGTCCGCGCCAGAACCGGGTCCCGTAGATCTGTGGCTCGTCGCGGGCGCAGAGCACCCGATCGGTCAGGTAGGCGAGGTGCGCGGTGGATGCGTCTCCGGCTGCGGCTGCGGCTCGCAGCAGCTCCAGGCACTCCGCCTGGAATTCGGGGTCATGGTCGGCGTGCTGGGCGATCAGCCAGGCGTCGCTCGCTCCGACCGGCCCGACCAGGGCCTCTCCCAGCCAGCCGTGCTCGGCGATGACTGCCCTCAGTCACGCGGTGTTGTCCGCGTCGATCTCGCTCATCCGATCAGCGAGCGCCTCACGCTCGGCTGCTTCGGTGCCGGCGGCCTCGGCTGCGCCGTTGCGGCCGGCGGGGTCGCCGTGCCGGGTCGAAGTGAGGGCCAGCCAGGCGTGCCGCACTCGCTGGTCGGCCTCCGTCCGCCGTGCCAGTTCCTCCCGAAGATCCTCTCGCATTGGCTCATTGTGGGCGAGGCGGGAGACGGCGGCGGCCCCATCGACTCCGAACAACCGGGCTGGCTGCCGCCGGCCGAGCCGCAATCGCCGCGGCCCGACGCGGGTCGGATCGATGGCGCCCAGTCGCGAAGCTGCTGCTGAGCCCGCAAGCGCACGCCCCGGCTGGTCCGTTTTGTCTGTGTGCCGACGGAGCGGGCAATCTGACCGCCGGGATCCCTACGGTGAACGTTATGGGGATCAGGCACACGTTTCTGGCAGGCGCGGTCGCCGCCGCGTTGGGGAGCGGTCTACTGACGGGCTGCGCCGCGCTGGACTCGACATCCGACTCGGACGGCACCGCGGTTTCCGCAGGCCAGCAGGCACTGCCCGCCGGAAGCTGCGGAGGCGCCGTCGAAACAGTGCGGGACGTCGAGGCGATCATCGCCGAGCCCGCGGGCTGCCCCGGCGCGGTGAACACCTACTGGGCCGGCGAGTTGGGCGAGAAGTGGACCCCACCGCACTACATCTCATACCGCGACGGGGAGATCCCACCGATTGCCTGCGCGGAAGGCGAATCCGACCCGGCCGCGTTCGCCGACAACGCCCTCTACTGCCCACTCGACGACACGATCGCCTACAGCGTCGACTTCATGACCGAACTGCACGACCTCGGTGGCCCGTCCTACCCGATGTATGTGCTCATGCACGAACTGGCTCACCGTGCCTCGGCCCTCTCCGGCCGCACCGGAGTGGTTTCCCGCGCGGAGGAGAACCAGGCCGACTGCCTCGCCGGCGGCCAGGCCCGCACGGCCGCCGACGCCGACCGGCTCGACCTCGGCGATGCCGTCTCCGGCGTCGTGCTGTTCTTCGGCCTCGGCGACAACCGTGACCGCGGCTGGTTCGACCGTGAGACCGCCACTTCGGATGGTGCCCATGGCACGTCCCGTCAGCGCGCCCAGGCGTTCACCTTCGGCTACCTACGCGACAACGACACCTGCTTCCGCCTCGGTGAATCACCCACCGGCAGCGTGCTCTTCTGACCGTTGACGGCCTGATGGGTTGAGCATGGCGAGTGCCTGGCTGGTTCAGCCCGCGGCGGCCTCGGTGGCCATGCGCATCTGTTCGGCGTCAACGATCTGGCGTGCCAGGTCCTGCTCCGATACATCGACTGCCCCGGTCACTTGGGTGATGGGGCTGGCGGCGTGATGTCGGGCCTGCCCCGGAGACAGACGCCCCCTCGATCGGCGCCGCCTGAGCCCGGGGGATAGTCTGACCCGCTCTTATTTGAATGAGCGTACGGGGGAAACAGAGATTGACAACGACATGCGGTCTGTTGGAGTGCGGGCGCGGAGGCCTTCTCGCAGGGAAACGAGGCACGCCCGATGGGGGTGTCCTCCGCATGAGCACGCCGGACCGTCGCGGCCGGCCCGCTCGCCGCGGAAGTGAGGCCGAGCTGTGACGACGCTTCTCGCGTTCCTGGGATTCTTCGCCCTGATCGGCTTCGTGGTGGGCCTGATCGCGTTCGCCCGGCGGGGACTCGCCTGGGCGCGGATCCGTGACCGCCGGACGGCCGCGGGCGTGACTGCCGTCGCCCTGCTCGTCTTCCTGGTGAGTGCTGCCCTGATGCCCAACGAGGAGGTGGACGAAAGCGACGGATCTGTCGTCGCGGCCTCCGCGGTACTGGGGCGGCCCAGCCCGCCCTCCACGACGTCCCCGAGCGCCGGTGGCACCCTCACGGCGACAGCCACGCCGGTCAGCCCGACGGCAGCCGTCGCGTCGGCGACGTTCGTGCCGCGGGCGCCCGCGAGCACGGCGGCAGGGAGGCCCTCCGCCAGGTCGGTGTCGCCGGCGTCGCCGCCGACCACATCGACCTCGGCGGCTGTGGTCCAGCCTGCACCGGCTGCCGCGCCGCAACATCCAGCGGCGGTCGTCCAGCAGCCGACGGCCGCCGCCGCGCCGCCACAGGCCGCGCCGCCTCCGGCCGCGGCCCCCGCGCCGGACCCGCGTGCCGGGTGCGAGCCGTCCTACCCGGGCACCTGCCTACGCAGCGGCATCGGCGACTACGACTGCGCGGGCGGCAAAGGCGACGGCCCGAACTACGTCCGGGGCCCGCTGCGCGTCACACCGCCAGACCCGTTCGACCTTGACCGCGACGGCGACGGTTACGGCTGCACCAGCTGAGCCCCAGCCGCCGCCCGGCTGCCGCCCAGGCCGACCCCGGATGTCACGATCATGCGGTCTGCGTCGTCAGGTCAGCATGGATGAGATTGTGATCAACGGATCCACGGGTGTCATCGGGCGGCGGCTCGTCCGTGAGCTGCTGACCGCCGGTTACCAGGTCCGGGGGGTGACTCGTTCCGCGCGTGGTCCACATTCCCGGCGTCGAGCGCATGGCCGATCCGACCGCCTGGGAGGAGAACGATCGGCTGCGTGTCGTGGCGTCGGAGGCGACCGCCCGCGCCGCCCAGGGCGCGGGGGCGCGCAGGCTGGTGCAGGAGTCGATCTCGTTCGTGTACGCCGACGGCGGCGACGGGTGGCTCGACGAGGACGCGCCGGTTGCCGGTGGTGGCCCGACGACGTCCGCGCTGACGGCTGAGCGCAACGCACGTGAGTTCTTCGGCGGCGACACCGTCGTGCTCCGCTTCGGGCTGTTCCTGGGAGCGGACAGCGACTCGGCGCGGGCCGCGTTGGAGGCGGCGCGCGGCGGCGTCTCGATGGCGGCCGGGCCGCCCGGCGCCTACCGGCCGACGATCGGGCTGGATGACGCGGCCGCCGCCGTCGCCGCGGCCCTGCGTGCCCCGGCCGGGACGTACAACGTCGTCGACACCGACCCGCCGACAAACGCCGAGATCGACGCCGCATGGCTGCCGCTGTCGGTGTCGAGGGGCTCCGGCCCCGGCCGCAGCCGGACGGGCCGATGGCACGTTCGCAGCGTGTGACGAGCCGCCGGCTGCGTGCGGCGACCGGCTGGGCGCCGCAGCTGCGCGCGGGAACGCAGATCTGGTCCCAGATCTGGGACCAGGCCGGGGACAGGGCCCGGGGTGAGGCCCGGGATCGGATCGCCGGGTGACGAGTCGGTCAGCTACGCCCTGCTGACCGTGCTGGAGCAGCTCTCGCCCGCGGAGCGCACGGCGTTCGTGCTGCACGACGTCCCGTTCGGCGAGGTCGCGGAGGTGGTCGGGCGCACACCGGAGGCGGTGCGGCAGCTCGCCTCGCGTGCGCGCCGGCATGTCCGGCGCGAGCAGCCGCGTTTCGCCGCGTCGCCCGCCGAGCACGACCGTGCCGGGCGGGCGTTCGCGCACGCGGTCGCCGGGGGCGACCTCGAGGGCCTCGTCGCCGTGCTCGACCCGCAGGTCGTGTGGACCGCGGACGGTGGTGGGCGGGCGACGGCGTTGCGTAAGCCGCTGCACGGCCGGGAGCGGGTCGCGCGCGTGTGGGCGGCGCTCGGCCGGAGTCCCAGCACGTGCCCGTCGAGATCACGATGAACGGCCAGCTCGGGCTGATGCTCCCCAGCGACGACGGTCATCGCGCGGTGTTGTCGTTCGTGGTCGGTGACGGTCGCATCGCCCGCATCGACGCGGTTCGCAACCCGGACAAGCTGCGGCGGGTCTGAGACCGCTCTCTGGGCCCACCAGGCGGTCGGATATTCCTGGTCAGGCTGGGAACGCATCGATTGCACGGTTCGCTTATCCGGGATGGGTAGAGGATCGACGGATAGGATCACGTACGTCGCATCCCGGTCACTGCGGATGTGGGAAGAGGACTGACCGCAGCGGCGTCGCCGGGTTGCGAGTCGGCCACCGGGCTTATGTCCTCGAAGGAGATTTTGTTCATCATGTCCGATGGCCTGGAGAACCCGGGTGGTTCAGCGGGGCCGTGGCTTCCTCCACAGCCTCCGCCGTCCGCGTCTCCGGGCTCGTCGCCGTCGCCGTATGTTCCGCCAGGCTCGGCGATGTCAGGGCCTGCGATGTCAGGGCCTGCGGCGCCGGGGTTCACCGGGCCCGGGCAGGTCTGGGCGCCCCCGCCCCCGGCGTCTCAGTGGACACACCGCGGACCGGCCGCGCCGCGATCGGGGGGAGCCTCCGGCGAGTCCCGAGCCGAGGCCGCCGCCTGGGTGGCGGCCTCGGCGCCGCTCGTCGGGCTGGTCGCCGCCGTGGTGGTCGGCGTGATGTTCCCGGGTCTGGGCATCGTCACCGCGGTCTCGCTGGGACTTCTCGTCGGCTGGGGCTGTGGCGCTCTGGTCGCGGTCATCGACCGCCGGCTCCTGCGGGCGCTCGGGGAGGATCCGGCGCACTGGGCCTGGTCGTTGATCGCGCCCTGGGCGTATCTGTTGGCCCGCGCGCTCCGTCGGCGGCCCGCATCCTGGACGACCTGGACCGCCCTCGGCCTGTGCGTCGGGCTGACGTTCCTGAGCGCTGTCCTCGCCCCGCCGCTGACGAGGAGCGTGCGGTCGTCGACTGCCGTGTTCAACCGGGACCAGGTCCAGCAGGACGTCGCGGCGGAGGTGGAAAGGCAGACCGGGATCCCGGTGATCGTGTCCTGCCCGGAGGACCCGCCTCTGTCAGCCGGGTCCAGCTTCCACTGCGCGGTCAGAGGCGACGATCTGGTCGCCGTCGCGGTGGTCACCATGGCGGACGACAGCGGCGGCTACACCTGGATTCTCATGTGATCGCCTAACGCACTTCGCCCAGGTCAGCGACGGTTTTCCGGCGGGATTGACCTTCGTCCAGGCGGCTCGGGGTCATTCATGGAGGCTGTCCGCGGGTGATGTCCGGGCGCGTAACAATGCGCGAACTTGCTTGCGGACGGCGTCGGCCTGTGCCTATCCTCTGGATGCCTTCCTACATGGAGCCCGTGCTGCGCGGTGGGCTTACATTCATGCGATGTGACTGTTCTCGGAACGATTGGACTGTGGACTGGGATGTCCATCCAACTGGTCGGGTCAGGTAACGCGAGGCGGGGGACTGAAAGCAGGTACGGCGCCGCGCGGCGGGGATCCACCACTCGCGGTGGTGCCGCTGGTTTAGACTGCGTCACAGATTGAGCCCGCCGGGAGACCGGACCGGCCGGATCCCGGCCGACGATGTCGTGCTGCCTGGCTGCTTTCCGCGTCGTCAGCGTGCGTGCCGAGTCGCACGGAACTCTGCCACCCTTGCTGCCCTTGCTGCCACCGGTCCGGTCATTTGAACCCCGACAGGGCGATCGTGTTCTGTTCGGTCGACGGATCCCGGTATCTGGTCTGATTCGGTCGCCGTTTCTCTCCGCCTGAATTCCTGCACCTGGTCGGTGATATCCGCCGCCCGGGGCCTGTCCTCGCGCGTCGGACCTTCATCCCGGGAGAATCGTTGGCCGGACAGCACCGTTCCACCTGGTGGGAGACGCTTCTCGCTCTTCCGGAGGTCGAACAGCACCGGGTCCTGCTGGACCTGCTGCGCCGAAACCTGGTCCGCGCTGTCGGTGACGAGGGCGAACGGGTCCCGTTCGACCCTCGTGTTCCCTTCACTCGGCTGGGGCTCGGTGGTGGAAGCACCGCCGGCTTCCGGGACGCGCTGAGCACGGAGCTCGGGCTGCCACTTCCCGCCACGCTGCTGTTCGACCATCCGTCGCCGGAACGTCTCGCGAGCTATCTGCGGGACCGGGTGCTGCGGACATCAGTGTCCGCCGGCGTCGCCGGCGGGTCGTCGCCCGGCGGCGAGGCCCGGCCGGATCCGGTGCACGACCCCATCGTGATCGTCTCCATGGCGTGCCGGTTCCCAGGTGGTGTTCGGGGCCCCGAGGACCTGTGGGAGCTGCTCGTCGAGGGACGTGACGCCGTCGTCGACCTGCCGACCGACCGCGGCTGGGATCTCGCCGCCGGCTACGACCCCGACCCGAGCAGGTCCGGCACCTTCTACACCAGCCAGGGTGGCTTCCTCGACGACGTCGCCGGCTTCGACGCGGCCTTCTTCGGAATCGCGCCCCGGGAGGCGCTCGCCATGGACCCGCAGCAGCGACTGCTGCTGGAGGTCTCGTGGGAGGCGCTCGAGCGGGCCGGCATCGACCCGTTCTCGCTGCGCGGCAGCTCGA
This sequence comes from Parafrankia sp. EUN1f, assembly GCF_000177675.1. Classification (GTDB taxonomy): domain Bacteria; phylum Actinomycetota; class Actinomycetes; order Frankiales; family Frankiaceae; genus Parafrankia. The sequence goes on from NZ_ADGX01000117.1 coordinate 21,007, forward strand.
CAGGAGTGTTCACCGGTATCGCCGTCGCCGACTACAGCCCGCCGTGGCGGACCGCCCCGGCCGCCGTCGAGGGCCACCTGATGAGCGGAACCCTGCCCAGCGTCGCCTCCGGCCGCGTCGCCTACACCCTCGGCCTGGAGGGGCCGGCGGTGACAGTCGACACGGCGTGCTCGTCCTCGCTGACGGCACTGCACCTGGCGGCGCAGGCGTTGCGTGCCGGTGAGTGCACGCTGGCCATGGTCGGTGGTGCCACGGTGATGTCCACCACCGACGTGCTGGTGGAGTTCAGCCGCCAGCAGGGCCTGGCACCGGACGGTCGCTGCAAGTCCTTCGCCCAGGCGGCGGACGGCACCGGCTGGGCCGAAGGCGCGGCGGTGGTCGTGCTCGAACGGCAGTCGGACGCCCGCCGCAACGGCCATGCGGTGCTGGCAGTCGTCCGAGGCAGTGCGGTGAACTCCGACGGCGCGTCCAACGGGCTGACGGCGCCCAGCGGGCCGGCTCAGCAACGGGTGATCCGGGCGGCGCTGGCCGGGGCCGCCCTCACCCCGTCCGACGTGGACGCGGTGGAGGCGCACGGCACCGGGACCAGGCTCGGTGACCCGATCGAGGCACAGGCGATCATCGCCACGTACGGGCAGGACCGCGCGGCCGACCGGCCGCTGTGGCTGGGCTCCCTCAAATCGAACATCGGGCATACCGTCGCGGCCGCGGGCCTCGGCGGCGTGATCAAGATGGTGCTGGCGCTGCGGCATGGCCTGCTTCCGCGCACGTTGCACGTGGATGCGCCGGCATCCCGCGTCGACTGGTCAGCCGGGCAGGTGCGTCTGCTCACCGAGCCGGTGCCGTGGCCACGGGCCGCCCGCGTGCGCCGGGCCGGTGTCTCGGCGTTCGGGGTCAGCGGCACGAACGCCCACGTCATCGTGGAGGAGGCGCCCCACGTCGCCGATGTTTCCGCCACCGATGTCTCCGTCGCCGATGACTCCCTGGCCGGCGTCTCTGTGGCCGGCGTCTCGGCGGCCGGCGACGGCGGGCCGGGCCGGCACCTGCCGTGGCTGCTCTCGGCCCGGTCGGAGCCGGCGCTGCGCGAGCAGGCGGCCCGCCTGCTGGCACGGGTGACCTCCGAGCCCCGACCCGCCCTGGTGGACGTCGCCTGGTCCCTGGTGACCGGCCGCGCCGTACTGGAGCACCGCGCCGCCGTCGTCGCCGCGGACCTCGCCGGCATGCTGCGTGGGCTTGGCGCGCTGGCTGCGGGGGAACCGTCCGCGTCGCTGATCCGGGGTGTGACCCGTCCGGCGCGCCACACCGATCGCCTCGCGTTCCTGTTCACCGGCCAGGGCGCCCAGCGGCTGGGCATGGGCCGCGAGCTGTACGGTCGCCACCGGGTGTTCGCCGAGTCCTTCGACGCGATCTGCTCGGCCTTCGGCCAGCACCTGACCCGCCCGCTGCGCGACGTCGTGTTCGGCACCGACCCCGTGCCGACAGACGCCCCGACGGACGCGGCGCTGGACCGCACCGAGTACACGCAGCCGGCTCTGTTCGCCCTGGAAGTGGCCCTCGTCGACCTGTTGGGCTCCTGGGGCGTGCACCCGGACCTCCTGCTGGGCCATTCGATCGGCGAGCTCGCCGCCGCCCATGTCGCCGGGGTGTTCTCCCTGGACGACGCCTGCGCGCTGGTGGCGGCGCGCGGACGGCTGATGCAGGCCATGCCCGCCGGGGGCGCGATGGTGTCGCTGCGCGCGTCCGAGGCGCAGGCGCTCGACCTTCTCGCCGCGTGGGGTGGTCCGACCGGCCCCGGCGCGGGCCAGGTGGATGTCGCCGCCGTCAACGGGCCGGAGTCGGTGGTCCTCTCCGGTGATGCCCGGGCCGTCCTGGAGATCGCGCAGCGGTGGCGCGCGGACGGCGGCAAGGCGAGCCGGCTGCACGTGTCGCACGCGTTCCACTCGGCGCATATGGACGGCATGCTGGCCGAGTTCGGTGCGCTCGTCCGTGGCCTGAGCATGCGTCCGCCGGAGATTCCCCTCGTCTCCAACCTCACCGGTCAGATCGCCGACCCGGACGAGCTCAGGTCCGCCGACTACTGGGTCCGCCAGGTCCGGTCCGCGGTGCGTTTCCGGGACGGCATCGACCGGCTGCACGAGCGGGGCGTGCGGACCTTCCTCGAGATCGGCCCGGACGCGGTGCTGACCGGCATGGGCCAGGAGTGCCTGGCGGGCGAGACCGACGCGGTGTTCGTCCCGACGCTGCGTCGGGACGCCGACGAGCACACAGCCCTGGACCGCGCGCTGGCCCTCCTGGCGGTGAGCGGCGTGGACGTCGACTGGCCGGCGATCTCCGCCGGCACCGGCGCACGCCGGGTGGATCTGCCCACCTACCCGTTCCAACATCGGCGGTTCTGGCTCGGTGACATCCTCTCCGCCCCGGCGCTCCCCGGCGGCCTCGCCGGCACGGGGGCCGGCACCGGCAGCGGCGTCGGCGCGGCGGGCACGCAGGAACGGGCGGGTGAGGCCGGTGAGCGGACCTTCTGGGACGCGGTGGCGCGAGGCGACCTCACCGAGGTGCTGGACGTCCCCCCGGACACTCCGTTGCACACGGTGCTGCCCGCGCTCGCGGCCTGGCGGGCGGACCGCCTCGGCCAGGAGGCCGTCGACCGGTGGAGCTACCGGGCGGTGTGGCGGCCGGTGGCGATGCCGCCCGTCGAAGGCGCACCAGGCCGGTGGCTGCTGGTGGTCCCCGCGGACGGCGTCGGCGGCACGCCCACGAACGGCACGCCCACGAACGGAGCGGTTGTCGACGGCGCGGTCGTGGACGGCGCGGTCGTGGACGGCGCGGTCGTGGACGGGTGCGTGCGGGCCATCGAGGGGGGCGGTGGTCAGGTGATCGCGGTGCTCCCGGTAGGGACGGACTCCCACGAGGCTGAGCGCGACTCGGTGGCAGCACTGCTGGCCGATGTGGACACCGGCGGCGGCCCGCTGACCGGGGTGCTTTCCCTGCTTGCCCTGGACGAACGCGACCGGTCCGACCATCCGGCCGTCTCCCGGGGCCTCGCGGCCACCCTGACGCTGCTCCAGGCACTCGGCGACGCCGGAATCGACGCGCCGCTGTGGTGCGCGACGCACGCGGCGATGCCAGCCGGCCTGGTCGGTGCCCATCCCGCCGGCAACGAGCCCGCCGGCAACGAGCCCGCTGCCGCCGAGGACGCGTCCGGTGCGGACGGGCCGTCCGCCACAGGTGACGCCGTTCCCACGGGCGGAAGCGCTTCCGGCACCGAACCCGCCGCGGCCGCTGCCGGGCTCAGCGCGGTCCAGGCACAGGTGTGGGGCCTGGGGCGGGTCGCCGCGCTGGAGCTGCCGCGCTCGTGGGGCGGCCTGGTGGATCTGCCGGCGGTTGTCGACGGCCCGGCGGCCCGGCGGCTGGCGGCGGTCCTCGTCGGCGCGACCGGCGAGGACCAGGTGGCGATCCGCGACTCGGGAGTCTTCGCGCGGCGGCTCATCCGTGCCCGCCCGGACCCGGCCGGCGTCGGCTGGCGGCCCCGCGGCACCGTACTGATCACCGGCGGGACCGGTGCGTTGGGTGCCGCGGTGGCGCGTTGGTGCGCGGACCGGGGTGCCGCCCGACTCGTGCTCACCAGCCGACGGGGTATGGAGGCGCCGGGCGCGTCCGGGCTGGTGGCCGACCTCGCCGGCCGGGGCGTCGAGGTGACCGTGGTCGCCTGCGACGCCGCGGACCGGGACGCACTGGCGGCCGTGCTCGCGGCCATCCCGGCGACCAGCCCGCTCACGGCGGTCGTCCACGCGGCCGGCGTTGCCGGGCGGTTCACGGGGCTGCGGGACATCGACATCGCCGAGTTCGCCGACGTGGTCACCGGCAAGGTCGCGGGGGCGCGGCACCTCGACGAGCTGCTGGGAACCCGGGAGCTCGACGCGTTCGTCCTGTTCTCCTCCATCGCCGGTACCTGGGGCAGCGGCGGCCAGTGCGCCTACAGCGCGGCCAACGCCTGCCTCGACGCGGTCGCCGCGCACCGTGCGGCGCGCGGGCTGGCCGCGTCGGCTCTCGCCTGGGGGCCGTGGGCGGAGGGCGGCATGGCTGTCGACCCCGAGGTCGCCGGCCACCTGCGGGAACGAGGCCTCCGCCCGCTGCGCCCGGAGCTGGCTGTCGCCGTGCTGGAGCGGGCCGGCGGCGCCGCGGGCGTGCGGACCGTGGCCGATGTCGACTGGGACCGCTTCACACCGATCTTCACCGCGGCACGCCCCAGCCGGCTGCTGGCCGATCTGCCCGAGGCCGATGCCGCACTGAGCCCGCGGGCAGCGAGCCCGCAGGGCGCGCTCACACCCCCGACCGCCGGTGCGGCGGACACCGGTGGGGGAGCGGAACCGCTGCGCCGTCCGGCCGGGATGTCCGATCCCGACTGGCGCCGGCTGCTGCTCGCCATGGTGCGGGCGGAGACCGCGGCGGTGCTCGGCTACGACGAGGCCGACCAGGTCCCCGCCGACCGGGCGCTGAGCGAGCTCGGCTCGACCTCGCTCACCGCGGTGCAGCTGCGTGCCCGGCTGGCGGATCGGACCGGGCTCGCGCTGCCCACCACGGTGGTCTTCGACCATCCCACCCCGGCCGCGCTCGCCGGATTCCTGGCCGGTGAGCTCACGGGCGTGCGTCCGGCGACGGAGCCGGCCGCCCCTGGCGGCGCCGCCGATCACGCCACGGGCGGCGGCGGGGATCACGGCGGGGGCGCCGCCGCGGATCGTCCGCCGGTCGGTCCCGCGGTTTCCGCGGTGGCCTTGGCCGGGCCGCCGACAGCCCTCCGCACCGGGCCCGCTGACGACCCGATTGCGATCGTGGGTATGGGGTGTCGTTTTCCGGGTGGTGTCTCGTCGCCGGCGCAGCTGTGGGATGTGGTGGTGCGGGGTGGGGACATGGTGTCGGGTTTTCCGGTGGATCGTGGCTGGGATCTGGGTGCTCTTTTCAGTGGGGATCCGGGGGTGCCGGGTCGGAGTGATGTTCGGGTGGGTGGTTTTCTGGCGGATGTGGCGGGTTTCGACGCGGATTTTTTCGGGATTTCTCCGCGTGAGGCGTTGGCGATGGACCCGCAGCAGCGTTTGTTGTTGGAGGTGTCGTGGGAGGCGTTGGAGCATGCGGGGATTGATCCGACGTCGTTGCGCGGCACCGACACGGGTGTTTTTATCGGCGCCAACATTCATGACTACATGACGCTGCTCTCGCGCGAGCCCGAGCGGACCGAGGGCTATCTGGCCACCGGAACCGCGAGCAGCGTGCTGTCCGGTCGGGTCGCGTACACGCTGGGGTTGGAGGGCCCGGCGTTGACGGTGGATACGGCGTGTTCGTCGTCGTTGGTGGCGTTGCATGTGGCGGTGCGGTCGTTGCGGGTGGGGGAGTGTTCGTTGGCGTTGGTGGGTGGGGTGACGGTGATGTCGACGCCGGTGGGTTTTGTGGAGTTCTCTCGGCAGGGTGGGTTGGCGGTGGATGGTCGGGTGAAGGCGTTTGGTGAGGGTGCGGATGGGACGGGGTGGGGTGAGGGGGTGGGGGTTGTGGTGGTGGAGCGGTTGTCGGTGGCGCGGGAGCGGGGTCATCGGGTGTTGGCGGTGGTGGGTGGTTCGGCGGTGAATTCCGATGGTGGTTCGAATGGTTTGACGGCGCCGTCGGGGGTGGCGCAGGAGCGGGTGTTGCGGGCGGCGTTGGTGGATGCGGGTGTTTCTGCGGATGGGGTGGATGTGGTGGAGGGGCATGGGACGGGGACGCG
>NZ_ADGX01000116.1 GCF_000177675.1 Parafrankia sp. EUN1f
GGAACTCGCAGTCGAACGGCCCGACGAATGGCGCTCCTCCTCGCGGATCTGCAGGGTCACCGGCTGGATGCGGTGCTCCTGCAGCTTGGCGACCATGAGCGCGAGGGTCAGCCGGGTGCCGATGAGTGGGATGTCCCGACGCTCGCGCAGGAGGTAGGGAACGGCCCCGATGTGATCCTCGTGCGCGTGGGTGAGGATCACCGCCTCGATGTCGTCGAGGCGATCCCGGATGGCGGTGAAGTCCGGCAGGATCAGGTCGACACCGGGCTGGTCGGTCTCGGGGAAGAGAACCCCGCAGTCGACGATGAGCAACCGGCCGGCATGCTCGAACACGGTCATGTTCCGGCCGATCTCGCCGAGCCCACCAAGCGCGATGATCCTCAGCCCGTCGGCGCGCAGCGGCGGGGGCGGACCCAGTACGGGGCGCGGAGGCGTCATGAAACCGCCGCCCCCGCGGCCGCCGCCGCGGTATCGGACCGTGGCGACGCCGAGGCGGCACCGCCGGCCGACCCGGCCGCACCGTCTGCACCGCCCTGGGCCCCCGCAGCCGCCGGGTCCAGCACGGCGGCGGCGAGATCGGCGCGCAGCCGCGCACACTCCGCCTCGGTGGCGTCGACCAGCGGGGACCGCACCGGCCCCGCGGGCAGGCCCGCCATCGCCAGCGCGGCCTTGGCCAGGATCACACCCTGGGTACGGAAAATTCCCTCGTATGCGGGCAGCAAGCCCTTGTGTAGCGCGATCGCCCGACCCACCTCACCGGCCCCGAAGGCCTCGATCATCGCCCTGATGGCGGGTGCGGCCACATGACCGACAACGCTGACCACGCCGCACGCACCAACGGACAGCAACGGAAGATTGAGCACGTCCGTGCCCGAGTAGTAGGCGAGGCCGGTGTTGGCCAGCACCCACGACGACCCGGCGAGATCGTCCTTCGCGTCCTTCACCGCGACGATCCGCGGGTGCTCCGCCAGCCGCAGGAGCGTCTCGGTCGCGACGGGAACTCCGGACCTGCCGGGAATATCGTAGATCATCGTAGGCAGGCCCGTCGCGTCGGCGACGGCCCGGAAGTGGGCGAGCAGCCCGGCCTGCGGCGGCTTGCTGTAGTACGGCGTGACGACCAGCAGGCCGTCAGCGCCCGCCTTCTCGGCCGCGCCAGCCAGCTCCAGCGTGTGCCGGGTGTCGTTCGTGCCGACCCCGGCGATGATCCGGGCGCGCCCGCCGACCGCCTCACGGACCACACGCAGCAACGTGTCCTTCTCGGCGTCCGACGTCGTGGGGGACTCACCCGTCGTACCGTTTATGACCAACGCCTCGTTACCGGCGTCGACGAGATGCTCGGCGAGCGCCGCCGCACCCGGGACGTCCAGGCCGCCGTCCGAGGTGAACGGCGTGATCATCGCCGTGATCATCCGCCCGAACGGGGCCGGGGGCAATGCTGACATACCTGCCACGCTAGCGGGCACCTCCGACATCTCCTCCGACGGTCACCGACCGGCGGAGTCGGCATCCCCCACCAGGCGCTGGAGCGGCGGGCGGGCGACATCATCCGGACAGTCGCGCCGGAAACCCACCGACCCGGCGGACCCGGGCAGGGAACGAAGATCTACTTTCAAGCGGCTTTCAGGACCCTGGCGCCAGCTCCGCCGGACTCGACGGACCAGCGGACGGACGGCCGGCGGGCTCTTTTCGAGCACCGGCGATCATGTTGCGGTCGAGCCGCACCCACAGCTCACGACGACCGAGACGGACGAACGACCGCAGGCCACCCACGCGCGCCGCGCCGCCCGCGACTCCGGCGCCATAGTTCTTTGGCATGCTCACCGCCCCGTCTCGCTCGACAGTTGGTTCAGGGTACCGCCCTGACCGCGGCGACGGTCGCCGTTCGCGGGCCCCGGCCGCGTCCTGCCGTCGTCACCAGGTCAGCCGGGCCCCCGGCGGCCGGTCTCCTGTGCCTGCCCGGACATGATCGACGACGCCGGTTCGTCCGGCGGGGTGTGCCAGCCCAGCGCCCGCAGCCCGGACAGCACCGCCAGCGCAACCAGCAACGCGAGCAGGGCCTGTTTCGTCGGCCCGAGCACCCAGGCCGCCAGGCTCGACCGCTCCCTGGTCAGCAGCACCGTGGCGGCGAACGACGACGGCACCGCCACCACCGCGACCGCGTCCGCCCCGAGCTGGAACGGCAGCGCCGACAGCGCGACCGTGAGGCTCATCAGGATCCCGATGGCCGCGGCCACCCGCCACACATCCGGCGAGACGCTCAGGCCGACCACGAGCCTGGCCCGCGCGGCGCGCCGCGCGTCCGTGCTGTAGAAGGCGTAGACCTCACGGTTGCCGTGGACGTCCTCGACGTAGGTCCGGGCGATCCTCCGGTGCCACAGGTCGACGGTGATCGGCGTGCTCAGCTCGATGCTGGAGTCGTCGGTGCCGATGCTGACGTGGTAGCTGCCAGGACCGCCCGGATCGATGTCCACGAGCGCGACCGGGGTCAGCCACCGCTGCCGAACCGGGACCTGCCCGTCGCGGACCGGGTGGCGCCGGGCCAGGATCGTCCGGCGCTCCTCCTTCATCTTGATCAGGCAGGGCCGGTACGGGTCGACGATGACCGCCGCGAGCGCCTCCCACCGCCGCCCGTACTCGGCGACGGTGCTCAGGACGGGCGTCGCCGCCGCGCCCGCCAGGCTCAGCTCGTCGATCCAGGTGGTGAACTCCCGCAGGTAGTACTCGATGTGCCCGATCTCCAACGGCGTCGGGACGTCCGGGTCCCGCCACAGCTCACCGACCGCGAGCAGCAGGGTGTCTGCGCTGCTCAGCGGGTCGAACGGCTCGTCCAGCGCCCGACCCAGCAGGGTCTGGGCCGGTTCGAGCAGCTCCTGCCAGGAACGCAGGGTCGGCGCGGGGACGACGAGGTCGGCCTCGGCGTCGAGATAGGTCCGCACCGCCTCGAACGACAGCGGCCGGTCCCCGCGGGGCGCCAGCCGCGGCAGGTTGCCGGAAAGCCGCCCGGGGCGGAAGCGTGAGATCGCGTCCACCACCCGGCGGGCCGGGCCTGGCAGCGGGCACCCGGCGGCCTCGGCGAGCAACGCGATCAGGTTGCCCTGGATCGCGACCGACGTCCCGTAGGGCATCAGATGGGCGTCCGACCCGCCGGGGCCGACGAGGTCGAACCCCACGAGCGCGCGTTTGGGCAGGGTGGAGATCGGGAGCAGGAGACAGACCTCGGGCGGCAGCCGGCCCGCGGTGTCGAGCCGGCCGGTGCCCGGGACGATGCTGTTCAGCAGCCCGTCCAGCGGCCCCCAGTTGATCGACCTGGCGAGCTGGCAGCGGTTGGCACTGACGATCGTGAACTGGTCGACGACCCGGCGCCGCAGCCCCTGGTACTCCGCCGGGGGCGCCAGCAGCATCGTGGTGACCTCGTCCACATCGGTGAGGTCGAGAATCGGGGCACTGTCGGCGTCATCCCGCCGGCGCCACCGCCGCAGGCGGCCGGGCCAGGGCCCCGCGGGTCCCCCCCATCCGCCTGAACCGCCCGAACCGCCCGAACCGCTCACATCGGGCGAGAGTAGCAGCACCCTCACATAGCGCGCACCCGCCCAAGATGCTCACCCCGCGTGTGCCGGCAGCTGGGCGCGGGCCGCCCGGGCGATCTCGACGTCCTCACGCGCCTCGATGATCAGGGTGCGGACCGGTGCTCCGGGAGCACTGATCTCCAGGTCCCCGCCCTGGTACGAGCCGTTGCGCTCCGCGTCGAGCGCGACGCCCAGGAAACCGAGCCCGGCGGCGGCGCCGGACCGCACCGGTGGGGCGTGCTCCCCCACCCCACCCGTGAAGACCAGGGCGTCCAGCCCACCGAGGGCAGCCGTCATGGCGGCGATCTCGGCCCGCAGCCGGTGCAGGTAGACGGCGAGGCCCAGGGCCTCCGGCGTACCGGGCCGCCGCGCGCCGTCGAGCACCGCGCGCATGTCCGCGGAGCCGACGAGCCCGGTCATGCCGCTGCGGTGGAACAGGGCGTCCGTCAGCTCCTCGGCGGTCATCCCCTGCTCCGTCTGCAGCCACAGCAGCAGGCCGGGGTCCACCGTTCCCGAGCGGGTGGCCATCACCATGCCCTCCAGCGGGGTGAAGCCCATCGTCGTGTCGACGCTGACGCCGTCGCGCACGGCCGCCAGCGACGCTCCCGAGCCCAGGTGCGCGGTGACGACGCGCCGGGCGCCGGTGAGCTCCGCGGCGCGTCGGGACGCGTACGCGTGGGACAGGCCGTGAAACCCGTACCGACGCACCCCGTACTCGTCGCGCCAGCGCATCGGAACCGGGTAGGTGATCGCCTCGGGCGGCATGCGGGCGTGGAACGCGGTGTCGAAGCAGGCGACCCGCGGCACCCCGGGCAGCACCGCCGAGACGTCCGCCAGCGCGGTCAGCGCCGCCGGCTGGTGCAGCGGCGCCAGCGGAACCAACGCGCGCAGCTGCCGCTCGACCTCGTCATCGACCAGGACCGGGTCGACGAAGACCGACCCCCCGTGCACCACCCGATGGCCGGTGATCGCCACCTCGCCTGCCTGGGCGAGCTCCTCGACCGCCCGTTCCAGCTCGTCGGGGTCGGGCCGGCCGGCGACCGCACGCAGGTCGTGCGCGGCCAGCACCCGGTCGCCCGGATCGAGCAGCCGCAGCTTCACGCTGGACGAGCCGGCGTTGACCACCAGCACGTTCCCGCCCATAAGACCCCGTCCTCGGTCGCTCTCGGTCGCTCCCGGCCCGACCTCAGTAGGGCCAGGTCCAGTCACGGATGCTGGGATCGTCCTCGCCGTGGTCCCGGGTGTAGGCGCGGGCCGCCAGCCGGGCGTCGATCATCCGCTGCCGCACGTGCGCGGCGCGCGCGCCCAGGCTGGGCACCCGGTCGATCACGTCGACCACCAGGTGGAAGCGGTCCAGGTTGTTCATCATCACCATGTCGAAGGGCGTGGTTGTCGAGCCCTCCTCGATGTAGCCCCGCACGTGCATGTTGTTGTGGTTGCGGCGGCGGTAGGTGAGCCGGTGGATCAGCCACGGATAGCCGTGGTAGGCGAAGATGACCGGCCGGTCCGAGGTGAACAGCGCGTCGAAGCGGGCGTCGGAGATCCCGTGCGGGTGCTCCGCCTCGTCCTGCAGGCTCATCAGGTCGACGACGTTGACGACGCGAACCTTCAGCTCGGGGAAGTGCTGGCGCAGGATGTCGACCGCGGCGAGCGTCTCCAGGGTCGGGATGTCCCCGGCGCACGCCATGACGACGTCGGGGGTGCCGTCGCCGTCCTCGGTGTGGTCGTTGCTCGCCCAGTCCCAGATCCCCAGGCCGCGGGTGCAGTGCGCGATCGCGTCGCGCATCGGCAGGTAGGTCAGCGCGGACTGCTTGCCGGCCACGATCACGTTGATGTAGTGCCGGCTGCGCAGGCAGTGGTCGGCCACCGAGAGCAGGGTGTTCGCGTCCGGCGGCAGGTAGACCCGGATGATCTCGGCCTTCTTGTTCACCACATGGTCGATGAAGCCCGGGTCCTGGTGCGAGAAACCGTTGTGGTCCTGCCGCCACACGTGGCTGGTGAGCAGGTAGTTCAGCGACGCGATCGGCCGCCGCCACGGAATGTGCCGGGACGTCTTCAGCCACTTCGCGTGCTGGTTCACCATCGAGTCGACGATGTGGATGAACGCCTCGTAGCACGAGAAGAAGCCGTGACGGCCGGTGAGCAGGTACCCCTCCAGCCAGCCCTGGCACAGGTGCTCGGAGAGCACCTCCATCACCCGGCCGTCCGGCGCCAGGTCCTCGTCGGTCGCCACGACCTCGGCGTTCCAGGCGCGCCCGGTGGTCTCGAACAGCGCGCCCAGTCGGTTCGACGCGGTCTCGTCGGGGCCCATGACCCGGAAGGTGTTCGGGTTGGAGCGCATGACGTCACGCAGGAAGCCACCGAGCACCCGGGTCGCCCCCGTCCAGGCGCGGCCGGGTTTGGGCACGTCGACCGCGTAGTCGCGGAAGTCCGGCAGGGTCAGGTCGCGCAGCAGCTCGCCGCCGTTGGCGTGCGGGTTGGCGCTCATCCGGCGCGTTCCCACCGGGGCCAGCGCCGCGAGCTCGGGCTTCAGCCGCCCGTCGGGGTCGAACAGCTCCCAGGGCCGGTAGCTGCGCAGCCAGGTCTCGAGCTGGGCGAGGTGGGCCGGGTCGCGCTTCGGCTCGCTGATCGGTACCTGGTGCGACCGCCAGTTGCCCTCGACCGGCAGCCCGTCCACCGTGGTCGGGCCGGTCCAACCCTTCGGGGTACGCAAGATGATCATCGGCCAGGCGGGCCGGGACGGATCACCAAGCCGACGGGCCCGGTCCTGGATGTCGTGGATCCGCGAGATCGCGAGGTCGAGACAGTGCGCGAATCGCTGATGGACCTCGGCGGGGTCGTCGCCGGCCACGTGCAGCGGCTCGTAGCCGTAGCCCCGCATCAGCGACTCGAGCTCGGCCTCCGGGATACGGGCGAGGATGGCCGGCTGCGCGATCTTGTAACCGTTGAGGTGCAGGATCGGCAGCACGACGCCGTCCCGCACCGGGTCGAGGAACTTGTTCGAGTGCCAGCTCGCGGCCAGTGGCCCGGTTTCCGCCTCACCGTCACCGACGACAGCGGCGACCAGCAGGTGCGGGTTGTCGAAGGCTGCTCCGAAGGCGTGCGTGAGGGCATAGCCCAGCTCACCGCCCTCGTGAATCGAGCCGGGCACCTCCGGCGCGACGTGGCTCGGAATGCCTCCGGGGAAGGAGAACTGGCGGAACAGCCGCCGCATACCCTCCCGGTCCTGGGCCACTGACGGGTAGATCTCGCTGTAGGTGCCCTCGAGATAGGTGTTCGCCACGATGCCCGGACCGCCGTGACCAGGGCCGATCACATAGATCGCGTCAAGGTCGTTGCGCCGGATGACCCGGTTGAGGTGGGCGTAGATCAGGTTGAGGCCGGGTGTGGTCCCCCAGTGGCCGAGCAGGCGCGACTTGATGTGCTCGGCCCGCAGGGGCTCGGTCAGCAGCGGATTGTCCAGCAGGTAGATCTGCCCGACCGAGAGGTAGTTCGCGGCCCGCCAGTAGGCGTCGACCAGGCGCAGTTCCTCGGTGGACAGCGGGCGCGCCGCCGCCACGGCTGGCCCTGCCGACCCCGCCGCCCTGGCTGAACCCGCGTCGATCTCGGCAACGTCGATCATGCTGGCCCTCCCCTGCCCGTCCCGCCCTGGCGCCGTTGCCCGCGCGTCTGCCCCACCGCTCAACCCCATCATCGTTCCCCTCGACCAGGCCCGAACGCTGATCCCTTGTGAGCATGGGAGTGGTCAGGTCCGCCTGCGGCTGGCGGGGCCGAACGTCGGGAGTCCCCGCGCCGAAGGGCCCTTGCCGGGCCGGCCGGGCGCAGGATCAGCCTTCGCCCGCCAACGGGCTCGACGCCACCTCGGTGCCGTCGTCGAGGGTTCGCACCTGGAAGTCGGCGAAGACGTTCGGCGCCACCTCTCGCAACGCCCGCAGGATGGCGACCGCCAGGCCGCGGATCTCGACATCGGCATGCTCGCTGGCCCGCATCGCGATGAAATGCCGCCACGCGCGGTAGTTGCCGGTGACGACGATCCTGGTCTCGGTCGCGTTCATCAGCACCGACCGGGCCGCCTGCCGTGCCTGCTTACGCCGCGACGTCGGCGCCGACACGTCGGCGAACCGCTTCTCCAGGCCCTCCAGCAGCCGCGCGTACGCCTCCATCGAGGCGGCGGCGGCCTCGGTGAACAGCTCGTGCAGCTCCGGATCGTCGGCGATCACCTCGGGCTCGACCAGTGCCGCGTCATGCTCGGGGACGTATCGCTGGGAGAGCTGGCTGTATGAGAAGTGCCGGTGCCGCACCAGCTCGTGCGTGAGACTGCGTGACACCCCGGTGATGTAGAGGGACACCGACCCGTGCTCGAGGACCGACAGGTGGCCGACGTCGAGGATGTGCCGCAGGTAGCCCGCGTTCGTCGCGGTCGCCGGGTTCGGCTTGCTCCAGCTCTGGTAGCAGGCGCGCCCCGCGAACTCCGCGAGTGCCTGGCCACCGTCGGCGTCGGTGCTCCATGGCACGTCGCTCGGCGGCAGGAACTCGGTACGGGCGATGACCTGCACCCGCAGGCGAGCCGCCGCCGGTACCTGGGCCCCCTCGGGGGACCGACCCGGCCCGGCGGACCCGACGGTTTCGTCCGGCATGAAGCCCTCCCCCACAGCGATCTCCACGAGATTGACCTCCACAAGGAATCCGCACCCACACGCTCGGCGACCCGCCCGACCCTCGATCTGGACTCGGGTCAGACGGCGCGCCGCGCGCGCCCCGGCCACGGGTCAGGCTGCGGATGCGAGCCTCCCGACCTCGCCGGCAGCGGATGCGCACCACGGTATCCGCTCGCCGCTTGGCGACCCGGCCGGGCATCGGACGAGACCCCGGGGGACCACCTCATCAACAGCAGCATCGTCTTCCCGGCCCGGCCCGCGCCGGGACCGTTCGCGTGGGCGTCATCGGCATGCACCAGACCGGTTACGTTCGAACCGCCCAACCGCCCCGTGTCGCCACCCACTTACCCGTCCGGTGACCCGTCCGGAACACGGCGGTGGCCGCGACGGCCCACCGTGGTACACCGGATGTGGGCTCGTCGCCACAGCCGGTGAGGGGTCCGGTGCTCACCCGGAAGTGTGGCCTCGGCCGGGGGTCTCCGCCCCCGTCAGCTCCCGGCCGAGGCCCACACCGACGGCGGGCACCATGTCCACCACGCGGCCGCGACCACCGGTCGGCCCGTCTCCCGCGCCGCCGACCGGCGCCGCGGCCGCGTGGCGCGAACGGGCGTCGCACGGATCAGGCGTCGGGTGCCCACTGTGCTGGGTCGGCGACGCGCTGGTCGCCGGTCGCCATGTTCTTGACCTCGTGCTCGCGGTCGTCCGCGAACGGCGGGAACCAGACGTTCGGGATTCCCTTGCGGGAGGCGTAGCGGACCTGCTTGGCGATCTTGTCGGCCTGGTGGTACGTCTCAACCCGCAGGCCGCGCTCGCGCAGCGTCCGGGCGGTGGCGAGCGCCACCTGACGCCGTTCGTCGCTCGGGATCACCATCAGGATTTGGGCCGGGCTCGCCGGGCCGCCGCCGACCAGGCCGTCCGCGACGAGCTTGGCGAAGATCCGGGTCAGCCCGATCGAGATCCCGACTCCGGGCAGATTGCGCCGGATGAACGTCCCGGCGAGGTCGTCGTACCGACCGCCTGAGCAGATGCTGCCGTAGCCGGGTGCGTCCACGAACTTCGCCTCGTAGACGGTGCCCGTGTAGTAGTCCAGGCCGCGCGCGATCGACAGGTCGGCCACCACGCTTCCCGCCGGCAGGTCGGCCAGGTCGTCAAGCACCCGCCCCAGCTCGTCGAGCCCTTCGGTGAGCAGGTCCGACTTGACCCCGAGCCGGCCGACCTCATCGACGACCGAAGCGTCGGAGCCCCGGACCCCGGCCAGGTCGAGGCAGGCCTTCGCCTGCTCCGCGCTGAGGCCCACCGGGCCGGTCAGCAGCGCCTCCACCCCCGCACGACCGATCTTGTCGATCTTGTCGGCGGCCCGGATCACGGCCAGCGGATCACCGATGCCGAGGCCCTCGTAGAACCCCTGCAGCACCTTGCGGTTGTTAATGTTCAGCGTCCAGGCTGGCACGCCGAGCGTGGTGAGGATCTCGTGCACGATCCGGGGCAGCTCGGCGTCGAAGTGCAGCGGCACGTTATCGACGTTGATGACGTCGATGTCGCACTGGGTGAACTCGCGGTACCGGCCCTCCTGCGGCCGCTCCCCGCGCCAGACCCGCTGGATCTGGTACCGCTTGAACGGGAAGACCAGGTCGTTGAAGTGCGCGGCGACGTACCGGGCGAACGGGACCGTCAGGTCGAAGTGCAGACCGAGACGCGCGCTGTCGTCATCGTCGGTGGCCTGCAGGCGCCGCAGGGTGTAGACCTCCTGCGACGTCTCACCCTTCGCCATCAGCGCCTCGAGCGCCTCCACCGACGGGGTCTCGACCGAGCAGAACCCGTACCGCTCGAACGAGGCACGAATGGTGTCCAGCCAGCGCAGCTCGACCATCCGCACGTCGGGAAGCCACTCGGGAAACCCGCTGACCAGCGTGGGACGAACCACGGGCGCATCGGCCATCGCCGATCAACTCCTCTTTCTCGACACTGCTGGCACGCGATCTCTTCGCGCGCTCATCGGACCCTGGAAGCGCGGTGATCACCGATGTCGAGAAAAGAAGAACACGATCCCAACCTTACAGCGGCACCGGTCGGCAACGGTCGGCACCAGCCGGTGCGGGCCGACGCGGACGTCAGCCGGCCCCGCTGCCAGCCCCGCTGCCGGCCCTGGTCCCGACGACGCCGCCGCCAGCCGGGGCTGTCCGCGCCGCGGCGGCGGAACCCGACCCGACAACGGTCAGGACACCGGTCGCATCGATCACGACACGGGCGGCCGCGGCGCCCGCCACCACCAGCTCACCGCGCTCCCGCACGCAGGCGAACAGGGCGACGTGCAGTGGACGGACGTCCGGCGGAAGGAAGCCGCCGTCGATGTCATACCGCGTGTTGGTGATCTTGCGCGTGGTGGCGCCCAGTTCCTGCGCGCCGGCGGGCGGGAGGTCCGCACGGGCGGTGACCATCATCTCGGTGCACCCGGCCGGCCAGGTCCAGCACAACCGGCCGGCCACCATCCGCAGGTCGGAGGCCGGGCCGATCTCGTCGGCCGCTGTGCGCGGTCCCGGCGGAGGCACCTCGAACGCGGCTGCGCCGGCCTGCCCGCCTTCGGGCGGTGCGCCGTCAACCGACCCCTGCGCGGAACCGCCGGTCTCGCTCCGGGGCTGCCCGGCCGCGGCCGGCCCGGCCGCGCTCGACCCGGCAGCGCCCGCCCCGGCGGCGCCCGCCCCGGCCGTGCCCGCCCCGGCCGTGCCGGCCGTGCCTGCGGGGTCGGGCCATCTCGCGGGCTTCGACCACACTCCGCCGATGCCTGCGATCACCTCGTATTCAGGGATCGACGAACCGCGGAACACCCCACCATCCTCGATGACGGTGGCTGGCGTGACTCCCACCGCCCGAGCCTTCCCGTCCGCCGTGATCCGGCGGATGCGATAGCTGACATCACCAGGAGTTACTGTCCGCTGCCAACTGATGACCACGGAGGACCCGTCCCACCGCGCGGCGACGCCGGTCGGCGGTTCGACCGACGCCGGCCCGGCAGCTGGCGTCTCGGCGGACCGCGGTTGTGCCGACAGCGGCTGCACCGGCAGCGGTTCCGCTGACGGCCGTTCGGTAGACGGCCGTCGGGTGGATGGCGCCGGGCGGGTGGACGTCTCTGCTCGCGAGCCCGCGGTCGACGACCCGGTTCCACCGCTCTGGGCGCCCGGGCCGGCGGCGCCGGCCGCGGGCGCGGGTTCGGCCAGCAGGGCGAGTGCCTCTTCGTGGTCCGCTACCAGGGCCACCGCCGCCCGGACCAGCCGGACCCGGTCCGGGCCGACCGACGTCCGCGCCCGGCGGACGAGCTCGTCCGCCTGGGCGCACTGGTCGAGGGCCAGCGCCCGCACCTCGTCGAGCAGCCGCCCACCGGGGCCTGGCACATCGGCGGCGAGGCGGGCCAGGGCCTCGACGAGGCCCAGCACCGCGCGGTGACGGTTCGCGGTGAGCTCGGCGACGATGGCCTGCCAGCGCTCGCCGGCGTCCCGGATCACCCGCTCGACCTCGTCGTCGAGCGCCCTGATCGGTGGCAGCGTCTCGCCCGCGAGCTCTCGGGCCCGGGCGATCTCACCGCTGGCCGCGATCGGCCGCCCCGCCCGCAGCTCGGCACGCGCACGCGACAGCAGAGCCTGCCAGTCGCTGGCCCGGGCCGGCGCCGGCCGGGAGGCGGACCGGTCGCGCGTGGGCGCGTCACTGCCGGTGGTCCCGGCCGCTCCCCCGGAGCCGCCCGCAGCCGGCCCACCGCCGCCCGTCCACCCACCGTGCGCGGCGCCGCTTCCCGGACGCGACGAGTGCGATGGGCTCGTCAGGTGCGCGGTCTCCGGTGGCTCCACGCCGTGCTCGCGGGCCAGATCCGCTACGACCGCGCGGGCCCGGCCCTGGTCGAGACCCTCGGCGACGGCCTGGGCGATGAGCTCGGCCGCGGCCGTGGCGAGGAGGCGGTCCTCGATCAGCACGGCGGTGGCCACCCGCGGCCGCAGCACCGCCTTGACCGGCTCGATCAGGGCGTCGAGATAGGCCTCCGGGTCGCCGTCGACGAGCAGCGCACGCGCCGCCGTGAGCAGGTCGTCCAACAGTGCGCGGCGCCGGTCCGGCCGGCGCTCGCGGTTACGCGCCGCGGCGGCGTCGCGGACGGCGCGGATCTCCTCCCGGCTGCTTTCCGGCGTGACCCCGAGCAGGTCGAAGAGGCTTCGCGGTGGGGTGGTTCCGACGATCCGGCCAAGCTCGTCGAGATCGGCGCGCACCTGGCGTATCACCTCGGCTGACACGGGCCGGCGGGCCGACGTGGCCGTGGCCCGTTCCGCCGTGCCGGCGGGGAGCCGCCGATGCCGGCGAATGCGCAGCTCGAACGCCGCGTCGTCGATGCCATGCGTGGCCGCCAGCGCACGCAGCCCGGCGATCTTGTCCTCGGGCAGGCCGCCGAAGCGGCTCACCAGCCGGCGAACGGCGGCGTCGAGCTCGGCGAAGCGCTCGCCGTCCCGGGCGGTGCGGGCGGCGGTGACCCGCCCGGCGAGCTCCGTTCGGGCGGCCGTCGTCCGCAGCGCCGCGGACAGTTCGCTGTGCAGGCCCAGCAGCGCGATGATCACACCGCGGTAGCGGGGATGGTCCCGGCTGCGCTGCCAGAACGCCCAGACCTCGTCGATGCGTGCCCAGACCTCGGCATCGCCGAGCCGAGCGGCCTCCTCGATCGGGATGTCGTAGATCTCGAACGGGTCACTCTGCTCGGCACCGCCGCGGGCGTGGACCGCGGCGAGCACCCGGCTCCGGTAGTCGTTCGAGTCGAAGGGCAGCACCGCGGACTCCCTGTTGAAGACGTGACGCTCTGACGGCGGCTTACGGCCAGCCCGGCGACCCACCGAGCCCGCCGAGCCCGCCGGAGTCACCGTCCAGCGGCTTCTTGCGCAGCGGGTCCGGACCGCCGGTGGCGGGCCGGTCCAGGCCCCGCTCCCGGCGGGCACGCGCGACCTGCTCACGCTCACGGGCGACGTCCGCCTGGCTGAGCGCGGCCGAGGTCTCGATGCGGACCGTCAACGGCTGGTCGGCGAGCCCTTCGTGGCGTGCCGTCACCTCCAGGATGCCGTCGAAGCCCATGCGGAACATGATTTCAATCTGGGTTCCGGCAGGATAGCCCGGCGGAATCCCGATGATCTCCGCATTGGTGATGATCTTGTTGTCCTCGATCCGGGTGGATTCCACTCCGCCGGCCTGTTCGACGACATGCACCATCACCGCGTCCTGATCATCGCGGACGGTGCCGAACAGCCGGCGAACGGCAACCGGCAGCCGGTCGTTGCGGTGTACGAGGAAGACCGCGCGCTGGTCGCCGAACCGGTCCAGCGCCAGCACCCCGAAGCCCCGCGACACCACGTTGACGACCTGGACCTCCACCGTCCGGCGAACCCGGTCGGCTGGCAGCCCGAGCGCCTCGGCCAACCGGCGGCAGGCGGCGTCCAGATCGGCCGGCGCCGCGGTGTCCACCGAGGCCCCGTCCACCAGCTGGCCGCGGGTCACCAGGTCGGCGGCGACCAGGCGCTCCATCGCCTTCTTCTGGCCGTAGATGGCGGCACCGCGGGCGACGGCCAGGTCGGGATCGGTGAGCTCCACCGGCACGGACAGCTCCGCGGCCAGGCGACGGGCGACGGCCGGCATCCGCGACGCCCCGCCGACGAGCAGGACCCGGTCGACACCGCGAACTCCCCGCTCACGGGCGGCGTCGATCGCCGACCGGGTCAGCGCGAGGGTGCGGTCGAGCAGACCGGCTGTCAGGTTCTCCATCTCGTCACGGGTGAGGGTGACGTCCAGAGACCTGCCGCTGTGGCTGACCGTGACCACGGTCGACTCGGCCTCAGTCAGCTCGCGGCGGGCACGCTCGGCCGCCAACGACAGCTCCTGGGCCGCCTCACCGTTGTCCAGCGGGTCGTCGGCCTCGGGATGGGCCGCCAGGAAGCGGTCGGAGAGAAAAAGGACGATCTTCTCGTCCCAGTCCGCCCCGCCGAGCTGATGATCGCCATCGGTGGCGACGACGGAGACCCTGCGGTCGGCGAGCTCGACGATGGTCACGTCGAAGGTCCCGCCGCCGAGGTCGTAGACGAGGGCCACCTCCTCGGCGAGCGCCCCCGGCCCGGCGAGTGTCCGCCGGCCCGCGACCTCGAAACGGGCGAACCCGTACGACAGCGCGGCGGCCGTCGGCTCGTTGATGACATCCACGACGTTCAGGCCGGCGTACTCCCCCGCCAGCACCGTCGCCCTGCGCTCCTCGTCACCGAAGTAGGCGGGGACGGTGATGACCACGTCGCGGACCGGCTCGCCGACGGTCAGACCGGCATCCGAGACCAGTGCCTTGAGGATCAGCCCGCTCACCGCGGGCGCCGACCACGCCGCCCCGTGCGTCACGAAGCGCCAGTCACGGTCGCCCATCCGGCGCTTGACGAGCGAACAGACGTCATCGGGGCGGGCCCGGGCGAGCCGCCGTGCGGTCTCCCCGGTGATGTAGTCGTTCTGACCGACGAAGAGGACCACGCTGGGCAGCGTGGACGACCCGTCCATCAGCGGGACGACCTCGGGATCACCCGAGCTCGCGACGGTCGCCAGGCAGCTGAAGGTCGTCCCCAGGTCAATACCGAAAACGGTTCCGGCGTTCGCCGCCCGGCCACCTGTATGTCGCGCCACACCCGAAACTTATCCATCCGCACCGGGTCGGGCAGAGAGCGGACTGGGTGACGGCTTCGCGACACCCCCGCCCGTACCGGTCAGCCGAGGTCCAGCAGGGCCTCCAGACCCACCGTGAGACCCGGGTGGTCGGCGACGTGGCGCACCGCGAGCAGCACGCCCGGCATGAACGAGGCCCGGTCCAACGAGTCGTGCCGGATGGTCAGGGTCTCCCCGGAACCACCGAGCAGGACCTCCTGATGCGCGACGAGCCCGCCGAGCCGGACCGCGTGGACCGGGACACCGGCCACCCGGGCACCGCGGGCCCCGTCGAGGGCCGAGGTCGTCGCGTCCGGCCCCGCCGGGTCCTGCCCGGCCGCCCGCCGGGAGGCCGAGACGAGCTCGGCGGTGCGGCGCGCCGTCCCGCTGGGCGCGTCGGCCTTGCCGGGGTGATGCAGCTCGACGATCTCCACGGACTCGAAGTAGGGCGCCGCCCGAGCCGCGAAGATCATCATCAGGACGGCGGCGATACCGAAGTTGGGGGCCACGAAAACCCCGACCGACGGATCGGGGCCCAGCCAGCCACGCACGGTGGCGAGGCGGTCGTCGTCGAAGCCGGTCGTCCCGACCACCGAATGGACGCCGTTCTCCACCGCCCACTGCAGGTTGTCCATGACCGCGTCGGGGTGGGTGAAGTCGACCAGCACGTCGGCCTTGGCGAGCCCGGAACGGTCGTCACCGGCGTCGATCTCGGCGACCAGCTCCAGATCGGGGGCCTCGCGAACAGCCCGGCACACCGTGGCACCCATCCGGCCACGGGATCCGAGCACACCGACAGCGATCACTTCATGCCCCTCCTGTGTCCTGCACGCGCCATGCCGCACCGCACCGCACCGCGGTCAGCGGGCGACGGCGGCGCTGAAATCGTGGTCGTCGAACGGGCCGATGACGCCCAGCGCCCACGGCTGGTCCACCAGCTCGCCCGCGAGCGCCCGCACGTCGTCCAGGGTCACAGCCTCGACCCGGGCGAGCACCTCGTCCACCGACAGCAGCTCGCC
The DNA here is from genome assembly GCF_000177675.1 of Parafrankia sp. EUN1f. Classification (GTDB taxonomy): domain Bacteria; phylum Actinomycetota; class Actinomycetes; order Frankiales; family Frankiaceae; genus Parafrankia. The sequence goes on from NZ_ADGX01000116.1 coordinate 15,937, forward strand.
GTGCACCAGCTCGCTCTTGCCCAGCCGGCTCATCCGCGACCCGGTGTCCTCCAGGTTGAGCACGAGGCCCCCGCGGTTCTGGCCCCGGGCGCGGTCGAGCTCCTCCTGGGTGATGCCGTGCTCGGCGATCTGCTGCACCTGCTCGCGACAGATCTCCAGCACGTTGTCGGCCCGGCCCGGCGTGCAGCCCGCGTAGACCCCGAACAGGCCCGCGTCGGCGAACTGGTTGTCGAACGAGTAGACCGAGTACGCCAGGCCCCGCTTCTCCCGGACCTCCTGGAACAGCCTCGAACTCATGCCGCCCCCGAGCGCCGTCGACAGCACCCCGAGCGCGTAGCGCCGTGGATCGTGCCGGGAGAGACCGACCGTGCCGAGCACGACATGCGCCTGCTCGGTGGGCCGCCGGTCCACGACGATGCCCGGCGGCGGCGGGAAGGGATATTCGCCGCGGCGGACGTCCTGCGGCCGCGCGGGCCCGCCGAGGTGGTCGGCGAACGCCCGGACCACCCGGTCGAGGGCCTGGTCGTGCTCGAGGTTCCCGGCGATCGAGATCACGAGCGCCGGCGGGGCGTAGCGCTCCCGGTAGTAGTCGAAGATCGTCTCCCGGCCGAGGGCCTGGATCGTGTCGACCGTGCCCAGCACCGGCCGACCCAGCACCGAGGACCCGAGGACCGCGTCGGCGAAGACGTCGTGGACGACGTCGCCGGGATCGTCCTCGTGCATGGCGATCTCCTCGAGGATCACGCCACGCTCGGCCTCGACGTCGTCCGCGGTCACCAGCGAGTTGGCGACCATGTCACAGACGACGTCGACGGCGAGGTCCAGGTCCGAGTCGAGGACCCGGGCGTAGTAGCAGGTGTACTCCTTCGCCGTGAACGCGTTCAGGTCGCCACCGACCGCCTCGATGGCGGCGCTGATCGACAGTGCGTCCCGGCTCGGGGTGCCCTTGAAGAGCAGGTGCTCCAGGTAGTGCGAGCAGCCGCCGGTCAGCGGGGTCTCGTCGCGGGAGCCGACCCCCACCCAGACGCCGATGGCCACGGACCGGACACCGGGCACCTTCTCGGTGATGACCCGCAGGCCGCCGGGCAGCACCGTGCGGCGCACGGTGCCGGCCAGCAGCTCCTCGGGCCCGGATCCGGCGGCGAGCAGTTCGGCGACACGGACCGGCGACGGGGCGGAGGTGACCTCCGACCCGCGCGGAGCCGGCGTGCGCTCGTCGGACGTGGACAGATCCGTCTCCGTCACAACACTCCTGTCAGGAGGAGGACCCCCGCGGACACAGGGGTGACTCAGGATTCGGCGGCAACCGCGTCAACGGCCTCCGCGCCAGGCGCCAGGCTGATCTTGCCCCGCGCATCGATCTCCGTGATCTCCACCTGCAGCTTCTGGCCGACCGACAGCACGTCCTCGACCTTCTCCACCCGCTTGCCGCCCGCGAGCTGCTTGAGCTTGCTGACGTGCAGCAGGCCGTCCTTGCCCGGCGTCAGCGAGACGAAGGCACCGAAGTTGGTGATCTTCACGATGGTACCGAGGTAACGCTCGCCGACCTCGGGCATCTGCGGGTTGGCGATCGCGTTGATCGCCGAACGGGCGGTCTCGGCCGACGTCCCGTCGGCGGCGCCGATGTAGATCGTGCCGTCGTCCTCGACCGTGATCTCGGCGCCGGAGTCCGCCTGGATCTGGTTGATCATCTTGCCCTTGGGCCCGATGACCTCACCGATCTTGTCAACCGGGATCTTCACCGAGATGACCCGCGGCGCGTGCGTGGACATCTCGTCCGGCGCGCCGATGGCCTCGGCCATCACTTCCAGGATCGTCAGGCGGGCCGCCCGCGCCTGCTGCAGCGCACCGGCCAGCACCGAGGCGGGGATGCCGTCGAGCTTGGTGTCGAGCTGCAGCGCCGTCACGAAGTCGCGGGTGCCGGCGACCTTGAAGTCCATGTCACCGAAGGCGTCCTCGGCTCCGAGGATGTCGGTCAGGGTGACGAACGCGTCGCCCTCCTGGATCAGCCCCATCGCGATGCCGGCCACCGGCGCCTTGAGCGGCACACCGGCGTTCAGCAGCGACAGCGTGCTGGCACACACCGAGCCCATGCTGGTCGAACCGTTGGAGCCCAGCGCCTCGGAGACCTGGCGGATCGCGTAGGGGAACTCCTCGCGGTCCGGCAGCACCGGCAGCAGGGCCCGCTCGGCGAGTGCGCCGTGGCCGATCTCGCGCCGCTTCGGCGAGCCCACCCGGCCCGTCTCACCGGTGGAGTACGGCGGGAAGTTGTAGTTGTGCATGTACCGCTTGGTGCGCTCCGGGTTGAGCGTGTCGACGGTCTGCTCCATCCGCAGCATCGCCAGCGTCGTGACACCGAGGATCTGCGTCTCGCCCCGCTCGAACAGCGCCGAGCCGTGCACCCGCGGGATGTAGTCGACCTCGGCCGACAGCTCCCGGATCTCGGTGGTGGAACGGCCGTCGATGCGCACGCCGTCCGCGACGATCCGGGAACGGACCAGCTTCTTGGTCAGCGCCCGGTAGGCCGGGCCGATCTCCTTGTCGCGCCCCTCGAACTGGCCGGAGACCTTCTCCACGGCCAGCACACGCACCCGCTCCAGCTCCGCCTCACGCTCGGCCTTGCCGGCGATGCGCAGCGCCGCCGCCAGTTCCTCGCCGACCGCCGCTGTCAGCGACTCCAGCACGTCGGCGTGGTAGTCGACGAACAGGGGGAAGTCGCGCTGCGGCTTGGCCGCGCCGGCCGCCAGCTCGCTCTGGGCCCGGCACAGCTCGCGGATCGCCGGCTTCGCGGCCTCCAGACCGGCCGCGACGACCTCTTCGGTCGGCGCGGGCGAACCGCCCGCGAGCAGGCCCACCGTCCCAGGCGTGGCCTCCGCCTCGACCATCATGATCGCGACGTCGGAGCCGTCCTCCAGCACTCGGCCGGCCACGACCATGTCGAACGTCGCCCGCTCGAGCTCGGCGTGGGTCGGGAAGGCGATCCACTCACCGTCGACGAAACCGACCCGGGTCGCCCCGATCGGACCGCTGAACGGCAGCCCCGCCAGCATCGTGGACGCGCTCGCCGCGTTGATCGCGACGACGTCGTAGAGGGTCTCCGGGTCCAGCGCCAGCACCGTCGCGACGACCTGGATCTCGTTGCGCAGCCCCTTGGCGAACGAGGGCCGCAGCGGTCGGTCGATGAGCCGGCAGGTCAGGATCGCGTCCTCGCTGGGGCGGCCCTCCCGGCGGAAGAAGGAACCGGGGATGCGCCCCGCCGCGTACATCCGCTCCTCGACGTCGACCGTGAGCGGGAAGAAGTCCAGCTGCTCCTTCGGCGACCGACTCACCGTCGTCGCCGAAAGGACCATGGTGTCGCCCAGGTAGGCGACCACCGAACCGGCCGCCTGCCGTGCCAGCCGGCCGGTCTCGAATCGCACCGTGCGGGGCCCGGCCGGCGTCGTGATGACCGCCTCGGCCGCCTGTGTCGAGTCGTCCACTCGATACTCCATCCTCTTCGTGGGCCGTGCCCGCGCCATCGAGGATGCCGGTGCTCAGTCGAAGTCTCCCGGGCCCGGCACCGCTGGCACCGCTCGGGCGGCCACGACCGAGGACCGGCGACTCATGCCGCGCGGACCCGGTCAGGTCCTGCGGCCGCCGGGCGGCCTGAGCGCCGCCGGCGGCCCGACGCCCCGGTACCTACCCCGGATGCGCCGGAGGGAGCGCCACCGGGCGCTCCCTCTTGGTTGCTATCGACGCAGACCGAGTCGCTCGATCAGTGCGCGATAGCGGTTGATGTCCGTCTTCGCCAGGTAGTTCAGCAGGCGGCGCCGGCGCCCGACGAGCAGCAGCAGCCCGCGTCGACTGTGGTGGTCGTGCTTGTGGACCTTCAGGTGCTCGGTCAGGTCACTGATGCGACGGGTCAGCATCGCCACCTGGACCTCGGGCGAACCCGTGTCCCGTTCGACCGTGGCGTAGTCCGACATGATCTTCTGCTTGACGTCGCTTGAGAGCGGCACGCTCCACCTCGTTCCTCGTCTGGGACGGCGCGAGCCCGGGGTCTTCTGCACCCGAGCCTCCTGCCGGTGTAAGCCTGGCGAACCGTCGCCCCACGCCCACCGACCCCCGGGGCCATCGGCACCACACCGAACCCGCCCCTACGATCGCCGGACCTCGACGACAGCTGAGCGCCATCAGCCGCTGCGCACCACCACCTGCACCCGGCCCCACCCTCGGTGTCTCCACCGCAGTGGACCGGGCACCACCAGTTGCACCACGCAAAACAAGCTGTGAACCATCAGCAACCGCCGCGAGCCAACCATTCGGCACGCCGTCACCGGACACACCGCTCCCGCTTGAAGGGCAAGCCTATCAACCCCCGGGGGGCCGCCCGGACACCGACTGAGCCCTTTCCGTCGTCGGCTCACACCCGCGGCTTCCTTGACCGTGGACCGTCAGACGGAAAAGTCTCACGGTCAGACGGGCAGGGTGGCCGACCGGGTCTCGTCCACATCTCGCCCCATCTGTTCGACAAGCTCATCAACGGAGTCGAATCGCAGAGTGGGACGCAACCTGCGGGTGAACTCGTAGGTCATGTACTCGCCATAGAGGTCGCCGTCGAAGTCCAGCAGGAACGCCTCGACCCGGCGGTCCCGCCCCTCGAACGTCGGGTTCGTCCCGATCGAGATCGCGGCGGCCCGGCGCTGGTCGGACCAGCTCGCGAAACCGGCGTAGACGCCGTCGTCAGGAATCGCGGACCACGGCGCGCACTGCAGGTTCGCCGTCGGGTAGCCGATCGTCCTGCCACGCGCGTCGCCGTGCACGACGACGCCCTCCACCCGGTGCGGCCGCCCCAGCGCCGCCGCGGCGCCCTCGACATCCCCGGCGGCCACCCGCCGCCGGATCTCGGTCGAGGAAAGCACCTTCTCGTCCGCGCGGACGAGCCCGATGCCCTCCACCTCGAAGCCCTCCGCCCGCCCGTCACGGGCCAGGCTCTCGACGTTGCCGGCCGCCCGGTGGCCGTAGGTGAAGTTCTCCCCCACCACCACGGTCGTCGCGCGCAGCCGCCCCACCAGAACCTGGCGGACGAACTCCTCCGCCGGGATCCGGCTGAACTCCAGGGTGAACGGGGCGACGCACAGCGCGTCGACGCCGATCGCGGCCAGCAGCTCCGCCTTGTACCGCAGCGTGGTCAGCTGGGCGGGATGGGTGCCGGGACGGAGAACCTCCGCCGGGTGCGGGTCGAAGGTCAGCACCGTCGACCGTTGCCCGCGCTGGCGCGCGAGCTCGACCGCCCTGCCCACGATCCGGCGGTGCCCCAGGTGAACACCGTCGAAGAAGCCAATGGTGACGACTCCCCCCGGCCAGTCCTCCGGGGTGTTCTCCACTCCGCGCCAACGTCGCACCTGCCGAAGCCTAGGGCATCGCGAGTCGATCTTCGATCGCCGTTCGGGGCAACGGGGTGACCACTGCGGCCGCCATCGGGGACCGCGCCGACAGACCATTGCGCGCCGAGTCGAACGCCTACGCCGGCGCGAACACGACCACGGGCCGGGCTGTTTCGTCTCGATCCTCGAACAACGCCAGGACCGCGCCGTCCGGCCCGAACACGCCATACGGGCCGGAACGACCTAGCGCAGGCAACCATCGACCGTGAGCGACATCACGCGCCTGATCGAGATCGACATCGCGGCGCGGGAAGGCCGCCGCGACCGCCGCTCCCAGCGGGACGACCGCCGCGGGACCCCGCTCGGCCAGCTCGTCGAGGCCGACCGCGGCCGCCAGGCCGAACGGCCCGACCTCGCTGCGGCGCAGCGCCGTGAGGTGGCCGCCGCAGCCGAGCGCGGCGCCCAGATCACGCGCGAGAGCACGGATGTAGGTGCCGCTCGAACAGGCCACGACGACGTCCAGGTCGGTCCCACGACGGGTCAGCAGCTCGAAACGGCTCACGGTGACCCGGCGAGGCGCCAGCACCACATCCTCGCCGGCCCTGACCCGCGCGTAGGCCCGCACACCATTGACCTTCACCGCGCTGACACTGGACGGAACCTGGTCGATCGCACCGGTCAGCGCCGCCATCCCGGCCGCGAGCTCGCCCGCGCCGACCTCGACCGGCCGGTCGGCGACCGGCTCGCCCTCGGCGTCGTCCGTCGTGGTGGTCCGCCCGAGCCTGATCGTGGCCTCGTAGACCTTCGCCGTCAGGGCCAGATGGCCGAGCAGCCGGGTACCGCGCCCGACGCCCAGCACGAGCACACCGGTCGCCATCGGATCAAGGGTCCCGGCGTGGCCGATGCGCCGGGTCCGCAGCAGGCGTCGACAGCGGGCGACGACGTCGTGCGACGTCCAGCCGGCCGGCTTGTCGACGACGACGAGCCCGTCCGGAGTGGACGGAATGGGCGGCGTTGGCGGCGCGGGCGGTGACGTGGCGCTCACCGGCTCAGCCGGGGGGCGTGGACGAGCTCCTCACGGAACCGGTCCATCGTGGCCGCCAACGACTCCGAGGACGAGACCCCGGCGGCGAAACGGTGCCCGCCGCCACCGAGCGCGGTGCACAACGCACCGACATCCACCGCGCCCTTGGAACGCACCGACAGCTTCCAGATCCCGCCGTCCTGCTTGCACACGAGCGCGACCTCGGCCTCCGACACCGTACGCACGGTATCGATCACGGCCTCGATCTCGTCATAACCGATCCCGGCCAGCCGCAGATCGGACTCGGTGCACCAGGTCCAGATGAGATCGAACTCCGGCTCGAGCCGCGCCCGTTCCAGGGCCTGGCCCAACAGTTTGAGATAGCCGAAGCGGTGGGTGTCCCACAGCGTGCGGCAGATCTGGTCGTGGCGGATGCCGGTGGCAAGCAGCCGGGCAGCCAGCTCGTGGACCGCGGGCGTCGTCGCCGCGAAGCGGAACGAGCCGGTGTCCGTGACGAGACCCGTGTAGACCGCCGCGGCGATGTCCCGGTCGAGCTCCGCCCCGAGCGCGTCGATGATCCGCGTGACCAGGACGCTGGTCGACGCGGCCTCCGGATCGACGAAGTTGACCTCTCCGAAGAGGGTGTTCGAGGCGTGATGGTCCACGACCAGCGACTGAGTACCGGCGAGCCGTCGCGACAGCCGGCCCAGCCGCTCCTCGCTGCCGACGTCCAGGGTCACCACCAGTGCCGCGGCGGCGTCGAATCCGTCGAGGTCGCCCGGTGCGACGAGCAGATCCTGACCGGGAAGGAAACGCAGCGTACGGGGGACGACGAACGGCTCCGCGTCGAACGAGACCCGCGGTCGCGCGCCCAGGCGGCGCAACGCCAGGCCCAGCGCGATGGCCGACCCGAGGCTGTCACCGTCCGGGTTGACATGCGCCAGCAACAGCACCGGCGCACCCGCGTCCGCGGCCGAGCGCAACGCCCGGACCGCCGCGCCGAAGGCCTCACCGGCGCCGACCGCACCGGCACCGGCAGTCGCACCGGCAGCAGCGGTCGCACCGGCAGCAGCGGTCGCACCGGCAGTGGCAGTGGCAGTGGCACCAGTGCGGTCCGTGTCCCCGGTACCAGCGCCCATCGGGCCCGTTCCCGCGGACATGACGGTCATGACGCCGACTCCCGGCGCGCGGCCTCGCGGTCCTCCCCGGCGACCTCGTCGAAGCCGACGCCGGCGTCCCCGCCATCGTCCTCGTCCTCGTCCAGCCCGTCCGCGAAGGTGTCGGCGTCAGTGCCGGCGTCGGAGAGGTCGAGATCGTCGATCTCACGGGGCCGGCGGTAGGGGTCCGGCTCACCGGCGGGCTGGGCGTCCTGCCGGGCCAGCGCCAGCTCCGCGTCGCGCCGGCGCGCCACGGAGAGCAGGTCCTCCAGATGCCGCGCATCGTCCGGCAGCCGGTCGTGCACGAACGTCAACGTCGGGGTGACCTTGACGCCGGTCGCCCGCCCGACCTGGCTGCGCAGCATGCCCTTGGCCGACTCCAGCGCCGCGGCCGAGGCCTGCCGGGCCTCGTCGTCGCCGTAGACCGTATAGAAGATCGTCGCGTCCACCAGGTCCGGCGTCACCCGGGCGTCCGTGATGGTCACCATTCCGAGACGGGGGTCCTTGACACCGCGCTCCAGCGTGGACGCGACCACCTCACGGATGCGTACCGCCAATCGACGCGCGCGAGCCGGATCAGCCACCGCCCACCTCCCTCACTCACCCGGTCGACCTGGGCGGCGGACACCACGGTGCCCGGCCTGACCACGGTCGACACCCACCATTTCCTACCTACCCCGGGTCACTGCCCACTCGGCTGCTCCGGGCAGGCCAGACCGCAGCGGAGATGCGCCAGCAGCCTGGATGACCACCCGGAAGCGTCCTAGGACAGGGCTGTCTCCGAGCAGGTCATGCCGTCGGCATCCTGATCGGACAGGTAGCGCACCCGCGCCGAGAGAATCTCCAGCTCAGGGCGTCCGGCCACCAGGTCCTCGCAGGCGCTGAGCACGTCCGCGCAGTGCGCCCGGTCCGCGGCCACGACGGCGACCCCGATCTCGACCCGACGGTGCAGATCGTGGCTCCCGGTCTCCGCGACGCTGACGACGAACCGCCGACGAAGCTCCGCGACGACCGGCCGAACCACCGACCGCTTCTCCTTCAGGGAATGCACGTCCCCGAGAAGGATGTCCAGTGTCAGACTCCCGATCCACATGATCTTTCCGCGGCCTGTCGGGCGACGTCCCGGTGCCGGTCGAACCCGCGATGGGTTCGACCGGCACCGGCTTCGTCGGATCAGGCGCGGGGAACCTCCCGCTGCTCGAAGGTCTCGATCACGTCATCGATCTTGATGTCGTTGAACGACCCGAGACCGATACCGCACTCGTAGCCCTCGCGAACCTCGGTCGCGTCGTCCTTGAAGCGCTTGAGCGACTCGACGGTGAGGTTGTCCGCGACCACGACACCGTCCCGGATGAGCCGGGCCTTGGTGTTGCGGCGGATGATGCCGGACCGGACCAGCGAACCTGCGACGTTGCCCACCCGAGGAACGCGGAAGACCTCGCGCACCTCGGCGGTGCCGAGCTGAACCTCCTCGTACACCGGCTTGAGCATGCCCTTGAGGGCGTTCTCGATGTCCTCGATGGCCTGGTAGATCACCGAGTAGTAGCGGACCTCGACACCCTCGCGGTCGGCCAGCTCCGTCGCCTTGCCCTGCGGCCGGACGTTGAAGCCGATGATGACCGCTTCCGAGGCCGACGCCAGCATGACGTTGGTCTCGGTGATCGCACCGACACCGCGGTCGATGATCCGCAGGCCGACCTCGTCGCCGACGTCGATCTTGAGCAGAGCGTCCTCGAGGGCTTCGACCGAACCCGACACATCGCCCTTGAGGATGAGGTTGAGCTGGGTCTTCTCGCCCTCCTTCATCCGCTCGAGGATCGACTCCAGCGTCGGGCGGCCACGGCTCAGCGCCAGCTCGGCGTTGCGCTCGCGGGCCTGCCGGCGCTCGGCGATCTGCCGGGCGACCCGGTCCTCGGGCACGACGAGGAAGTTGTCACCGGCGTCGGGAACGCTGGTGAAACCGAGCACCTGCACGGGACGGGCCGGGCCCGCCTCCGAGACCTGGGCACCGTTCTCGTCGAGCATCGCCCGGACGCGACCGAAGGCCTCGCCGGCGACGACCGAGTCACCGACCCGCAGGGTTCCGCGCTGGACCAGCACGGTCGCCACCGGGCCGCGCCCACGGTCGAGGCGACCTTCGATCGCCACGCCCTGAGCCTCGGTCCCCGTCGGGGCCTGCAGGTCGAGGGAGGCATCCGCGGTCAGGATGACCGCCTCGAGCAGCTCGTCGATACCGGTCCGGTTACGGGCGGACACGTCGACGAACATCGTGTCGCCGCCGTACTCCTCCGCCACCAGGCCGTACTCGGTGAGCTGGCCGCGGACCTTCGCCGGGTCCGCGCCCTCCTTGTCGACCTTGTTCACCGCGACCACGACCGGCACACCGGCCGCCTGGGCGTGGTTCAACGCCTCGATCGTCTGCGGCTTCACACCGTCATCCGCCGCCACCACGAGGACCACGATGTCGGTCACCTGCGCACCACGGGCACGCATCGCGGTGAAGGTCTCGTGACCCGGGGTGTCGATGAAGGTGATCGGACGCTCGGTGCCGTCGACGTTCGCCCGTACCTGGTAGGCACCGATGTGCTGGGTGATGCCGCCGGCCTCGCCGCCGACGACGTCCGTCGAGCGGACCGCGTCGAGCAGCTTGGTCTTTCCGTGGTCGACGTGACCCATGACCGTGACCACAGGTGGCCGGGCCGAGAGCTCGATGTCGTCGCCGTACTCGCCGCCGAAGGAGAGGTCGAAGCTCTCCAGGAGCTCCTTGTCCTCATCCTCGGGGCTGACGATCTGCACGTCGTAACCCAGCGTCACACCAAGCAGCTGCAGCGTCTCGTCCGTGCAGGACTGGGTCGCGGTGACCATCTCACCCAGCTGGGTGAAGACCACCTGGACCAGCGCACCGGGGTTCGCGTCGATCTTGTCCGCGAAGTCGGCGAGCGACGCACCGCGAGGAAGCCGGATCGCCTGGCCGTTGCCGCGCGGGACCATCGCCCCCATGCGCGGCGCCTCAAGCCCGCTCTCCCATTCCTGCCGCTTCGCGCGCTTGGACTTGCGCTGCCGGCCGGGACGCCCACGACCGCCGGGCCCGAAGGCACCGGCCGTCGTGCCACCACGGCCACGACCACCGGCAGCCGGACGCCCGCCGCCACCGGGACCACCGCCGCCACCGGGACGACCGGGAGCACCGCCACCGCCGCCACCGGGACGGCCGGGAGCACCGCCCGCCGGACGCGGCTGGAACATGTTCGAGTTGGGGCGCGGGCCGCCGGAGCCACCGGGACGCGGCGGCATCTGGTTCGGCGACGGACGCGGACCACCGGGACCACCGCCGGAGCCGCCGGGACGCGGCGGCATCTGGTTCGGCGACGGACGTGGACCACCGGGACCACCCGGGCCGCCGGGGCGCGGACCACCCGG